>JAUWND010000019.1 GCA_030612835.1 Candidatus Methanophagales archaeon | reverse complement strand
TTGGATAAGAATAGTGTGGATTTTGGACAGGAAGTTAATGTGAAATCAGTTTATGGTTGTTTACTATTTGCAAACACGATGAAAATGTCGGGTATGATGGATGAAAAATTAAAAAATCACTGACTTTTTCGATTGTGCCCTCATATGTATCTTTTGAATCCGCCCTGAGCTACCATAGGATAATCCCGGAAACTGTTTATGCCGTAACCGCGGCTACGACTAAACCGACACGGAACTTTGACATGGCTGGAAAAGCTTTCATCTATCATAAAATCAAAACGAATGCGTATACCGGCTATGCTCCAACGAGAATAGGCAATGAGGTGATCCTGTTAGCCACTCCAGAGAAGGCATTGGTAGATTATCTCTATCCCGTCAACTTAGGTAAGAAGCCCCTTTACGAAAGTCTTGAATTCAGAGAGTTAAGTAAAGAGAAAATTGTAGCTAATACGATTCTTTTTAGACGTCCTTCTTTTTACAAATGGGTGCAAAATGATATCATCAGAGACAATTAAGGAATTTATGCCCTCTTATCTCCTTTTATCGCTTCAGGAGGATCTGATAGTTCTAGAGAAGATCTGTGCGCTTCTTGATCGCAAAAAGTCGCGGGATTTCTTCGACCTCTATTTCATGCTCAGAGCAGGTATGTCACGGAAAATCGTGGCTACACACAAAGCCAAACTGATGGGTGAAGTCGAAAAAATAGACGACAAAGCCATAAGTAACGAATTGAAGCTATTCCTCCCGCGAAGTTATTTGCCTGTTCTGAGAGAGTTTCGGAAAAGCCTGTTAAAAGAATTGTATAGCAACATAAAAAAACCGCTCGGGTAAATCATCATTTGTGAGTTCCCCAAACTATTTATTCTCCCATAAATAATATAGTATTTGATGCACCTGTTGCATTCGCAGATTCAAACGATGTCCTCTCCCTCTTTGGTAGGATTGATGCCTTAGATCGGTCCTTTCACTCACGAAAACCCCAGCAACCACAGCACAAAGGTACGAACTCTATTCTATGCCCTTTATACACCTCTTCTCCACCATAATCCCACGTGATTATCACCAGATTATCACACTTCAGCTCAGTGCAAGCCTTGATAATGCCGTCAAACTCTCTTAGCTCTATTTCTTCTCTATTAAGGGCATATGTAACCTGAATCAATTGCTTCACATCCACGCCCTCTTTAAGCACAAAATCTGTTTCTTTACCGTTGGATTTATGGTAGTAGATTTCAACCTGTTGCCGCTCGAACTGCCGCCGCTTCAAGTCTATGACGACCAAATTCTCCATCTGCCTGCCAAAATTATCAGAAAATCGCGCTGTATTTACCCATCGTATCAGAGATCGATATATCAGAGATTTTGCTTCGCCTTGCGAGATGTTTTTAAGAAGGAGAAAACCCCCTTGACCCCCCGATATCGGATTTGAGTTGAAGAAAGCGCTGCGCGCTTACTTTTCCCGTGTCTTATTTACTCACACTCTCGAAAAAAAAACATACCCTTACTGAGAGCGTAGATACGCACACGTCAGCCTTTTCATTTGTCCAAAAGAAGATGGTTTATTATTTTCAAGCCACTTTATCCGATCTATCCCCTTTTCAGAGATTCTATAAGCCCTTTGTTTAGTTTTTCTGTTGACCTTATGTCGATACAGTAAACCTGCCTTCCAATATCGCAATAGCAGCATTCTGACATGATGTATCTCTAATTCAAGGGTGTCCGCCACTTGGCTTGGCGTGACTTCCTCTTCTGCCTCGATAAATTTCAAAAGTTCTAATTTTCTTTCATTTCTGGCTGCCATGTGGTAACATTTCATCTATACTAAGGTATATAACGTACTATA
Organism: Candidatus Methanophagales archaeon; assembly: GCA_030612835.1. Taxonomy (GTDB): domain Archaea; phylum Halobacteriota; class Syntropharchaeia; order Alkanophagales; family Methanospirareceae; genus Methanophaga. Next base: position 23,421 of record JAUWND010000019.1, on the reverse strand, counting down.
CTTAAATCGTTCTACTAGTCGTTACCATTCGATTAACAGCACGTCTTGAACACCCAAGAGCTACCTTGTTCTCAATACTCATTCAATTCATAAGACACGTAACATTGAAGCATAATTTTGAGTTTTTCACACCCGATATGTCACCTTTTATGGGTCAATTTTTTATACCCTTTAAGGAGACTCAAAAAGGACATTTTTACCTTTGTCCGTAATCATCCACTGATTTTGACGACCGACCTTCTTCCCTTTGACTACCCTTTGACTTACTAATTTCCACAGATGAACTTGAGCAGTATTCCATGCTATACCCATTTCCTTGGCAACCATTTCTGTCGTAACAGGCCAATCCTCTTCCAAGAGGTATCTTAAGATGCTAATCTCAATCTCTTCCATGTTATTCCTATCAATTGTGATACATATTAAACATACGTTGTTAGGGTGTATTTTTCGAACCTTTTATATATGCTTATGATCATTCTTATGAATGGTCATTATGATTGATCGCAATCCGAAAATTGAGAAATCGAAACTAACGGTTTGGATTGCTTTAATACTCACCTCGTTGTTTTTCTTTGCGGCAATTGAAGATGTAGGAGCAGGCGGAAATGGGGGCGGATGTTGCGCTTGGCATGATGGGGTTAAACGTTACACGTGTTGGCATGGCGGTATCGGTTATCGTTGTGGTGATGGGACTTCACTCACAGATAAATGTGAACCCTATTGGGCTGTGTGTAGCGATTACACTCGTCCAGAGGTATCATCCTATTCTGTATCCAGCGTTGGTACTACACCAGCAACGCTAAACGGGTACCTTGATTCAACAGGAGCGCCCACATGGAAAAAACATCCGGGTTCTATTAGTTGCCAAGCGTGGTTTGAATACGGAACAACAACGGCCTATGGAAGTTCAACTTCAAGGGTCTCTACATCATCACCAAGATCATTTAGTAAGGCCATCGATGATTTAATTCCAGGAACAACTTATCATTACAGAGCGGCGGCATCAAATGGTGTAGGCACAGTTTATGGTCTAGCTAGGTCGTTTTGTATAGAAGGACCTCCACAGGTAACAACGCTTAATGCATCCTGCATTGGTACAACATGCGCAACGCTAAGTGGGAACCTCGATTCAACAGGTTGTCTTGACTGTCAGGCATGGTTTGAATATGGGACAACAACAAATTATAGTAATTCGACACCTAAGGAGTATAAATCGTCACCAGGGACATTTAGTGAACCTATATCCTGCCTGAGCCCTGGAACAATTTATCACTTCAGGGCAATGGTATCAAACACGGAAATAGCAGATTATGGATCAGATAGAACCTTTGAAACTCATACGCCTCCACCTGTCCACAACCTCAACACAGGTGAGAACTTCTTAACGATTCAGGAAGCGATAGATGATTTGGATACTATAGGGGGGCATGCAATTACTGTTGACCCTAGGACTTATACAGAGGAGGTGGATGTTAGCAAATCTTTAACGATTATGTCATCTTCGGGAAATCCAGAAGACACGATTGTTCAGGCTGTAAATTCTTCTTATCGCGTCTTTTCGGTGACTGCAGATTATGTGAATATAAGCGGATTTTCGGTGGGTGGTACAACTTATGGAATACGACTAGATAATGCTGATTACTGCAATATATCGAACAACAATTGCTCAAATAACGATTATGGCATCATCCTCAACGAGTCAAACAACAACATTATCCTAAATAACATCGTAAATAAAAACAGACTCGATGGAATCCTATTAGCCAAATCAAGTAATCAAAATACAATTACTGGCAACTTACTCGACTTAAATAATGATTGTGGCATTCATCTCATATTGTCATCTGGCAATAACACGGTAACAAGCAACAACTGTTTGAACAATTGTTATGGGATATATCTCGATAGGTCTTCAAAAAAGAACTCAATCTATCTCAACAATTTCATAGCTAACGAGTATAATGCTTGTTCTTATGATTCTAACTTCTGGAACTCAACAGAAAAAATAACATACACCTATAACGGCTCTACTTACGAGAGCTACTTAGGCAACTACTGGAGCGATTACGAAGAGAAATATCCTGATGCTGAAGAAATAGACTCAACAGGAATTTGCGATACCCCCTACAGAATAGACGATGAGGAGGACATTTATCCTTTAGTGATGCCCATAGTGAATTTTGGAAAAGCCCCAAAAACAACAGAATATAGCCAAAAAGCATATAAAGAATTGAACGGGAAGAGGGGTAAATCAAAATACCCCATAGTTTTAGCATCAGATAGCGATAATAGTCCCGGCAGTGATATAACAGAAGCTAAATCTTGTTTAGCGGGGGACTGGATACCAAAAAAGCATACGGAAAAGCAAGGAGGATTTGGAGAAGCAGTTGTTGGCACAGGCAACAGCATCTATGTTATACGCAGTCACAGTACGGGTTCCTCATACTTTTGGGAATATGATCCTTCAAATGATAGCTGGACGACACTTAAAAAATGGGGTGACTTATCGGATAGTGACTTACCACGACCTAAGAGTGGGACAGCTCTCTCTTGGGACAGTAACAATTATATCTATGTCATGTTTGGAGGTGCGCAGAGTGATAACAACAGGAAATATTTTTACCGCTATAACATCACAGATAATAGTTGGGCGCCATTGACTGATACCCCTTATCCTCAAGGTGCGGGTAATGCTATAACGTGGTCCGGATACGATAATAAAATATATGCGATAATGGGTAGTAATGAACTCAAGAAGAGCTATTTTGCGTGCTATAATCCATTCTCAAAATCATGGGAAAATCTAAATCTGACTTGGATAGTCACAGACGATGGTGCGTCCTTGGTTTGGACAGGGGGAACTTATTTGTATGCATTACAGGGCGAAGTAGGCGAAGACGAGAATCAACCGATTACTAACTTTTCTAGATACAACATCAGCACTGATTCTAGCGGAACTTGGGAAGATATGCACCCCATACCAGAAATCGAAGGTGTTGGGGATGGCGCATCATTGCTATGGATTGGAAACTGGATGGATGAATATGCAAATTATATCTTTGCTCTAGGTGGGGGAAGCGGCCTAACGGGAGAAGCACCGGGAAACAAATCATATACTTACTGCATCTCAGAAGATGAATGGAACGAGTTGGAGTCGATTCCTTGTCCAATAGGAGAGTATGTCGGGAACAGGTTAGGTTTTGCCGATGGGCATATCTATTATTGGCAAGGTGCTCCCGCAATTTGGGATTGCGGTGGCGATGCGTTTTTTATGTTTGAAATAAACACTCCTCCTGAAATAACAGACTATGCACCAGAGTCTCTTGTAAACGATTATGTAGGTGCAAACAGGTCATTCAATATCACAATCAATCAAATAGTAGATGTCAGATGGCAGATAAACGGTACAGAAGTTCAGACCAATGCGAGTGTAACAGAAGCATCATACATGAATACGAGCGCAGTTCACGGAACCTGGAACGTTTCTGCGATTGTGAGCAATGCGAACGGTACCGACATGCAGACGTGGGATTGGGAAGTCACATCTCCTTGTTTCATAGCAACAGCAGCATATGGCACGCCGTTGCACGAAGACATAGACGTTTTACGTGATTTCCGCGATGAATATCTGATGACGAATCTACCCGGGCGAGCATTTGTCAAGATTTATTATTACTCAAGTCCGCCACTTGCAGACGCGATAAGGGCGAATGAATGCTTGGGTACTGCGGTAAGGGCGGGTTTTGTTAAACCGGTAGTGCATATTTCGCGGATGATTGTTTTGTGGGCTGATAAATTACGTAGTTTTTTGACGCCAACGCAAACCTCAGAAGCACGCCATATCGCTTCTATATAGCCCATATCTGAATCACCCAATATCCCCTGGCTGTCAATATCGCTTCTATCTCCTACTTCGCCCACCACAGTAAACTCAAGCCGTGCTAATTCCGCAGACCCGTCAATTGTCGAACCCGAGAAGTTTGCGAAAGCAAAAACGTTCACTGTCCCGGCAGTACCTGTGTCTTGCCGCCATAAAGACCAATTTGAAATATCTGACCCTCGTTCTACGTTTGTTAGCCTTATAACAGACGGATCGTAGCTCAGATTGAACATAACCATCGCGAGGTCGCTAACATTATCTATGTTTACCGTAGCAGTGAAGTTCTCTATGACTTCCAAAGGGTTTTCTACTGAAACGGTAACGGGATAATACACGAAGGATGCATTTGCGGGCGATATAACATCAAATTGCGGGGACATTTCAATAAGATACAACGCTGCTGGTATATTCTCTTCGCACGTAGGTATTATCTGGTCTTCGGGCAGTTCAAAAGGTTTACCTCCGAGATCACACCAATTTTTTGGTCTTAACTCAACGGTAAATGCTGCAATATTATACGTGCCATAAAACCAATCATCAGAATCGCCACTTGCTCTGTAAAGATTAGATGCCTGTCTAGCAGTGTAGTTCATTCCGTGTACCTCTCTAATTGCATTAGCCATATCCTCAGCCATTTTACTCAGTTGCTCTTTATGCAGTGCGGCATCCTTTGTATAACCCCAGGGATAGAGAACTAACTGAGAATAGCTATGATAACTTATAGAAGCGTAGAACTCATGTGTAGCTACGAAATCACGTATCGCTTGCGTTTCGGGCTCAGAAAAAGGTGCTACGCCTCTGTAAGTCTCCTTTGCGGGATCGCCACTTGAACCCGCAAGACCCCAGTTATAACCGAAATTTCTATTCGGATCAACGCCGAAAGTACCATCACCATTGTCTCTACAATTCTTTCGCCAGTTTCGATCATATGTGCGGCTATATTCTAGACCATCGGGATTGACCAAGGGCACAATCCAAATCTCACGGCTGTCTACCAACTGCTTTACCTTTTGATCTGAACCATAATGATCCAGAAGATACTTAGCAAGATAAAGAGGGACTTCAACGGAAATCCATTCGCGTGCATGGATCCCGCCCATGAACAGTATATCAGGTTCATCATCCTCTTCGATTGTTACATTGTCACTGATTTTTATTGCCAAGATATCTCTATTAGCAATTCCTACTGTCTTTTCCCAGCTATCTCCTATATCATACACCCTTGAGATATTTGGATATTGATCTACAAGATTTTGGAGGTCTGTCTTCAAACTACTGTAAGAATGGTATGCTGTCTGAGAGGATACTGGAACAGCTCCCAGCTCAAAAATTTTCCCGCGTAATAGCTCTACGGTATAACCTTTTCCTTTCAGGTCTATTATCTGCCTGTCATAAACCCTTGCTATTACCCGCCCCTGATCTACTTCCCATATATCTAATCCCAAATCCGATAAGAAATCCACATCATCCTGGTTTTCGATATAAACAGTGACCAATTTTTTGGCATTCAAATCGTCAGTCCCAACTGCACAGGCTATAAATATCGCGTTTATTAGCAGCAATCCGAATAAAATAGCTGTTCTTTTCTTCATTGTAGATAAAGTATATTTTTTGCCACCGATTACACCGAGAGCACCGAGTATTTTCCCTCTGCTTTGTGTGCTCTGTGGTCTCGGTGGCTATCCTTTTTGATTGTATATAATGTACAAGTTCTAACTATTTAATTTAATTTAATTTAATTTAATTTAGTTTAGTTTAGGACGCGGATTTACACGGATTTAGACTGATTTGATTTCTTCTGCGTTAATCGGTGTCAATAATTAATTTTCTTGTTACGTGTATTTTCACTCATTTCATTTCATTGCCTCTTGCAGTACGCATCTTTGTGACGCATTTTTCGTATTTATCTCTTTTCGTTCTTGACATGAGCCATACCCGTCTCAGTCAACAGATACATCTTCATCCCCGTATCACCTCCACCAGGCACGGGCACACCGCATGATTTACAGTTGGCACAGCTACCACACCCGTTACCCGAACGGATTTCGCTGAGATAGCCTGCACGAACCAGGAACTCTATTCTCGCTACGAGTAAAGACTTACTCATGCCTAATACCTTAGCAAGCTCGTCTAACGTGCCTCCTTTCTCTATCCAGCATAGAATTTCCTCTGTTGTGGCCATTTTATTCCTTTGAATTGCTAACCTGAGATATTTCCTGATAAATAAAAAAATAAAAAGGGAAAAACACTCCCTCAATTGCACATTTCAATTTTAACTTGCTTTTTTCCTACTGTGCACCAGACCCAGCAGCAAAATCAGCCCTATCACCAGTATCGAAAGGAATGTCGCTCCTCCCAGAACGTCAGGCTCTTCCTCCTCCGGCTCTTCCACATCTTCAAAAAGCTCCCAGTCGGGCGATGTCAAAAACTTATCCCTCGTGTCTTCCCACTCTGACTTGAATAGCGCTTTTTCTTCACTCGTTGCATTCTCAGGAATACCGAATTTCACCTTCTTACGAAGTTCAAAGTAATCTTCTGAAAACACGCCCAGCTTAAGCACGACCTCGAAACACTCTCCAGTGGATTTTCGACAGACATCGAACCTGAAATTATCCAGAGTGTTGTCCGTTGATACTTTCTTCAAGTCCTTGTTGCTCAGGTTCACTACCGCAGTCCCATCAGGCAGAATTACTTTGTATTCTCCTTTCGTTTTCGTTTCTATTCCCGGTCCCGTCCCGGTTATGTATTGGAAACAATCCCTGGAGCCGGGTGTGGGAAGTCTGCTGACTATCTTGATATCGTCTCTCGCAGGTATCTCCTCGCCCAATATTTTCGATATGCCCAGTTGAGTTGCCCTGAATGCGCAACCTCCACATACACATATTTCTCCATGATAGTCCCCTATGTCGTCTAATGATATGTCAATGAGGGTATCACCATCGTAAATTGAAATAGACTCTAACTCGAACTCAGGTAACGGTTTAGCTCCTGGCATGTGTGCATCAACGGAAATAACCGCCGTAGATAATGCCAGCAAAACCAATGCTGCGATTGCCGCTGCTTTTAATGGCAATTTTGCACTTTGCATTTGCACTTTGCGCTTTTCATTTCTCATTTTTCCGTTTCGCCCGCCTTAAAGATATAATACACAATCACCAGCGAGAACGGCAGCAAAAACATCTCAGGGCAATATGGTGGTGCATAACTCGCTAAAAAACCATCTAAGCTGTTAAACCAAGTCTCTTCTCCCGGTATAGAACTCGCTATCCTTGACCATATCGCCATTCCTGCAACTATCCAGATCATTATGCTTCCCATCACCGATTTCGCCAATTGGTGCACCTCTGCAAAATCCTTTACACTGCTAAGGTAAAAGAAACCCACAGAGAGAAGGATTATTGCTCGCCACGGCAGGAATAAAGGATCCGTAGCACCTGAAGAGTCCAAAATGCCCCATGTAAATCCCCCACCCGCACTTGCTATCAGTTCCGCAGCACCAAACGCTAACGCTACTGCACCTAAAACTGCGAAATATATTTGTCCAAATTTCTCTTCTCCTTCGTCCATTTGTTTATGCCACCCCCAGCATGATACCTACTAAATGTATCAAGCCGCCATAAATAAAGACCATCGCTACAAGCGAAGCGATACTGCCAAGGAACTCTTTCCAGTTCTCTTCCTTTAGCATCATTACAAATGTCGCTAAGCACGGGAAATAGATACAAAGCAATACCACCGATGTGAACACCTGAAAAGTAGTCATTATTCCTTGTTCCATAAGACCACCGATCATGCCTACCGCTAAGTCCTTCCTCAGAAAGCCAGCTATTAACGGCGCTACCGTCTCCGCCGGCACTCCAAACCAGCCCATTAGTAACGGACCAAATACAGCCGCCAGCCAATCCATTGCTCCGGTCAGGTACATAAGACCAACAATCAAACAACCCAGCATAACGAAAGGAACCGCAACGAGTAGAAATCGTGATGTCCTTATCCACAACTTACTTGCAATATTTCTCAACATCGGCATCTGATAGGGCGGTACGTCCATTACGAGCTCAGGCGACTTCCCAGGCACGATTTTGTTTAGGATGAATCCAAAGCCCAGATAACCTATAGCTAATGTTAGGAATATCCAGCCTATCAGCTCAGGCACTAAATCTTGCATAATCCCTATCTGCGCTCCACAAGGGATGAACACCGCCAAGAGCGTAATCATCAGGAATCTCTGTTTCCTTGTTTCTAACGGTCTCACTGCAGTAACACCCGGAACATTGCAGCCCAATGAGAGGAATGTTGGCACAATCGCATAGCCATGCAGACCTATTTTGTGCAGTATGGTATCAACGAGAACTGCTAATCGCGGTAAATAGCCCACATCCTCTAATATAGCAAACATCAGATAAAACGCTACTACCGCCCACAGGACTACGCCAAAGGGAACGAACAGACCACTGGTAAGCACACCAAAAGACTCAAAACATGTATCTGATGCTACTAACACTCCATTTTCTATATGTCCTGCATCTACCATGAGTGCATATAACGGGTTTCCTAACCCGCCAGGGAAAACAGACTGCAGCCACGGCAGCCAGTGCTCATCAAAAAGTTTGACCATGAAGCCGTCAGTAAATAGGGTGCCTGCGAAATCGCAGAAAAACGACCAAAATCCGTATATAACCGCAATTGCGACCGGTATTCCAGTCAGCGGCTTAACAGTGAGCTCGGCAATTGCATCCTTCAAAGTGTGTTTATAAGCGCCAAACGTTACCGTCTGTTTTGAGATCTTATCTATCAAATCCCATCTCTCATCAACTGACAGCGGCACTTTCTCCACCTCCTGTACTTCTTACACTCGCAGCTACACTTGTGACAATACCCTCTATTTTCACAGGTGCTGCATCTTTGACCCTAGAAACGAGTTCCTTGAATCCTTCGCCACTTATCGCTGTCGTTGGCACCACGGGCACACCAAGAATCCGCTCCAATTTCTCCGTATCTATGCTTATATTCTTGTCCTCAGCAACATCCCACATGTTTAACGCTATTATAACAGGATAACCTTTTTCAATTATTTCCAGAGCCAGATAAAGACCTCGCTCTACTTTCGATGCGTCGAGCACGCATACAACTACGGAATCTTGGTTCTCTTCCAGCATTTCCACAGATACTTCTTCTGCTTTGTCCTTTGGCTCTAAGGAAAACGTCCCCGGCACGTCTATTAGTTCGACATCTTCTCCTCCGATACGCATCCAGCCTTTCATGAAATCCACCGTTGTTCCCGGATAATTCGACTCAAATACTTTTGCTCCCGTCAGCCGGTTGAAGAAAACACTTTTTCCTACATTGGGATGCCCCATCAATAAAATTTTCATTTCTCTATCCCACCTCTACTACTATCTTCTCCGCTACGCCCAATCCCAAAGAAGTAAACGACTTGTCAACTTCTACCACCACGGGTCCTTTTATGGGCTGCTTTGTCGCCATTCTCACTTTTTTACCCACTCGGATGCCCATACCTGCTATCTGCTTCCTCAAATCCTCGTCTATCTCTTTCACCGTTCCTTCTTCATCAAAGTCCATCTCACTCAGCTTCTTCTCCATTGCTCTCATACCCTCCTCACTATAACTTTTTGTGCCATTCCACGACCTATGGAAACCGTGTTTCTATCTACCTCTATTGTGACAGGACCGTAGCAGGAAATCATACGAACAATGCTGCCCTCAAATAGACCACGAAGAAGCAACTTCTGGCGAATGCCATGACCGCCTTCCACTGCCATTACTCTCCCCCGTTCTCCTGGACCCAATTGGCTTAAGGGCATCGAGTCACTGTAATTGTCAGTTACAAAAGACCTTTTCTCCACCACCATATCGTTGCTCACGCACTCACCGCTCATTTCCTTTTCCTTTATAAATTTTCTATTCCACTCGAACTTTCTCTGCGAGTCCTCGTCCAATGGTTACAAGTTGTCCCCCTATTTTCGCAAGCACGTAACTCCCTCTTTTTGGACTTGGAGGTGACGTCTCCTTCCGGACCAATGTTATCTCTTTATCCTCCACCATTCCGAGCAGTTCGAATTTTTCCTTAAGCGAGTCACCACCGATTATCTTACTTATCTTCGCTTTATCGCCTTCTCCAAGATAATTAATCTGTATGAATTCTCCGTCACGTTCTATCAGCACCTTTGATGCCTGTCCTTCGCCCATGCTTATCTCCTTGTCGTCTATTTTGAACACAAGAGTATCATCTGCGAGATGACGAACGAACTCAACTTCGCCCCCTTTATCTATGCCGAGTTCAGAGAAGTTATCTTCAAATGTCTTCCCACCTTCTAACGTCTTTATCGTCCCCTTATCGCCATTCTCCAGTCGTAAAAGCGGAAGTGTTTCTCCGCCTTTCTCCACATACACCTTATCTGCCCAACCACGCGCTACGACTGCTTCTCTTCCTGCTGCCGCTTTTAACGCAATGGGTCCCGCATGAACATGCACGGGCTCAGTAGCAACTACGGTGAGTTCTGTCCCTTCGGAGATACCCAAATCCGCTAGGTTACCTTTTACTTCTGAACCGCCGCCTATCTCTTTTACCGTCACCATTACTTCTGGTTCGACTTCAGCTAACATTTTCATTTTTTGTTTCCACTATTACACATATAAAGTTAGGAATACAAAAACCATGCCCTAAAAAGATTCGGTTTTGCAAAACAAACCTAAAAAAGTTAGGTTTTGAAACGAAAACCGATGATTTTCGGGCTATCAGCTCAATGCGATCCAAAACTTAAAATAAGGCCCTTGGGAGAGTAAGCGACACGTATGCCTGTAATGGGTGCCCTATATGTGTTTGTAATACTGTTCTGATTTGAGCAAGATCCTTTTACCTCTTCCCTTTACTCATCCAATTCACCAATGAAGAGGTTGTCATCGGAAAAAACGAAGCATTCGTTGATTTTCGGATGACTGTGAAGACATAATTCTCTATCCCGTTATTTTTCTTGTCAGTTCCCGCCGGCAGAGCAAGCATGAATTCACCTCTTGCCTTTGACAAAGGTTCTAGGCCTAGGATATATTTGAAAGCTTGCTGAGAACCCTCGGCAGGAAGCGTGCTGATTATCTTAATATCCTCCCTCTATTGTAATAGGTCCTATTCCATTTCGACTTTCATTTCTTTGCATTTTCCGCCCTGGTCAGAAGTTTCTTCTATCTCATCACAAACTTCCGCTAAATTTGAACGTGTTGTTAGGTCTATTTTATTATCCCTTAAAATTATTCGGTTTTGGCAAAAAAAGAAAAGACAAAGAACAGACGCCCATATTAGGACTCTGTCCCTCTCCAAAACATTTTTATTCGCTTTTTTCCGTTTCGTAGTTTCTAAAAACAACCGATATCAACTACTTTCCTCGAAAATACTGTCCTCTTGCAGATACATCAACTTCTCCTTTAGCTCTTCCCAGAGCAACTTAAACGCTTTCTTCTCCTCTTTCGTTACATCGCCTTTTCCCATTTTCGCCAATTTGCACTTCGTCCTCAGTTCAAAGAATCGTTCCGGGAATATCTCCTCCTTCACCCGGATCGTAACCGAATCGTTGGTGGACTTCCGAGTGAATGTGTAGACGTAGTTATCTGCCGTAATATTCACTATGTCTGCTCCTTCGTCAATTGTGAGGTCTTCGGTTGAACCCATTATGTACTCAAAGGTCATCATGTGCCCGTCAGATGGATGTCCGGAGTTAATTTTCACGTCACCTCGATGTGGTGTTCCGTTCCACAATTCTTCTTCCGAAAAAACGCGCAATGTTGACTTGAATGCAGATGCCACACAGGGGCATATCTCTACCACACCCTCACCGTGATATTTTCCGGCGTCCTCTATTGTTATCGTTAGCAGTTCTTCTCCGTCGTATATCTGTACTGAGGGGTAACTGAGCGCCTTAGCCGCAGTAAGTTCGATCCATTCTGCCACATTCGGATGCGGCGTCAGCGCTCGCGCCCCTTCTTCCGGATATGCGTAACTAAGGTTCTCCAGCAGTCCCGGGATTCCTCTAGTCGTGAAATGCCCTTCGCTGACCATTAGCGGAACCACAATGGGATGCGATGTCGCGGAAACATTCTCCACCACCGCACTTACTAAGAGGTCTGAATGTAGCGTCTCATTTGGAAATACAAATGAACATCGTACATCATTTATATTGAGTCCCATTCCGTACCTCAATTTGAGTCTCATCTGCTCTGCAAGCGACTCGGAACTGCTTACCCAACCTGCGAAATCTGATTCATTATCTGTTCCGTGTGCAACAAGTACGATGGTTTCATTGGCTGGATCTTCGATTAACATAGTTGCGTGATCCACCAGAATAGCCGCAATCGCCCAGTGGTCATCAATAGCATTCGTAAGTACGATTTCTGCTGGTGTATCAACGGGAACGAGTTCTTCTTCCTCCGCTTCTCCTCCACCGTGGTGCTGCTTTGCTGTTACTCCCATTGCGCTTACTGTCTCGGCTACAGGCATGTAGGAAACGCAGTATCTTCCTTCAAGAGATACGATAGAACGTTCCAGCTCTTTCCCTTCGACAAATACCCGCATGCTCATCATGCTCATCATCGGCAGTTCCTCGCGCAGCCCAAGTACGTACTCGATCTCGCCAATGTGCCCGCTGTGTGATGATATGAACAGCGGTACTGCGATAATCATTGTAACGCCCGCTTCATCGAGCTTGTCCACCGCAATGTTTATCGTCTCGTTCGGCACGAACTCTAAGAAGCCGAGTTCTACAGGATACGGCGAACTTACATTTTGCACTGCTGATCGAACAGGAGCACACCATGAATCGCTCGGACTGCCGTGTCCTATCACCAGAATGCCTATGCGTTCGTACTCCTCAACAGGTGCCGCTTTGATCCGAGTGAACGTACCTTCCCATTTTGCCACCACGATACCTGTTATATTTTTCGCTATCCAGGTCTTTACAGTGGTATTATCATCAACAAAAGTCTCTCTCTCCTCACAGGTAACATTCTCCATGATGTCCAACTCCGGAAGACCGTCCATTTCATAAGTGCTACCATAGCCATTTGGCAGTAAATCATAATACCTGGGTTCCTCGTCTCCCTCCGTAATCGCAAACTTCTCTCTGTCCGTGTCCCACCAAGCTTCCCCTGTCTCTGCTCCCTCTTCTCCTTCCATTACCAAAACAAAATCGGCAGTGGTCGGTCCGGTCAGGCTAACAGTTCTCGTGCCGCTGGTGGGCATGGCCTGTTCACCTATCGTCATTGTGCCATTGAAGCTCCAGTTGCCGGAAAGAAGCTCGAAGAGCTCTTCAGGCGTTATCTGCTCTGATAGGTTACTATCTTCTGCGCTTGCAACTCCCGTAGATAACGTAAGAGCGCCCAATAATAAGATGCATGTTAGCAATACAACAGTGTTTTCTCTTTTTGTTTCATTCATTTTTTCTTTCTTTTCACCTCCTAAAACCTTTCTTTCTTTTCTGCGAAGCGTTTTTGTAAAACTTTTTTGGTAAAACAGTTCTTAAAAGTTTTGTAAACGCTTTTCTAACTGGTTTAAAGAACGCTTTACCAACAACTTTTTCGGTAAAGCCTTATGGTTTCCTTTAGAAAAGGGGTTTGTTGTTAGGGGCATATAAATCACACCCTAAAAATACTCGGTTTTGGCTAAAAAGCCGAAAAATGTTAGGATTTATCTGTAGAACCGATGCCCTTTTGCTTATCCGCTTCGCACGGATGCACTCCGGTCTCACAGAAAGTTCTGAAGTGCTGAAGCCATTGTGGATAATCGGGTGCGGACTTCACAAACCGCACAAAATTCTTCAACTGCTCTACCGTTTTCGTCTCCAATTCGTGTTCCATTATGCATGCATCTTTATTCGCTATTTTCTCGGGCACCTGTAGTATTTCCAGAAGTGCTCTTAGAGTATCATGCCGGTCCTTTACCAAGCTTCCTATCTCTCTCCCCTTTTGTGTTAAAGTCACACCGTCGTATTTCCGATACACAACGTAACCGTTATCGTTCAGCTTCTTTAGCATCTCTACAACGCTTGAGGGTTTAATATCTAAAGCCAATGCTATATCCTTTACCCTTGTATATCCTTTTTTTTCGGTGATGTTCAGAATCGCTTCGAGATAATCTTCCGCTTTTCTACTTAGCATGGTATGTATAATAATATTAGGGCAGCCTATATCTAAACACTTCTATTTTGATTTTTAGAATACTGTGGTCTCACCGCAATCAAGAAATTATTTTGGAGTCCCATACAAAACACAAAAAAAGAAAAAGCAAGGAACAGATGCAATGCCTTACATCTGCCCTTCCACTTGCGCATCTTTATCTATTTCCCTTTTGCGTCCATCAACGGATATTCGTCTTGACGGGTCACTCTTCTGTCCGCTTCAGTACTTGGGTACCAGCACCGTTAAACAGCAAATTATTGTCGCTGTCATATATGCGCCATATCCAATTCAGGAAAATCTCAGGCCCATGCGTTCCTTCTTCTATCATTCCGGTAGCAACAGATTCAAAACCTATTTTGCCCATACCCTCTACTTCCGTATAGCCCGCATTCGCGAGCATTATATTGTTTCCTATCGTAGAGCCTTGTGATATACTTCCTTCATCATCTGTTACCTTTAGCAATGAGCCGTGTTGTTCAATGGTAACCGTTCCTGTTACTTGTTCAAGGAAATCGGGTATGAAGTTTCCCTCAAGATCCAGGAATATGCCTTCACCTGTTTTCGCGTATGTCCCCGAGATATTTATTATCTCAGCAGGTAAAAACGCGGGGTCAAAGTTTTCCCACGGGTCTTTAAGACTTGGACTTTGACCTGCAAGCATCATGGCCCCCATCATCTCAGCTCCTTCCGCATATCCGTCAGCTACTGTTTCCATTGTGGTACCTTCTACAGCAAAGGTCGGGTACCACATCGCATAGTCCGTATTGTTGATCAGGTCATCAAAACGGGTATTGCCGTATCTCATGTGGAAGTGTTCCATGCCCTCTTCGAGAGAATGTACCTCAGTAAAAATGAGATACCTATACTCAGAACAAGCAGCATCTTCCGATGTCAGCTCGAACTTGTACCAGTTGAATTCCTCTTCTCCGAACGCTACGGTCTCTACACCTACGCTTTCGTATTCACATTCACATTTAACCGTTTTGTCTGTGTTGTAATAGGAGACTTTGTTCTCTGCTATTCCCAAATCGCCGAAATTCGACTCATGCATTGCGTACAAGAAGCTCTTGGCATCATCGGTAGTAAAGGTGCCTTCTCCTGCTGCTGCGTTTGCTGCATCGGTCATGGCTTCGTACACCGTGTCCATAGCAGGATCGTCAAGCATCGTTCCGACATTGAGCCACGTCCCGTTCCAATCATTAAGCGTAGCCGAATCTGCACTTGCAATTCCCGTTGACAGTGCAAGAACGCCCAATACTAAAACGCTTGTTAGCGCTACAATAGCGCTTAATCTTCTTTTTGTTTTGTTCATTTTTTTCTTTTTTCACCTCCTAAACAACTTTTTTACCTCCGGTAAAAACATTGACTAAAAAACAATCATCCTCTTAGTTTCTCTTTTAGCTCAGGTTTTCTTTTAAACCATTTCCTTAGAAAAAAAGCGTTTACGGAAACTATGTTTGAAACTATCTTTTTCGGTAAAGCCTCTAACTTTTCTTTAGAAAAAGGGTTTGTTGTTAGGGGCATATATATCACGCCCTAAAAAGACTCGGTTTTGGATAAAAAGCCGAACAAGGTTAGGGTCTTTAGAAAAAAACTCGTTTGTACCGCTCATATGTGCCCGACATATGTATTAAATATTTGGGCTCTTTACCACAGTAAGAATCATTTTAAATGGATTGTAAGCATCGAGCGATACGTTGCATACGCCATCATCGGGAGCATCAACACCGCAAAGATCATTTTTACCCCATGCGGCAGGACTTCGCTCATACTGCCTGCGATTGATGTTGTATCAATCCCCATCTCATGATAAACAACGTCCAGCGCAAGTCCAAAAGCAATCGAGCATATCGCAATTCCCGCCCGATATCTAACTGATTGAATACCTTCCGCTCGATGCCCGTCAGCAGCAGCTTCGAACGGATCGGTGTAACGAGCATCCTATACAAGTCCTCGAAAACAACATTTACTTCTGGTAGCTTCTTCATGATGCTTCCTCCTTCTTTTTTTTACTGTCTTCGCCTCTGTGGTTCGCACCATGTTTTTTCTAAAACCTATGTTTGAGCAAGTATGAACTCAAGCTTGATTATCCTTTTGTCCGTCACTTCAATTTTCTTAACTATGCTCATTATATCGCTTTCAGAACACACTTCTGTTTTCAGCAGCATCTTTAAAACGG
The DNA here is from genome assembly GCA_030612835.1 of Candidatus Methanophagales archaeon. Classification (GTDB taxonomy): domain Archaea; phylum Halobacteriota; class Syntropharchaeia; order Alkanophagales; family Methanospirareceae; genus Methanophaga. The sequence continues at coordinate 7,177 of JAUWND010000019.1, read as the reverse complement.
TGTGTATGTGCAATACAGGTACATCTCGGCTTTTAGCAAATTGTTTTGCTTTCTCGTCGAGCGTTGCAAAAATAGCTGAGCGGTTTATACAGACCGCAATGGATTCAAGCTCACCTCTGCCTAATGTTGGATTGGTGCTAATCAACTCAATATACCGTTTCTGCTCAATGGATTCTACAGTTAGCAAATCTATATTGTTAAAAATATCCTCGGGATACGTGTATCCATACTCTTTTGGTACCTTCAATTCCTCATAAACTTTTGGCGTGATTATTACGTCATGTTTTCCTGAAAATAGCTTTTTAACTAAACCTATTATTCCTGCTTTAGCCAACACGCTGGCGAAATCTGTATCTAGACATATCATGTTATAACATCTCAAGATATTTGATCTCTTCTTCCAGCTCTTTTTCGGTAGGGCTTGCAGTTCTGATTTTGATACCACGGTCTGCTAACACTTCCTTAAAGCTTTCAAAGTCCATGCCAGCGATCTCTGCTGCCCTTGCAAGCGACACACGCTCTCGCCTATACAGCTCTATGCCAATCAACGTCTTCTTTTCAGGCTTATTTTCTAAAAAAACACGAAATGCTTCTTTCAATACATCACTTCTTGAAGGATATTCTCCCGATTCTACCAAAACTTCAATTTCCTCATTCATCGCCAGTGGCAAGCGTAAAGATGTTACCATTTTTTCCATACTAATCAAAAATAATAATTGTGCTGAGTATATAAATATTGTTGCATCTACCGCCAAATTAGCCTATAATAATGCCTAAATTGATAGCGGACAAACGGGGAAAACGCAAAGGTCAAATAACAATACCAAGTTTTTGGAATCAGTTTATTTTTTCCCATAAATAATCCCAATATTTCCAAGCATCGAAGGAATGCGAAGTAAGCGAGGGATGTCAACAAAAGCTTCGATTCTATCGGCGCAACAAAAAAAGAAAAATAGGCTCCCGTTCACGCAGTAGAAGCCTTCCCGATTGCTTTAAGCAGCGCCATCATTATAATTAAAAGGTCATATTTTGTCCTTCCCCCGTTCGCCGCTACGACTTCCTTCTTACACTTATCTACCTCCAAAAGCCCGAAGTTCTTTACAACTTTGATATTCTGCTTGTGGATAAGCAGAGGATTCCACAGCTACCCCGCACTTGGTTCCAATGAAACGCAATCGTCAGAATCTTTGTCTTCATCGGAAGACCCTTTCCATCATGCCAGTTTTTTACATTCACTCGCCGCCCCCACTGTCGCAATATAAGATAAAGCGTCAAAATTGTCCCACGTTTCTCGCCAGTTCAGTCCGTTCTTTTGACTTTCCCTAGAACATCCGCTTTAACACCTTCGATAGATGCCATGCCGGGATTGTCTAAAAAAACAGTGATTTATCACCGCGGAGATCGCCGAGGGCGCAGAGTTTAAGACAAGAGCGTTGCAATCCTCGCTTGGTTTTTCTAATGCCTCTACGTTCTCCGCGCACTCTGCGGTAAAACATAGGGGTATAGAGATTTTACTGGAAAATTCGACAGTGCCGCCATGCCCTTTTCAGTAAAGACATACCTCTTTACCCAGCCTTTTCCACCTCCAGGCACTGGTACACTGCATATTTTACTCATTGGGCATCCAGCACACTCTTTCCCGGGGCAAACTTCGCAGAGATAACCAGCACGAAACAGGAACTCTATTATCGCTACGAGTATAGACTTTCTCATATCTAACTCATTTGCAAGTTCGTCTAAAGTACCTCCTTTCTCTATCCTATGTAGAAGTTCCCTTGTTACTGGCATTTTCTTTTCCTAGTGTGTTGCATCAGTTCTTTTTTGTCTATTTTTTTTTACCTCCGTTTATCATATCATTTATTGTTAGGTACATAAATAATACTCTCTAAAAATGTTCGGTTTTGGCTAAAAAGCCGAATAAAGTTAGTATTTCGAGCGAAAGCCGTATAAATATCTTCCATATTCTGGCTTTCCAAATATCTCACGCACTCTTATTCCCTCTCTTCATCCATGGTATTTACATGCCGGGTAACGGATCTACTGGCGATTACGTCTTTGAAATCCGCAGTAGTTATTGATAGCTCGCCTACTTTCTTACCCATCCGTTTTGTGTCCTTTGTTTTCTTTAGCCAGACCTCGGTGCAGATCTTCGTGAGATCCCTACCAGTGCAGTTCTCAGGTGTCAGGTCAACAATGCGATTGAAATCTATGTCTTCGTCCAGGTTGTATTTGCTGGTTTTTATCTCGTAGATTTTAAGCTTTGCCTGCCTATCAGGAACAGGGACTTCTATCTGTTTGCTCCGTGATAGAATTGCATCGTCAACCCTGTCATCACGATTGCTTGTAAATATTGTTATGATTGGTTCACCACGCCGGTTGAAACCATCGAGCTCCGCACACAACTGTAACATGGCAGTACGCACTTCATCACCCGCGTCTGTTTCTCCGCCATCAGTCCTACGCTTCAGAGCGAGCCCGTCTATCTCGTCCATAAACACGATGCACGGCGCTTTTTTCCGCGCCAACTCATAAAGATCGCGTATATTGGCGGATGTCGTCCCGAGCCATTTTTCTACGAGTTCTGGTGCATTAACGCCGATAAAAGACACACCTGCTTCGTTAGCTATGGCTTCTGCCAGCATAGTTTTTCCCGTACCCGGAGGACCGACTAATAATAGGGCATTTTGGAGTTCTACACCCGCTTCTGCCATTTCTTTGCTTATCGCCGGGTCGAGCTGAAGCTCTGTATGCTCTCTGAGTTTTTCCTTCACTGTCTCCAGCCCACCTATAGCCTCATAGGTTACGTTTGAGCTTCCGTTGACCACAAATTTCTCTGCTTTGTATTTGTAAGAATCCAGAAGTTCCAGAATGTTGTGAGTTTGTGGATTAAGGTCTACCTCCTTACCGGGAACTATTTTATCTCTTGGAAATCGATGAGGTCTCGGAATGACGTGAATTATTCTGTTACCGCCATCAACAGAGACTAACACCTTGTCGCTTTTATCCTCATATTTTACTACATAACCTCTGACAGCAGGAGTAGATTTAAGCTCTTTCTGAATCCTGTATAGCTCATCAGTCGCCGTTTTTCGTTCCTGTTCCGCCCTTCTATGTCCTAATCGAAGTTTATAAATCGCCTGTTCATACTCTACTAATCGTTCTACCTGCTTTGAAATTACATGTTCTGCAATCTCCATTTCATCTGTATATCCTGGCCGCTTTGCTTCTTCGTACAGCTCGTTCAACAATTCCTCTTTCCTATCGGTTCCTACAAAATTAGCGGTCGCCATGTAAAGACTTTCCTCATGTTATAATCCGAGGTTGTTAGGTATGTAAATAGCACCCCCTAAAAATGTTCGGTTTTGTCTAAAAAGCCGAATAAAGTTAGTATTTGGTAAAAAACCGATGCATTAGTATTTTATCACAAATTCTAATTAATTTCGGGTTTCTTCTTTTTTCTAATCTTGTTAGGGTTCATTATTTATGCCCCTAACAGCTATACTAATCCCTACGTACAAAAAAGGAGGATAGCTAAAATGGTAAAGGTAGTTTTGATATATGGTTCGACCACGGGAACCACGGAAGCACTGTCGGAACATGTAGCAGCAGGACTTGAGAGGGGGATGGCAGAAGTCACGGTGAAGGACGTGGCAAAAGCAAGTGTTGACGAACTCGTGAATTATGATGCGATCGTATTCGGGTGCTCCACCTGGGGCGAAGGCGATTTGCAGGATGATTTCTTTGATTTCTACGAAGCAATGGACGGGATCTCGCTGAAAGGTAAGAAGGCGGCAGTTTTTGGTCCAGGAGATAGCGAAGAGTATCAGGATTCGTTCTGCACGGCCGTGGACATCCTCAAGGAATCGCTAGAGGGACATGGTGCCGAAATCGTTGCTGAAAGCTTCAAGATTGACGGAGAGGTTGAGCCTGCATTTGAAGACGCCGAAGCTTGGGGATTGAAGGTTGCCAAAGCACTTTAGCTTTGCTTTAATCCCTGTTTTATTTTTTCTACAAGAAGCAAAGAAAGGAGAGAAGATATGGAAGTATTTACACACCACCTTCTGGAATATAAGAAAGGATTAAGAACCCTCGTCCTTCATACTACAAAAGTATCGAACAGAGATGCAATTGAAAAAAAACTGGAAAGGGAGATGATAGATTGCTATATTCAAGCGGTAAACGGAACGAAGATAAATGTCTTCTTCGGCAACTCGATCTGCATAGATGTAATCAAACAGATGAATTTTACATCATTGTCAAGTCTGACCGATGAGGAGGACTTTATTCTTGGTACGATGCTGGGCTATGATAGATTAAAGCAATGTGAACGTTATCTTAAAAGGAAGCGGAGTAGCAATAACTTGCCGAACTGTAAACTTAAGTCCCTATCCATCCCCAAGACCGAAGCGATTAGGGCTGTTGGTTGATTGGATATAACGTGGGGAAAGTCATAATTACTGAACTTTTTTTTTACATACATGCATCATTCAGAAGAGTTAGCTGGTCTTATAGGAACGATATAAGGCCTTCCACCGTGATTGTTCACTTCCACTTCAACATCATAAACCTGCTTAATCTTTTCAGGCGTGAGGACTGAGGCAGCGTCTCCGGCATCAAAAATCTCGCCTCCGTTCATCATGACTACTCGATCGGCATATCTCGAAGCAAGATTCAGGTCGTGGATAGCCATTACAGCCGAGATTTCCTTCTGCCTTACCAAATTCCGTATTATTTCCATCACCTCAAGCTGATGCTTTATATCTAGGTTTGAGGTAGGCTCATCGAGGAGGAGAACATCTGCTTCCTGAGCAAGTGCTCTTGCAATGGCCACCTTCTGCTGCTGACCTCCACTGAGTTCGTTGAAGTCCCGCATAGCAAAACGTTCGATTCCCAACAGTTTCAATATCTCCTCAACCTTTTCTACGTCCTGTTCATTACTGTGCCATCTAAGATGAGGACGCCTGCCCATGAGAACGGTATCGAAGACAGTAGCAGGAAAAACGTGTGTAGAACCCTGCGGCACATAACCCATATGCCTGGCGATCTCAATCCTGCTCATCTTTTTTATTTTTAGTTTCGCCATTTTTTAGTTCACCAGTATCCCCCCCTGCCTCTCAATATCAGGTAAATGAAGAGTGGAACACCCAGATATGCGGTCATTATACCCACAGGTAAAATAACCGGTGCCATGATTGTCCTTGCCACAGTGTCTGCGGCGACAAGTAATATCGCTCCAACTAGACCAGATGTCGGAATCAGAAATCTATTATCGCCGCCTATAACCATGCGACATATATGTGGGGCGACCAATCCAATGAATCCGATTGTGCCTGTGAAGCATACGATACCGGCAACTAAGAGTGATGCGAGCACCATCGTAATGATTCTGGTGCGCTCTACCTGGACACCCATGCTTTTAGCTGTTTCGTCTCCTGCACCCAATACGTTAAGGTCCTACGATTTCAGTATAAGCAAAGGAACACAGCATACGAGTACGACAGATACGAGTGACAGCTTTGACCATGAAGCCCTTCCAAGGGAGCCGACCATCCAGAATATCGCGCCTTTCACCGCTTCCGCTTCGGCAAAATACTGTAGCGTCATTGTCATCGCAGTGAAGAGATACATCATTGCAATGCCAGCCAGGATCATGCTCTCGGGTGTCGCACCCCTACGGCTTGAAAGACCGAGGATAATGAACGAAACCAGTAATGCGAAGGCGAAGGCATTTCCTATTACCAAATATTGCCCACCGACGAAGCCGGCACCGGCAAGTATGCCAAGAGAAGCGCCAAATCCTGCGCCTGATGCAATACCAAGTGTATAAGGGCTCGCAAGCGGATTCCTCAGCACTCCCTGCATTACACATCCTGAAACACCGAGTCCAAAGCCCGCAGCAACGCCCATTAAGATTCGAGGCAGTCTCAACTTCCATACGCATATCTCGGCAAGTCTGCTCGACTCGAAGTAGTTGGGTAAGAACCGATGAAGAAATGCGGAATACGCATCCCAGATCGATACATTTGCCGAGCCGAGAGATGCCGCTAAGCCAGCGAGAATAAATAGTAGTGGGATGAGGATAAGAATAAAGGTTACTTTCCTGCCGATGAACTTCTGATATTGTTCATTTATCGTACTATTCTTCCCCGGTACTGTTGCCATTATCTCTTCTACCCAAAAATATTTATCTAAAAAGTAAATGGTATTTGTATAGCTAACTAAAAAAACCACGAGATTTCACAAGATTAACACAAGAACTTGGGATTAATATAGTATAAAGTAGTTAAATGTGTACTAAAACTATGTCACTACTATTCTTTTTCTCGTGAAAATCTGTGTAATCGGGTGGTTATAAAAAGGAGCTAAACAAAATCAGTAAATGTATTAGGTTAACAAAAAACCTGCTCTAAAAATACTCGGTTTTTGATAAGAAACCGAATAAAGTTAGGTTTTTGAGGATAGAACCTAAAAAGGTTAGGAAAGGGTGAAAGGCCATAAAAAAGCGATTGGTTTTCTTCTACCAAATTTTCGACGATAATCAAGGAACAAGTTTTTTATTTCTTACCATAAATAATCCCTATTTCTCCCAGCATCCCAAGAACGCGAAGTAAGCGCGGGATGTCAACTAGGTCCGCGGTACTGGTAAAATGCACTTCTTCAATCCCCCAGTCGCGGATTGTTTTTAGAAGGTCTTCTATTTTTCCATAAATCTTTTCACTGAGAAACAAATCTTGAAATGAGAATGCGCCGCCATTTTTTACCACTCGCAAGGCTTCTTGAACTACTTCTCGTTTATCCTTTGCATCTCGCACCTCGTGGAAGACGAAGTTGCTCACTGCGACATCGAATTCGCCATCGTCGAACGGCAAATCGGCAGCACTTGCTTTTTGGAAGTTGGTTCGCTCGCCGACCCCTTCGGTGGCCGCATTATTTTCACACACTTTTAGAGAATAGTTCCATGCTTTCCCCCAATAGTCAATTCCCGTGACTTTTGAATTGGGGAATTTCTTCGCTACTTTGATAGCACATGCTCCACTTCCCGTGCCAATGTCAAGAGCTTTTCCTTCTCCATTCCATGATAATTTGTCAATCATAGCATGGTGTATATTATGCTGCAACTCGTTGTCATTCTTAGCAAATAGATAATAAGCGCAAGACAGATAGAAGAAAAGAAATA
>JAUWND010000206.1 GCA_030612835.1 Candidatus Methanophagales archaeon | reverse complement strand
TCCGAAAGAGATTTGAACGTCTTTGTAATTGGTTAACTGAAAAACGGGTGGAAGATACAGATGGCAAGAGATTGGTTTTTAAGGTTGGAACCTCATAATCTAATATTACAAAAAAGGTGCTATTTCAGAAATCCCTATAATGACAATATATTTGGTAGAAAAAGCCTTATTTTAAGATTAAAAGAAATTATGGTATTAAGCTCTGGGACATAAATATTGTATGGAAACTTCTTATCATCTATCTTTTTCACCTTTATTTTTCTTAGATTATTTTTTATTACCTAGTGATAGGTGAGTGTAGGTAAAAGAATTTGAGGAACGTAGCTATGGTGCATAGGTAGACTTAACTGATTGTAAAGACCTGGATTCGGAGATATGTTAAATACGCAGTTATCTTGATGAATCGGTGGTGTAGTATCTAAAACTTTTGTTATCTTCCAGTTAAGACCTACTTTTATAATGGACATCTTTGCTCCTTTCCCCACATTCCTGCAATATTAGGTAATAAAAGAGGAGGGACGAGAATCGAACTCGCGCAACGTGTCAAATTGACACGCTCCCTGCCTCAGGCCCTCCCACTTTTTTGTATACATACCCTCATATTTATTTCGTTTTATTTTAGTGGATTAATAAAGATAGGGAATCCTCGTAATTGCTCATTATTTTGTGGAGAGAAATCCTAAACTCTAAGTACTGAAAAATACAATAAAAAGAGCAGGTGCTTATTTGATGCTCCTTTTTTTTCATAACCAGAATTATCTTCTTGACCTCATCATCTCAGTCATCCTTTCAAATTCCTCAGACGACTCTGCCCTCCCTGCGGTGCTGAACTCAACTGCTTCTGCAATACCTCTTATCCGCTCCCACGGAATTGATGCAGCCATAATATTCGGGTCCCACCGCTCCATCCTCCTTGCACTTATGTCCCCCACCGAGAGGTTGAAGTTCCCTGACACAAGCGGGTAGGTTATCATGCTCCAGCATAGCGAGCCTCTCATCTCAATAGCGGGTGTTTTTCCATCCCAGAACTGATTTAAGGTGATGAGCCGTGATGCCTGCTCGGCGTTTACAAGCATGAGGATGAGATCAGGTTGAAATATCCCTTTTCTCACAGGATAAAGGAAAATCTTTGTTGAAAGACCATAGGGAGGTCTTGCAATCTTATCAACCTCTACACCAGACCTTATCGCGGTTTTAACGTCATACCATAGCTTCTCGCCTTCAACAAGCATCTTCCATGGTATCTCTCTCTTCTGGGTGAGACCAAGATGCGTCTTCCCTCCGGAACAGGCACATCTATCCTCTGAAAGCAGTATGACTTCCCCTTCAGATGCCGCCAGTATCGCGCCACACACGGTATAGCTACCCGCTTCGATCTCAACTCCGGGGTCTTCATCTGTGTACTTTACCCCAACTGACTCTTTTTCTATGCCTAATGCATCTACAATTGTTTTAACGTGTTTGATATATTCATACTGTTCCAACCAATTCTTAACTTCTTTTTTCATGCTCGGTTATTCTATGACCACCATTTACAGGCTGCACGATATATCCCTCATCTGGTCCGATAATTGGGCTGTAGTCCATGAATCTCACTTTGCGTATTATAGCATAGCTTGACATTGCCATATTATGATTGCAAGCTGATAGCTGATAAACCTTTTACTTTTTATCCGTATTAGGTATAAGCATAGAGGTGTTGGGTATTGATAGATCAGACAGAAATTCATAGGAAAATCAGGAGTAGTGAAATCGGGGAACGCATACAGGCAGCGTACCAACTCCACGGTAATTTTGCAGTTCTCCCGGACAAGAAACAGGCATGGGACGATCTAATTTGGCTAACGGAGGATGAAGACAGCGATGTGCGGCGTGCAGCAATGCTCTTACTTGCAGCAATGCTCTTACTGAGTGATGATTTTCTTGATGTTCCGGACAAGAAACAGGCATGGGACGATCTAATTCGGCTTACAATGGGCGAAGACCGCGAGGTGCAACGTATAGCATTATATTCACTGGATGCGGTTTTTCCTCATGTCCCAGACAAGAAGCAGGCATGGGACGACCTCATTCGACTTACAATGGACAAAGTTTGGGAGGTGATAAGGATACCTGCAAACTATTCTCTGGGCAGGGCATCTATTTTTAAGGCAACCGAAGCGGACAGTGAAAAGGATTTCAGGAAAGAATTAGAAAACGCTCTGGCTTTTTTTGAGAAATCATCAAGAGAAGCGACTGGTTTTAACCCTGCCAGATTCTGCCATCTCTTTTACCGCTCGTTCTACATGCTAACGTTCAAGCCGGCAGCAGAAGACGAAGTACAGGAATATCTTGCTGTGGCAAAAAGAGCAGCGGAAGGCTCGGAGAGCAAAGAAAAGCTACTTGAGGCGGTAGAAAACCTCGCAAATGCACTAAGAGAAGCCCAGAAAGTTAGGGAAATGGGGTTAGACAGAATGAAATGCGACCTTAATACCTACCGGCGATACTGCGAGCGTGCAGCAGAACTCGTGCAAAAGACCAAAGAAAAAGCACCAGGCGCCACAAAGATGCTGGAGCGGGGGTTTCCCATAATAGACAAGCGAATAAAGGATATACTGGGGGAAATTGAAGCGAAGGCAGAGAAATTCTGCGTTGATTCCAGTCGAACTCCCATTGAAAAGATAGCTAGAAGCTCATATGGATATCAGGGATTTCCACGAGAAAATTTATGTTACATCATTCATTTGAACCGGACCTCAATTCTTCTATTTCCCAACCATGGTACGGGTAGATTTCTGCCAGATTCATCAAGTATCCTCAGCAGTGTTTCAACAGCTACTCTATGC
>JAUWND010000163.1 GCA_030612835.1 Candidatus Methanophagales archaeon | reverse complement strand
CATATCGCAAAGTGCAGTAGAATAAGGATAGTCATGTATGACTGGACAGTATGTCCTAACTGGGGGTAACTCTGAGAAGTAGTATATCTTCAAGTCTATTACCAATCAATTTGAAGAGGATACGTTTTTACTGTAGATTGTAGCCCATTTTGCGAAATTGGCAAATCGGAAAAATGTTAATCTTCCTATGCCTCTATATCCATGAGGTAATGATTTATTCTTTTCCTTGGTCTCATCTTGTAATTTCTCTGATTGAGCGAAAGGGCCAAATTTTTTGTCTAGTTGATCTTCTGGAATACCAAAACCATTATCAATTATTATTAATTTTCTTAAGTTGCCATTCTCTTTTGGTTCGTAATTTAATTCGACTTTTGTTGCTCCCGCATCAAAACCGTTCCAAATGTATTCCGATACAGCTTGAGGTATGTTTATTTTACTTAATACATTCTTTATTCCCTTTGTTTTAATTTGAATACACTTTACCATAGCAACTCAACTCCAGAACATGTATTAATATCGCTCGATTTCAGGAGAGGTATTATCTGATGAATAAAATTTCGCATATATGCGCAATCAATTTCGCCTAACGTCACTATATCTGAACCCGATTTCGTATATCCTTTCATTTTGACATTATATCCGATGTTTACTTCGTATATACATCCATTTAGCTGAAACTTTTCGCTCATTTTTCGCCTCTGCTAAACTAAAAAGAGAAAAATAGAGAGTGTAATTGCACTCCGTTTTTGTTTCTATCCTCCTCTTATTCTCTCCACCGCGGTAGTTTTGGCATCATGTCATCCGCCATTTTTTCGGCTTCCTCTCTTGTTTTGCCCATAAACTGCATCGCTGCTTTTATACTTCCTTCCCTTACCTGTTCTTTACTTCCCAACTCACCGCTTTGCTGGTCCTGGCAATGGATGCAATATCGGTCGTCAAATTTGGATGCCGTCTTTTCATCAATTGGCATCCCGCAACTTTCACATTGGTTCATTTTTGCGTCTTCATCGCATTCCCAGAGTCCAAAGGTATTATTCTCCGTGTCAATGCAAACAGCAGCATATCCTATGCCTGGCACAGCCGTCTTGGGAACCACCACTTTACCGCCGAGTTTTTCAACTTTGGCGATATACGCATCCACTGACGGAACATCAACATAGCTGACAATTGCTTCTTGCGGGTTTTCTCTTTTCCCCAGCCCACCACCAAGGCCTTCCTCGCCGTTTACATCGGTAGTGGTAATCGCATAGTAATCTATTGGTCCCGGGAATTTTTCGATTTTCCAATCAAACAATTCGGCGTAGAACTTTTTCGCTCGCTCCATGTCATCTGCCGGCACGATAAAATGGGTTATTGTTGGCATTTTATTTATCTCCTCTCATGTTTTATTTTTTCAATATCGCTCCCCATCAAATTCTTACGGACTATCGCCTCGCTCATCGCAAAGCCGATTGCGTTATCTTTGCCCTGTGCCCGCAACATATCTGCATATTGCTGAGAGGTCATCTCCGCATATTCAGTCATCTTCTCCATTCCCATTTGCATGATGAAGCCCACATCTATTTGCTTGTTCAGCACGAATATCTCGCGCATCATCGCCCATTTCTCTTCTTCCGATAAAGTTGGTATTTCCATTTTAAATTTCTTTCACCTCATTTCAAATCCATGTCAATCAACCATTAAATATATTCAAGGTATTTCTTATTTGATCTTATTATACCAATACTTCTTCCCTTCAAGGAATTCATCAATCCCCTTTTTCTTAATCTTCCGGAGATTTTTCAGATGTGCATCTCCGTGATTGGGCTTCAAGAAGTCCAGCTTTTCGCATGTTTTCGGAGGTCTCTTGCTAAATCGGCGACCTTTTCCTTGTGAGAAAAGCAATCGCAAAAATTTAATCTTTCATTTGGTCGAGTTTATTTTTTAATGAAAGGTACACGATGCACTGAGCCATTCCACTGGTCATAGTTCAGATACAGGCAGCGGACAAAACAATCTCCACAGTAGGTACAGCCTTCTTCATAAAACATGATACGCGCTCAGTTTTAATTATTTTGTGCTTTTTCCTTTCCTATCAGCTTCCAATTCTTGTGCAGCACAATTAAGCCATATATGCCAACTCCGAAGAGGGTTAAATCAACATAAAAGCCGAATCTGAGAGGTGCGCCAAGACCTGCGAAAAACGACCACCACACAAGCGGAATGAAGAGCAGAGTAAGTGTCAGCCGATCCACTTTCGGCTTTTGTGCTAACAGCGTTCCGGAAAGGAGTGCCAGAGCAAATATGGTTGCCGGACATGGTGCAACTGGCAGTACCGTTTCCGGATATGGGTGACCGGTAAGCCATGCTGCCATAGTATACAAACCAAGCGCCCAGATGATCAACGATAATGTAACGTACCGTTTCCATCCTGCCTCGGGGAAACTGATAGTAATCCTATTTCTGAACACGTCCACGGCAAATAGAACTCCTGCAATAAGCATCGGTATCCCGCCCGGGACAGCCGAATTTTTCATATACATAAAGAAAAATACAGCGCCATTCCAGATGAAAATAATCGCCAGACACGCCTTCATAAGTGCGTTTGTCTTATCGCTTGGCTTAGTAATCAAGAGATAAGTGCAGATGATTAATGCAAGCCAGAATAGTATTAGTACTGGAAGCCATGTCGTGTTGTATGCACCAAAAATCCCATGCCATGTTTCTGCAGTTGTCATTTTTTACCACCTGACTTTTAGATAGATGAGGATAAATAAATAAATAACTTGCGTATTTTTGCAATGGCGTATATATAGTCGCAACTAAAAGTAGATGGGCGAATTTGCTGAAATCTTTGATTTTCGTTTTATACGCTGTTGTGCGAGTGCGAAGCACCGAAGCCAGATACGCTCTATTAGACGATAGTGAGAACACAGGAGCATTTTGTCATTCCTTTTTATCTCCAATTTACTTCCTACAGCGCCTTATAAATTTATTTCACTATTTGACTCCACGTACAATTATTATCTTGTGCCTCTTAAATCCCTTTGAGTAGGTAATAGAACTCTCCGAGAACCCTGCTTCTTGAAACATAGCTTGTATCTCTTTACCCGTATAGAGTCGGATCCTATATTTTTTGATATATTTCGTATAATCTACCCCATCTTCTGCGTTCCACTCCACACTAATGACTAACCGCCCTCCAGGGCGTAATACTCGATGAATCTCCTTTAGTGAGTCCAAGGGCTTTGGCAACAAAATGAAGGTCGCGATTGCTGCGGCAGCACTAAATTTTTCGTTTTCCCAGGGGAGTTGAGATGCTTCACCTTGTCGAAATTCTGCTGTACCCGCATCGATACGTTCTTGGTTATATTTAGTTGCCAATTTAACCATGTCTTCGGAGTGGTCCAGACCTGTGATGCTGCGAACATGTGATGCATACGATCTCATGAAAATTCCAGAACCAAAACCTATCTCAAGAAAATCATCTTCTGGATGAAGGTCCAGTACGGTAGCCACATTCTTGTATATGGATCTAAGCCCTTTTGCCATGACTCGGACTGCAATCCTACCCCAGAATCCTCTAGGCTTTACATTTTGTGGGAGATTGTCCTTTGATTTATTCATAATCTTGTATCCTCTTCATATTGATTGGTGATGGACTGAAGATAGACTTCTTCTCAGTTACCCACAAATCGAACAGACTGTTCAGTCATACGCTGATATTAATATTCTAGTGCACTACGCGATATTTCCTATAGAAAATACCTCGCCCAACGCATCACCCACTTCATCCTAACCAGTATCGTAGACTTTCTCTGGAATCCTCTTTGCTCTAATCAGTTCCGCAAGCGAATACAAGCGAAAACGCTTACTGATTCGATCATAGATGTACTCATACGCACTCACACCTAACTTCTTCGCAGTCTGACCAATCGTCAAAAAGGTATCGTTAGCCTTTGTACCGTCTTCGGTCATTGTATGCAGACTTACGTCGCGCTTGCGAACCTGTGCTCTCGCACCCAATTCCGCATCGTTGTTATGCAAAGGGAGCTCTGGGTGTTTCAACACCATTAGTAGCTCCAACTTTTTAGCATTACTCTTTGCAATCCGCTCATCCAGAGCTGGATACCCTGTTTTCGTGGAAAACAATTGATCAAATTCCGCCGATAGTGCTTCAGCCTCCTCTTGGGACGAATTTTCCCAGAACTCCGAGAGTTTACGGTAATAATCCCAGTATTTGCCCCGAAATTCATCGAGTTTTTCACGGTGCACCGGCACTACGGGGCGCAACTTCTTGTAGTTTCGTCCGTCGTGAACCCAGCACAGTGCTTGCCAGTATATAAGCAGCTTGTATTGGGGCGCATCATCGCTCAAAAGTACTTCCACAATTGGAAAGTCTGTTTGCTGGTGATAAGCCGCAATAGCAGCCGCTTCCAGAATCCTTGTCCGTCTGATTTTGCCCTTACCCGGATCAGGGAAGATGGCCTCTAGCAGTTGCTGCATCTGCACTTCATTCAGTATTTTACCAGAAACCCACTCTCGTAATTGTGAAATTAGTTTTTTAGAAAGCCCAAATCTTTCCAGCAGCTCGAAAGCTTCTTCATTGAACAAATAACTCCTTGCTTTACCGTCTGGATCACCTCGCAGTATATCAAGCACGGTAAGACGGTCTTTGTGAGGAGCCGTGAAGTAAGCGGTGTAATAAGGATTGCAAACGATCTGGGTATAGTAGTTCTGCCCACGGACTCTGGAGCTAGTATCATCTATCTGCTGATAATCAGTAGAGAGCAGTCCTGCCAGGAAAATATCCGCCTTTTCCTGATGGAAAAGTTCATTGTTCTTTGTAATAATGCGTGAAATAGAAGCAGGGGAAATGAAAATCCTGAAATTGTCTAAAAACTCGTGTATCTTTGGCTCTGATACGTTAGCAACATGTTTAAGCGTGCAAACCATAGATTTTACTCCGGGTCCGAAATCTCCTTTAACCTCCGGCGGTAATTTTCCCATGTAGGTCTTATTTTGGGATGGGGAGTAGTAAATTTCTTTCATATATTTAACATTATCCGTTTTGATGATGATTTCCTGAACAACCACGTCCTGGTATCCTTTGAATTCCGCATCATCCGGCAAGATGTTCTGATCTACCTTGCACACTTCGACACGGTCTATTTTTATCTTATGTTTCTTCGCTTTTGATTTCTTCTTTTTGAGGATATTTTTGTTTTTTCTTTCTTCTTCTGAAGAGATGTCTTCGTTCGGTTTCTTCCTGGAGGGTTTGATGTCGGGTCTGGTTTGCTCTCCTTTTAGTAGATTGATTGCATCTCGTAACTTCTGGTTTTCTGCTTTTAATTTTTCATTCTCCTCGCTCAAATCTTCAATGAGCTGGAACAGGATGCGGATGACTTCTGCCAATCGTTCATCCGCAATTTCATCAGGGCGGATATTTAGAGCCTTTAATGCTTCTGTGAT
>JAUWND010000176.1 GCA_030612835.1 Candidatus Methanophagales archaeon | reverse complement strand
TGTTTAGCTACTTTTTATAACCACAAGATTACACAGATTTCCACGAGAAAAAGAATAATATTGGCATAGTTTCAGTACACTATTAACTAATTTATACTCCAATAATCCCAAGTTCTTGTGTTAATCTTGTGAAATCTCGTGTTTTTTTTTATGTTGCTTTAAAGACACAGATTTACACGGATTTACACGGATTTATTTAAGTTTGACGTTGTTGATCTTTATAATCAGTGTTAATCTGTGCTAATAATCAATTTTAGTTGAATTTTATGCTTTCTTGGAACGCCTTACAGAGTTTTACATGCCAAAATCGGAATACCATTCGGGTCTTTCCGGTGGTTCCGACCTCAACTTCTCACGCCATTTCTCGTCTGTTAGTCTGTCCTGCATAGGCTGTTTAAATTCGTAATAAGTCATCACCGGGCCCGCACCGATAAGAATCCTACCGTCTGGCACAATATATGCAACAACAATCAAATCCACATAGCCCACTCCCTCTTCCAGAACATGACCTGTATTTCCATCGGTATGCACATCGGCAATTATCGTCGTCTTCTTCGCTTTATCATCCACCTCACTTATAACAGCATTCAATTCAGTGCCAAAGTCCTCTATGAACTCGTAATCCGCTTCGGTCAATTCATCATTCGCCAATTCCTTCGCTGACAGTTCAACCAATCGTGCTAATAACGTTTCTAAATGTTCTAATCTATTACTTGATGCATTGTCTAAAACATTCATGCTCGCCAAACCGGAATTAGTCATCCGAGTTAAAGCCAGCAGCCGATTGTAAAACTCCGGTACTGGCTCGACATATCCGACAACTGGCTTCTCCGCTGTCGGAACTTGAATTGCAGTTGTCTTCATCGTATAGCTCTGCTTGGCATAAAGTATCGTATCATGCCTCAGCTCAGTCCACGACGCTAGTGCAGTATTCAGTTCCTTTTCCTGCCACGCTTCAGTCTGCATAAAAGTCGGATAACCCGATCCAAAATCCTTTAATAACGGCTTTAGTGTATACAGCCAGCACCAATAAAGATTCTTGTTCCATTCGGTTTCGTTAAACGAATCAAACTCGTTTTCTAATCTGTCATACGCATCGTCATATGACTTATAATTGGAATCGTCCAGCTCATCCAATAGCTCTCTCGCTCTATCAGAACCTAAAAGCGCCATGAGATCAAGCCCGCGAGGAAATCCTCTTATCAATATGCCAGCACCGGAAATAACAGTAGTAAACGGTTTCGGCTCTCGGTCCCCCTGATAGACCCCCGTGTAAGCACCTACGAGATTTGAAAAGATATACGAATCAGGAATGAATCGCTGCCCCATTAATCGAAATCCTTTTGTGTTTTCCAGGCACTGATCCGCTTGTTCCGGCGTAAAAGGTGGTGGAATATCACAATCGCCTGTTCCACCATATATCTTGGGTGCACTGTACTCAGCCAATTTCGACTTCAATTTACCTATATTTTCCTTTGTCAACTCGTCCGGCTCGAATTTGCCATTGAAAACAGAATCCGAAGCGGCTATATACTCGTAAGGGCCCAAATCATCTGAAAGACCGACATAGAACGCCGTTACTGTGTAGATCCTATCCCATTTATCTTTCAGTGCTTCTCTATCTGCAAACTCAGATGCTATGAGGCTGGCGCCCATAGTCTGAAGTTTCGCATCTCGGTCAGAAACTAAGCAGTCGGGACAGCCGCCCTTTAAAATGTAACTCATTCGTCCATACCACATGAATGCTTTAAAGTAATTCTTCAGCTTCTCGCTTCGTGTATAATGCCCTCGTGGAACGTATTGTGAGTAATCCTCTTGATAAGAGAAGATAGGCGATGCCGAAACGCTTTCGTGTTTCTCTATCAGCGACAATTCCGCTTCTACCTCGGATTCAACAAAATCAGGAACTTCAAAACGATAAAGTTCCAGATCCGTAAGGTCGAAGTACGCACTCGCAAAACCGGGATCACGACATTTCCAGTCGTCTAAGCACAATTGATCCTCACGTGGTTGTAACAAACTCAATCCAACTGCGAAATAGGCGACATTTCTTCGCGATGCCTCTTTTAACTCGCCATTATAACTAGTATAATCTCCTATTGACTCGTTCAGCAGTTCCATGCTCATTGCCCATATCGTATCGTAAAATTCTCGTTCCTCTATTTGTCGCAGCGTTTCGTCGAATTGGATATGGTAGAGATGCAATAGCGAATCCGAGGTGATAAATATGGGTATGTCTTGCCTTTTCAGGGTTTTATATGGCAATGTTATATATTCCTCCTCATGATTGAACGGGTTGCTTATAACTACAAAACCGTTCTCTTCCAGCAGGCGTAGAGCATCTTCATCTAATGGGATTTTGGTATGGAACTCATCGAAATTGTATATCGCTTCGGTTTTCAATGGCAGATCATATGGCGACACTTCTAACGTGATATTCAGAGGCGCTAAGGAATAATGCTCGACGAAACTCAGCTTTTCCTGGTACAATCCGGAAGGCTCTTCTTTTGGCTTTAGTGGTTCCTGGATGCAGCCGCAGATAAACACTATTCCGACAATTGCAGATACCAAAATCGATTTATAAGCTAATGATTTCATCGTCATTCATTAATTACTATTTGTGTAGAGTTTAAAAAGCTTTGTTCTTGTAGTATATAAACTATCTTGACAATGTCAGATTAACCGCAGAGTTCACAGAGAGCGCAGAGGATATAGAGAGGAGATAGGTCCTAATAATTTATCTCCTTCACAACCTGAACCAATTTTATTACCCTTTGATTTTATATGTTGGTAAAAAGTTACCCATACCTAACGTTTCAAAATAACAATCTGCACATACATGAAACTTTCTCTGCGAACTCAGCGTTCTCGGCGGTAAATGAGATGTGAGAACGTCAAGCTACATTTTGGCTATGGGTCTGGTCTGATGAAGCTCATGGCAGCCACGTAGGTGTAGGCGTAGGCGAAGGGCTTGGTATTGGACCTTTACCTATTTGTATCCTCTGCAAAACGTCGAATTCGCCGATGTAAGTCTCTGAAATCGCCGTATCGTTTGTTCTCGCGCTTATATAAAGCGACCCATTAAAAGAAGAATCGAACTCCATAGTAGTGCTAGTATTATCCGCCTTGCTTCTGGTCTCATCGTCTATGTAGGTTGCATCTGTTATCAGCTTGCGTATGACACTGTCTATCACACAGTTCTTGGTCTCAATGTCCTGTTTCCATTTGGGTGTGAAGTTAACGACGAAGCTCTTGGAGAAGTTGAAGGTGGTGGGCTTGTATACGGCATTCGTGGTCTTAACAATGCTAACGCTCCTGTTTCCGGTGCATAAGTTTATGCTCTCATCTGATTCGTATATGCCACTACCATGCTCCGTAATGCTCATACTAGTTCCTGGCACGCCACTTACAGTTGTAACCGCAGTAGCACTTCTAAAAAGCTGATCGCAGGTTAGTGTAACTACATTAGTGAGTTTGTAGGGCTTCTGTCCTGTTGATAGCTCTTTGCTCACCATCAAAAACCCTTCCCCTCTTACACTGCCACTCTCTGTGAAGCTATAGCCCCTTTCCCAAGACTCCGGGACCGTTACGTTTATGGTTATCATACCAGATTGGCCTGGTGTGAGATCTCCCCACGTCCATATGTTGTTCGTTCCAGGATCAGGAGCAGGCGAAGCGGAAATGAACGTTATACCCTCCGGATAGTAGTCGATTAATGTAACATTGGTTAGAATCACATCTCCCGTGTTCTCGAAGTATATCCGGTATGTCACGTTTCCACCCGGCGGGACAATACTCGGGTCGCTTGACTTAGTTAAATTCGCACTGATGTTGATCACCGGACCCAAAACCAGCACATCCGCGGTATCGGTATCAGTAACATTTTCTCCTGCTGGTGGTGTTCCAATAGCGGTAACAGTATCAGTCAGCGTGCCGGAAGCACCGACATCTATCTGTGCAACAAGCAAGATAGTAGTGTCCTCAGTAGAATTCAGTGGGCCAACATAAGGCCAGGTTATTGTTCCCGTAGGCGATTCGATTCCACCAGAATCATCAGAGACATAGCTCATCCCTGCGGGCAGCGTATCTACCACCTTAACCGGATTCAATTTGCAGTCACCGATATTAGAAACATTTATGGTAAAAGTGACGTTTGTGCATGGCACACCAGCAGTTGGGAATGCCGTCTTTGTCACATCTATGTCCGGACCCAAAGCGTTTATCTCATAATACGCATCGTCTGTTACGTTATCGCCATGTGACGGTTTGCCCTCGACATGAACCGTATTGTTCAGCACTCCCGTCGCTCCTGTATCGACATGCGCAACCATATAAACAGTAGTAGACCCGGGCGAAGCCATAGAGCCCAAGTCCCACGTGATCGTGCCTGCGGGCGATTCCGTGCCC
>JAUWND010000078.1 GCA_030612835.1 Candidatus Methanophagales archaeon | reverse complement strand
GTTCATCACGACCTGAGCTATTTGCTCCTTCTCGGCCCAATCCTTCACGCCGATGATATTGTTGACTAGACAATCAGCTTCAGAAACGGTCTTCTGTTTGTTTTCATGGTCCTTATACCGACCGCCATGCAAAAGCGCATTATACCAATCGTAAAACTTCTTACTTATTTCCTCTTCCGTCTTTGGCGAAATGACCTTCTCTTTACCAACCAGAAATACCTTTATCTGCTCATAATTAGTTTCTAACTTCAGGTCGCTAACTACTTCCTTATTCTTGTCAATGAATATCCATCGTAACCCATCTGTCGCTACACCAAAATCATAGTTCTCTTTCACTTCTACAAGTTTAAACAGTCCTTTTATTTGGTTTACGCCGCCATCTCTGCTTTTATCAAATAGATTAGCATTCAACGGCTTCGCTTCTACTAGAAACATACCTGTTTTGCCTTTTATACGGTAATCCACGCTTCTATGGCCTTTTGGAGTTTCAAATGATTTTTCCGGTAGTTTCTCCAACTCTAACGGATCGAGAATTTTGTCAATCAGGAATTCCTTTGTAAATGCTTCTGGCTCTGCCTTCTCTTTCATAAACTCTGAACTGAGTTCCTTGCCTTCTTCAAAGACTCTGTTCTTGCCGTCTAAAGTAAGCCGTTCCTTAATATCCTTTATCAGGACATCAACGGTATTTGTCGGATTCATTTTTTATGGTTGGTACATAAACTATAATAATATATATATACACAATAATAAAGGAGGTAGAGCATTGGTCAATCGCGATATAACTAATCATAAGAAGCAAGGAGTCTCTAACAACATGTACCGCCCAAATTATACCATCACGAACAAAATCATTAATCACATAGCAGAGATTTCCGCTTCTCGTGAGCTAATACTTAACGCACCGCTACTTCCTAAATGGGAAGTCAAATTGCGAAAAGAAGCGATTCTGAAGAT
Organism: Candidatus Methanophagales archaeon; assembly: GCA_030612835.1. Lineage (GTDB taxonomy): Archaea > Halobacteriota > Syntropharchaeia > Alkanophagales > Methanospirareceae > Methanophaga. Next base: position 10,774 of record JAUWND010000078.1, on the reverse strand, counting down.
GGCGCACCACTCCACGAGTATCGAAGGGAATAGACTCACACTGGACGAGGTTAATAGGTTGCTCAGGGGCGAGGATATAGCAGCATGGGAAAAGGACAAGAAAGAGGTTATGGGCTATGTGAAAGTCCTGGAATATATAGACAACGTAGGAGAAGAAGGCGTTGAGCAGATTACAGAGGATACCATCCTGGAAATACATAGATTAAATACTCATGGTATTCTTAACGATTCAGAAGCAGGGCACTACCGAAACGTGCAGGTAGCGGTGGTCAACGGTTGGGGTCGGGTGACCTTTCAACCGCCAGAGGCTGCGCACGTTCCTGCTTTAATGCACGGTTTTGTGGCATGGCTAAACAGCAAAGAAGTAAAAGAGTTATACTCCGTTTTGGTGAGCGGGATTGCACACTACGAATTCGTTAGGATACATCCCTTTGTAGATGGTAACGGAAGAACTGCGCGTGCACTGGCGACTTTGATTCTTTATCTCCGTGGTTTTGACACGAAACGTTTTTTCGCACTGGACGATTATTATAATGAAGACCGCAGCAGATACTATGCCGTTCTACAAACCGTTGACCCGGAAACAATTGAGATCACCCAATGGTTGGAGTACTTTACCGAAGGCGTAGCAGTAAGTATGGGGCGAGTGAAACAAGCAACTTTAGACCTTAGTGTAGATCGGCGTATAAAGGAACAACGAGGACAGATGTATCTAAACGGTAGACAGATGAAGATTCTCAAGTATCTTCAGACCAATCCAAGAATTACTATCAACGAGATACAGAAAATGTTTGATATTAGTAGAGACACGGCAAACCGTGTACTCAAGCCACTTTTAGAAAATAAATTGGTGGTAAGATGCGGGAAGGGGAGGGCGACATACTATGAACTCACCTAACAAATCGCCCGATTATCGTCCGATTATCGTCCGCCGGATATCAATCCGAACAATTCTAAATAATTCCACGCCGTCACACGTAGTTCCCGTGGGAATTGCATCGACTAAAAGAAGAGGATAATGACATAAAACTTCTTATTTATGATATTACGAGAATTATATGTAGCATGAGTATGTTAAAAAGGGAGGGGTAGTAAAGGTAATGGGGAAAGTATATCTCGTTGGTGCCGGACCTGGAGACCCGGAGCTGTTAAGTTTGAAGGCGTATCGGCTCATAAAAGAAGCAGACGTCATATTAATTGATAATTTAGTCTTGGGCGTGAAGGAACTGATACCGGAGGGTAAAGAGGTTATAGATACAGGAAAAACCGCGAAGAAGCATAAATACACTCAGGATGCGATAAATGCGCTCTTAGTAGACCTGTCGGAGAAATACGATAAGGTTGTGCGGTTGAAAGGCGGAGATCCGTACATATTCGGTAGAGGCGGCGAAGAAGCTGCTGTACTCAAAGCGAGCGGCGTTGATTTTGAAGTTGTACCCGGGATAACATCGGCAGTTGCAGTTCCCGCCTCGTTCTCAATCCCACTAACTTTTCGTGGCATTTCTTCTTCCGTTACTATAATCACGGGTCACGAGATGGACGAGAAAGAAGATAGCATCAACTGGGAGGCGATAGCGAATTTGAAGGGCACGCTCGTTATATTAATGGGTGTTGGGAACCTCGTTACGAATGTTGATGCACTTTTAGAACATGGCATGCGTGCGGAAACGCCCGTGGCGATGATTGAAAACGGGTTCACTGCAGATGCAAGGCTTACCGTTGGAACGCTGGGGACTATTGTGGCAGTGGCTGCGAAAGAAAAGGTGAATCCACCGGCTGTGATCGTGATTGGCGATGTGGTTAATGTAAGGGAGAAGTTGACACAAGAAAATAAATTATTGACACAGATTAACGCAGATTAACACAGATGATGAGAATCAACACGGTTAAACGAAAATAAATCTGCGTAAATCCGTGTAAATCGGTGTCCTAAATTAAATATGTAGAACCTATATTTTATTATACTATAAAAAATGCAAAATGGAAATAAGATAGCCGTTTTTAGACCTGAAAATGTACTTAAAAAGACAAAAGAAATAGCTGATAGATATGGTTTTGACTTTTTCGGCTTCCCGCTGTTTGAACTGGTAGTGCGGAAGGATGCACTGGCGGAGATAGAGGCTGTTTTTGGAGAAGGCGTGGACATAGCCGTGTTCACGAGTATAAACGGCGTGAAGAAAGCCTTTGGCATCTGCAACGGTAAATTTGACTTAAAGAAGAAATTCCAGGATGATAATGTGGCGGTATGTGCTATCGGGCCTGCAACGAAAGCGGAGCTTGCGAATAAGGGCTTGCACGTGCATATTATGCCCGCGGAATATAGCTCTGATGGTTTAAAGAGTGTGTTTGATGCGATTGAAGTAAAAGGTACAAGGATTGTATTCCTCAGAAGTTCAGAAGGCGACAAGGATATTATAACCTTTTTAGATGCTAAAGGTGCTTTCGTGAATGACATAGCGATATATAGCGTGAGGGAAATTGCGCTAGCAGAATGCGAAGAGTTCTTTAATGAACTTGTGTGGTATGGGCCGGATTATGTAATATTCACAAGTTCATTGACTTTTAGGATCTTCTTAAAGCACACAAAAGAGTTGAATATAACAGATAAGGTCTTCGAGAACGCGAAAATTGTCGCTATTGGAGAGCTAACTGCAGAAACCATAAAAGAAGAAGGGATAAATGTGGATTTGGTTGCGCAAAAAAGCACGATCGAGGATCTTTTGAAGGAGATAAGAGAGGATTTGATTTAATCTGCGTTAATCTGTGTCAATAGATATTTAATTTTAGTTTGACAATGTCAGATTAACCGCAGAGTTCACAGAGAGCGCAGAGGATATAGAGTGGGGATATGGCCTAATAATTTATCTCCTTCACAACCTGAACCAATTTTATTACCCATTGATATGTTGGTAAAAAGTTACCAACACATAACGTTTGAAAAAATCTGCACATGAAACTTTCTCTGCGAACTCAGCGTTCTCTGCGGTAAATAAAATGTGACATTGTCAAGGTAAGCGATTTTTACGTACCCAAGTCCCAAGAACTAAGATATTTCTTTTGCTCTTCTGTTAGTACCTCTACCTCCACGTTCATTGATTTCAACTTCAGTCGAGCTATTTCCTCATCTATCGCTTTTGGCACGGGATATACCTCATTTTGCAGTTTATCATGGTTCTCCACAATGTATCGCGTACACAAAGCCTGATTTGCGAAGCTCATATCCATTACCTCAGGTGGATGTCCGTATGCGGAAGCGAGGTTCACAAGTCGCCCTTCCGATAGTAAATATAACTTCCGCCCGTCTTTCATCTTATATTCAACTACATTCTCTTTTATCTCTTTCTTCGCCACTGCCATCTCTTCTAAGTCGTTTACGTTTAGCTCAACATTAAAATGGCCCGTATTAGCAAGAATTACACCGTCTTTCATCAATGCGAAATGCTCGCCTCTTATAACCGATATATCGCCGGTAGCAGTGATAAAGTCGTCACCTATTTTCGACGCTTCCCGCATTGGCATCACTCTGTACCCATCCATAACAGCCTCCAGTGCTTTCCTCGGGTTCGTTTCCACTACTATTACGTTCGATCCAAGCCCTTTGGCTCTCAACGCCACACCGCGTCCACACCAGCCATATCCACCTACCACTAGCACTCTGCCTGCAAGGAGGATATTTGTTGCGTTCATTATCCCATGCAGTGTTGATTGTCCTGTACCATATCGGTTATCAAACATCATCTTCGTCTCGGCATTGTTGACCGCAATTACAGGAAAGCCCAACTTGTTCTCTTTCGCTCTTGCTTGATGTCTTATCACGCCCGTAGTTGTCTCTTCACATGTGCCCTTTACGTTTTTCAGCGTCTTTTCTCCCATTGTATGAAGCGCTGTAATCGCATCGGCTCCATCATCAAGCACCACCGTAGGCTCTATCTCAAGGGCATACTTTAAATACTCATAATACTCGCTATCGCTCTCGCCCCTGTATGCATATGTTCGCACACCAAACGAAGCCAGAGCTGCAGCTATGTCATCCTGAGTAGAGAGTGGATTTGCAGCGGTAAGTGCGACTTCTGCACCACCTGCTCTTAGTGTTAAGACAAGATTTGCCGTTTCTACCGTTACATGCAAGCATGCCATCACATTCACGTTCTCTAATGGCTTCTCCCGCTCGTATCTACTCCTTATCATATCCAAAACAGGCATTCGCCCTCTAACCCACTCTATCCTTTTCTTTCCATCTTCCGCAAGGTTTATGTCCTTTACTATACTATCTTTCATTTAACCACCTTCTTTAATGTATGATAAACACGGCCACATAAAAATCTTTTTATATTATTACCGCTTATAACAAGAAGTAGTGATGAAAGGATAAAACGGAAAAATGATAGTAAAGGAAATAATTAATGAGTCTGTCTTGACGTTAGCGGAAGCTAAGGAAATGTTAACCACTTCAAAGGGTAAAATCGCGGGAAAGAAAGACGGCGAGGAGGAGATGAGGTATGAGAGAAGGAAAGCTTATGAGCATACAACAAAGTTTGCTAAACTTGGAGCAGAAGAGTCAAGAACACTTATAACCGAGCTTTTAGAATTACCAAAAATGAAAGAAGAGATAGCAGTAAGAATTGCGGACCTTCTGCCGAAGAGCAAAGACGAAGTGCGAGCAATCTATGCAAAAGAACGATTTACCCTTACCGAGGGGGACATAGAAGAAATAGTCGATTGTGTTGCAAAGCATATATAAATGAATGAATGATAGAAGTTATTTGAGCCTATTAAGGGGGAAAGAGGAATTAATGACTGAGTATGAGAAAAAAGGTGGAATGTTGAAGGAGAGGGTAAGGGAAAAGAAAAGGGAGACGTACGCACGTATCCTCGATTATTTGCCCTATGGGCATTCTAATGACTCCCGAGCGGTATATCAGAAGAAACCTCTTATCCATGCTATTGGCGAGGATAACTTCATCTTAATGGAGCTTTCACCAAAGAAGGATAAAGTTCCTTTGGTCTATGATCGTGTATATATCGGAGAAGGCGAGCGGGAAGAGATAGACCATGTAACCCAGAGGTTGAGATATAATGAATTAACACCGACCGCGAAGATAGAACTACCATACCTCTTGGAGAAGCTAGTAAAAGAGAACGAGGAGAAGTTTGTACAGATCTTCAACGAGGCAAAGCCCATTACCACGCGATTACACACACTTGATTTATTGCCCGGGATAGGGAAGAAATTAATGTGGGCGATATTAGAAGAGCGGAAGAAAGGTCCATTTTTCGACTTTGAAACGCTCACAAAAAGAGTTAAGGGACTTCATCACCCCGAAAAGATAATTGCAAAGCGAATAGAAGAGGAAATAATGGATGAAGATATGAAATACAAAATCTTTATCGGTATCTGAAAACGTTCACTCCACAGTTACACTTTTTGCCAGATTCCGCGGCTTATCTATTTCACAACCCCGCTCCTTTGCAGTCCAGTAAGCGAGTAAGTGGAGCGCAACGGTGTTAGGAATAGGCGAGAATAGAGCACTTGTCCTGGGAACCCTTATAACATCATCTACATATTTCTCCACCTCTTCATCGCCTTCCTCCGCGATTGCAATCACCGGAGACCCTCTTGCTTTTATCTCCTTCACGTTCCCTAAGGTCTTCTCATAACTATCATCACGTGTTAAAATCGCAATTACTGGTGTATCTTCAGTAAGCAGTGCAAAAGGTCCGTGTTTGAGCTCACCCGCAGCATAGCCCTCTGCGTGTATATATGAAATCTCTTTAAGCTTTAATGCACCCTCTAAAGAAATAGGTAGGTTTACACCACGCCCAACGAAGAACGCATGCTCATATTTAGAAAGGTATCGGGCATGCTTTTGTATATTTACTTCGTCTAGCACCCGTTGAGCTATTTGCGGCATTCGTTTCAGCTCGTTGATATGTTTCGCGAACTCACTCGCGGGCATCTTCGAGAGGAATAAAGCCAGCAGATAAAAGATGATGAGTTGCGTTATGAAGCTTTTTGTTGCCGCAACACCTATCTCGGGACCAGCCCTGCTGTATATCGTTTCATCTGCGAGTCTCGTAGCGGAACTGCCCAAAACATTTGTTATCGCTACGGTTTTACAGCCATATCCCTTCGCTTTTTTCAATGCTGTCAGCGTATCCGCCGTCTCTCCCGATTGCGTAATTGCCATTGCCACCACCTTCGACCCATCCAGCACGAAATCAGAGTAATTGAATTCCGATGCAAGTTCAATCCGAACCGGGATTTTTGCTAAATTCTCTAATATGTATTTGCCACACAGAGCGGCATAAAAAGACGTGCCGCAGGCAACCAATAAAATGCTTTCCGCATCAACTATAAAATCAAGCCCTAAATTTATCCGCCCTTCTGTTAAATAACCCATAAGTGTATCTCTAATTGCCTTTGGCTCCTCATGGATCTCTTTCAGCATGAAGTGCTCGTATCCGCCCTTCTCGGCGTCTTCTATCGTCCATTCGATTAAACTTTCTTCCCGCTTTACTTCTGACCCCCCGTTTTCTATGTATATTGAATCCTTTTTCACGACTACAAGGTCCTCCTCCTCCAAAAAGATTATCCTGTTCGTTTGATCAAGCACTGCTGGCACATCAGAAGCCAAAAAAAATTCCCTGTCTCCAACGCCTACAATGAGTGGTGATTCTTTCCTCGCCGCTACCAAACCATCAAAACCTTTTACCGCAACTAATATAGCATAAGAACCTCTTAGATAGGATAACGCTTCTTTTACCGCTTCTTTTACTTGCAATGCATTACGCACACCCGAATGAAGTTCCGTTGGTGAAAGTTTCCTTTTTAAACAGATGTTTATTAAATGAGGTATCACCTCTGTATCAGTTTCCGATTTGAAAAGGCAATCAGACAAAACCCCTTCTTTTATCGACTGATAGTTCTCTATTATCCCGTTATGAACGACAGCAATTTCACCGTTGGAATCGAAGTGCGGATGTGCATTTGTTACTGTTGGTGCGCCATGAGTTGCCCAGCGACTGTGCCCAATCGCTATTTTACCCTCATAACCGGACTTGGATAAGCTTGAAATCAAGCAGTCAATAGCACCTACCTCTTTATGCCCCATCATTTCACCGTGGTTCTGCACTAATACACCACAGGAGTCATAGCCCCTATATTCAATCCTTTTCAACGCTTTCAGAATGATTGGCAGCGCTTCTCTTTCTCCTACATAGCCAACAATTCCGCACATTTTACCTTTTTAGTTTTAGTGTATAAACACCTTATCTTATACAACCCAGCTCCCATCCGGTATTTTCCCACTCAGCTCCTTCATTGACTTTATCTTAGAGCGATTTCCTATTATCGCTCCGGGATGAGCAATTACGTTGCTGCCTATCTCGCAATATTCACCGACCAGCGCGCCAATTTTCACTACGTGATACTCACCGCCAATTTCTATATTCACCTCTTCGCTTCGTGCTATGAATCCGCCTTCCACATACGTCCCTGTATCAAAGATAGAATCGTGAATGGCTGAGAAGGAGCCGATTTTCACGTCGTCCATCAAGACAGAATTCCGAATCTCCGTAAATGCCCCTATTGCAGTATCATTCCCAATACTTGTAGAAGGGAAGATGCAGGCGTTCGGTCCTATATCGCAATTTTCGCCTATGATAACAGGTCCTTTCACATACGAATTAGCTCTTATCACCGAATTTCTACCGATTGTCACTTCCCCATCTATTGTCACCCCACGCTCAATTTTCCCTTCTACCTTTGCTGGATTTTGCATCAGCACTATTTCATTCAAACTGAGGATGTTCCATGGGTAAATGGAATCCAACCAATCTCCGTGTGTTTCACATGCGTTTATACGACACCCCTGAAGGATCTTGCTTTTTAATGTTGATGTCAGCTCTGCTCCCATATCATCAAAAATTTCCGTACTAAAGGCGTATATTCCTGTATTGACCAAATTGCTTATCTCTTCGATCGGGTTTTCTATAATGTCCGCCACTAGCCCATTTTTTACTATCACCACACCATACTTGCTTACGTCCTTATGTGTCTTAATCAGTATTGCATTCCCATCTTTTTCGGCCATTTCCAAAAGATCTGAATCGGAAAGGGTATCCGGCCGAATAACATTATCGCCCGATAAAACGAGAAAATGCTCATCCGTTTTAGCCCTAGCCTGTTTCAGTGCATCGCCGGTTCCAAGTAGATGTTCCTGCAAGACATAATCTATTTCCACACCAAAATCCGCGCCATCGCCAAAAAAGTCCATTATTTTCTCTTTTTTATAGCCCACCACGAATAGAATCCGTCTTATCCCGTTTCGTTCTAACGCCTCAACCACATATTGCAGGATGGGCTTATTTGCTACCCTGATCATTACTTTTGGCTTTGATGCGGTAAACGGTCTCAGTCTTTCGCCTTCACCAGCAGCGAGCACAACAGCTTGTTTAAATACCATTTAATATACCCTCGAGTTTTTTTCTATATTACCGGATGCAACAGCCCCGGGACCAATAAGCGTATTGTTTCCAATAATCGTGCCGGCGTCAATACACGCATTTATTCCCGTCTTTACACCGTCACTCATGATGGTGCCAAGTTTTCTCCTCCCTGTGTCCATCCCTTTTGCTATTACCGGTGCATCATTAAACCTCAGGTTTGCTATTTTCGTGCCTGCACCGAGATTACATCGGCTCCCAATAACCGAATCGCCAAGATAGCTAAGATGTGGGATCTTTGTCCCGTCCATGATAACGGAGTTCTTAACCTCAACGGCATTCCCTATATGGCAGTTATCGCCAATAGACGTATTTGCACGTATGTAGCTATTAGGTCCGATCACACAGTTATCACCGATGAAAGCAGGACCTTCAATATATGTACCTGATTTTATCACGGTGCCTTCTCCAATCGATACTTTACCCCCGATTATTACATTTTCTTCCACTTCTCCTCGATTCAATGGGCTTATGTTACCAATCAGGAACTCATTTGCGGTTAGCAAATCCCAGGGGTAGCTAAGGTCTAGCCAATGCTCAATTTTTTCCCATAAAAGGGTCTCGCCTGATTCTATAAGCAGTTGCAAAGAATCAGTAAGTTCGAATTCACCCCGTTTTGATTTATCTGTTCTTGGTAAAACGCCGAAAATGGACTCATCCAAGGCATAAACGCCGGCATTTACTATATTTGAGATTGGAACTCGCATTTTTTCATGTATTTTCGTTATTCTTCCCCCTTCTGTCTCAACAACACCATAATCCTCTGGGTTTTCTACTTCGATAACGCCAAGCACCATGTTGAGACCATTATATATTACTTTCTTAATATCTTTAGCACTTACAATCGTGTCACCATTTAACATAAGGAATTGGTTTTCTACTAACTCTTCCGCCTTCCGTAATGCATCAGCAGTCCCGAGTTGCGTCTTTTGTGTTACGTACTCAAGGTTAATATCCCATCGCTCGCCGTTTCCAAAGTAATCACGGATAGTTTCGTCATGGTAGCCTACAACGAAGATAAAATCATCAATCCCCACTTCTTTCACCTCCTCCAGCAAATGCTCGATTAGCGGTTTACCAGCTATTGGAAGCATTACCTTGGGCCTTTCGTAAGTAAGGGGTCGCATCCGTTTCCCTTCGCCCGCGGCCAAAATTAGCGCTTTCATTTTGCTTATCTCATAACTTTTATTTGTGTATATGTTATAGATATGTGATAATTGTGAACCGTAAAAATGCTATAATCACCGTGCTTTGCATTCTCTTGGTACTATCTGTTTCTACATCTTTCCACATCTATCAGCAGCAGCAGCGGATAATAGATGTGCAAGAAGACATTATCGAAAAACTTATCAGTGCCAGTGATACCGCAAAAGTGGGAAAACGGACATTTTTAAACGCGTCCGATGGCACCACTTGCGCTAATATCGTTGCTGTAAGAAGCGATAACTACTTGGGTGTGATAGGCAAGGTGTATGTAGAGATAAAAGAAGGGGCAGGGGGCGTGTTGGTTAATACGAATCCGTTTGTCGAACCGACAACGCAATATTCGGCAAGAGAAGCAGTAAAGGTTGCTAAGGACTTCACAAATATGAACATCTCGAATAAAAACATCCTCATTTCTTTTGACATAAATGGCACTTTGATGGGTGGCCCTTCAGCCGGTGCAGCTATCGCTGCTGCCACCATAGCTGCTCTGGAAGGTAAGAAAGTAAGACAGGACGTGGCGATCTCCGGGACTATCGAAGAAGAGGGACACATAGGTCTGGTAGACGCAGTGTTTGAGAAAGCTGTAGCAGCGGAGAAGAAAGGCATGGGGCTTTTTCTGGTGCCAGAAGGTCAGAAAGAGGAGATACATTACGAGCGGAAAGTAGGAAAGCGGAAAATATTTGGATTCCCGATTGAGTGGGTTTATTACACGCCAAAAGAGATTGACCTCGGTGAGTACATGGCGGGAAAGATGGACGTAGAAGAAGTATCAACAATTGATGATGTGGTGGCATATATGATCTTGTGATTCAAGTTAACTAACTTGACTTTGTCACATTATAATATTAGAAGCTATATAATCTTTTCTCCATGCAACCACCTCATTCACCACACGGCACAAAAAATCTTCAGTAACCCTAAGTAGACACCAAGAATATCAATTCACATAGGATTAATCGTAGAAACGGGCATAAATATCCGAAATCATGAGAGAGCCCAAGCTAGTCGTGCCCAGATTGCTTGCAAGAGCGTTAAAAACCGTCTTAGCCTGGTTTACTATTTC
>JAUWND010000033.1 GCA_030612835.1 Candidatus Methanophagales archaeon | reverse complement strand
AGCAGCGCTATGTGGGGCAAAAGATTTGGCATTACCAATTACAGTAGGCGCTTCATGTGCGCAATTTGGCGGCGACTATGGCTATCTCAATTACACAGGGGATAGGGCTTTCCTCGTTGGCGGCTGCTACAGCTATACCGGTAAGGCGGGGGTCTTCTATACGCATATCTACCCTACGCCTGACTATACGGGCGTGAGCGTCGGTTTCCGTGCGGCCTTGTAAAACAAAATAAAAAAGGTATAGTGGCGGGTTGCATAAATGATGAATGAATCATTTTCTCGCCGCTATAGTAGTTTATATACTAATAGAGTTTATATTTTATTGCGTAAATGATAGATGAAGAAGAGACTTTTAGGCAGTATGGATATCATGCATGTGATTTGTCGCGGCATTCAGGTAAGCGGATTATCGCAATATGCAACGATTGCGGAAAAATACGAGAAATAACGAAGGACGACTATCACGATTTATGCCGTTCCTGCGCTATGCAAGGTGTGAAAAACCACAATTACGGTCAACATCTCAGCGCAACACACAAACAGAAAATCGCCGATGCGGAAAAAGGTGAGAAGAACCACAATTATGGCACACATCCAAGCGAAAAGGCACGCGAGAAAATGAGGATAGCGCATAAAAGGACTAAGAGGATATTGGCAACACAAAAAACATAGCAAAGAAACAAAACAGAAAATAAGGGAAGCAGCGAAAAAACAATGGCAAAATGAGGAATATATAATTAAAGTAATGAAAGCGACAAGCGCAAAGCCGAATAAATTAGAGAAAAAACTAAATAGAATTTTATCCCAACTCATGCCAAGTGAATTTGTATATAATGGCAATTTCTCACAAGGTATAAGTATAGAGCGTAGAATTCCAGATTTTGTAGATGTAAATGGGCATAAAAGAATTATAGAACTTTTCGGGGAACTTTTTCATTCACCTTTTCAGATGCTGAGTCGTCAAATACCATCTCGCCGCCATTACAATGAGACTATAAAGGATTACAAGAAATGCGGCTATAAATGCTTAGTTTTCTGGGGAGCGGATATAAAACGCTCTGATGCGGATGCTTTTGTACAATCAAAACTACAAAAGGCAGGATGGTTGAAATGATGTCTTGATAGACGAAGCACGAGAATCAGAAGACGAAATGCCGTATCACACAACTATCGTTCAAAGAGGAAATTATTATACGATGACTTAGCGAATTCCAAGTTGAGTGTAGTTATTTTTTCCAAAGTTTTATATATATAGACTTCCTCATTCTTCATATGTCATATCTTGTACTTCGATCAAAGTATCCGCATGAAGCGGCATCGAATGCATTATTTTCTGTGAAGAAGGGCGAGATTTTAGAATGCCCTGAGAACTATAAACCTAGTAAAGCGTTTTTAGTGTTTGAATCAAGGCAGGAGGCGGTTGATTATTTGAAAGGAGTTAAATCTGAAGTTTTATCACCTCCTACCGCGGAAAAGAAACAGGATAAGAAATTTGTCCTCTCTTATCCACTTTTCCGGCGGGTTGCAACGCCTGACGGCCCACCCATATTTCAACTGTTCTCCCGCGATATTCACAAGTTCTTATCAGGGCATGAAGAGGATATAATACGAGATATTCATACGATCAATGTCCATAAAAATACTGCACAGCGGCTTTTAGATTATGAGCGAAACCATTTCTCGCGTCAAGCAATAATGACTGCCCTAGAAGCGATTATCAAAGGTGAAGATCGTGGCGAAGAAGGCGTGGAGCAAAAAGCGGAAGAAAAGGTGGAAGAAAAGATGTCTTCTTCTGCCCCCTCGAAGGGGATTACAACTTCCGCATCATTTGGATGTAAGAGTTTCTCCAATCCATAAAAAGGCTTATATACTCTGGAAACCAATATTAAATAGGGAGCGCCCTAACCGCTCCCCCATCCGTTAGGGGGATAATATGATTCTGGAAGAAGCGACTTTTGAGCGGTTCGGATATTATCCAAGCGATTTAAAGCCGAAATCTGATAAAAGAATTCTCTGCGCTTGCGATGATTGCGGGAAGGTGCGGATTCTAAAGAAGTGCTATTATCATGTTCTTTGCAGGTCGTGTGTTCGAAAAGGTGACAAGAACGCTAACTGGAAAGGTGGAAAAATAAAGCGAATTTGCGAAATCTGCGGTACAGAGTTTTCGGTTTTCCCTTCAGATATAAAAACTGGGGAAGGGAGATTTTGCTCAAAAAAATGTATGGGCGAATGGTTTTCAAAAAACCTGAAAGGCGAGAACAGCGCTAATTGGAAAAATGGTGCTTCATTTGAACCTTATTGCCCCAAATTCAACAACGAATTCAAAGAATACATCCGCGAGAAGTTCGGTAGAGTTTGCTTCCTATGCCAAAAGACCGAAGAAGAGAACGGGCGGCGGTTATCAGTCCATCATTGTAACTATGACAAAGATTGCCTTTGTAACGATAACCTGACATGTCAATTTATTCCTTTATGCAGAAGTTGCAATTCAAAAGTGAATTTCGATCGCGAAGAATGGGAAAAGAAAATTAAACAGAAGATGCGGAATAAACTTACGGTGGTATATTTGATATTTCTTCATTGACCTTTATATATTAAAATCCCTTTTATATCTTATGGCCTATGCAACTTTAGCAAAACTTAGAGTTCTCACTCACTTCACCGTCGCTGAAATATCAGATGCTGACGTTACTGCATTAATCGCGGAAGCTGACAGAGGGATCGTTAAATTAGCTACGATAGAATCCTATAATGAAAAACTCTCTGGTGACATAGATTCTTCCAATGTACTCTTCACAACGAAAAATAAACCCATAGCAGATACAAACTTCGACTCTTCAGTGGATGAAGATGACGTCACAGTTTACTTGTTAAGTTATGATACGGAAATGAATAAAAAATCCACAGAAACTACAGTAAGTTCCGTAAACGCCAGAGATGGGATCATAACACTGACCACAGCCCCAACAACCAGTAATGCAGAAGCTGGCGTTTATGCTGATTACAGGTACTACAATAACCCAGTCGATTACGACATCCTGAAATTAGCCGCAAGCTACTATTTAGGGCATTTATGCGAGATGAAAATAAGGGCGAAACGGATAGATTACACTCTAACCGAGCAGATCCCAGATATTCAGTTGAAATCCAGATGGATGCAGCTCGTCTATGATTCGCTTCCTTTTGCAAAACCGGGACTGAGGGCGATCTAAATGACAGTAACTTACACAACGGCTTTAATTGTGCAGAAAAGGGTGAGATTCTTATCCGCTTCACTTTTGACTGCGGACATAGAAGAAAATATTAACCAAGTAGAATCCATCATTGACAGCGTAATGAAGCAAACAGCACGTGGGGCTGATGCGGATTTTACGTTCAGTGCTACAAAGCATGGAATCCTTCGAGATTGCGCAACGGATTATGCAGCTTATTTGTGCATCAAATACGATATTTCAGACTTCCCCTCGGTAGAAAGCGCGGAATTCGAGATCAATGCACTTTGGAATGATATTCAAAACGTACTCCGAATTCTTTCAGATTCGCGATCAGTAGAATATTTAAAAAATATTGCGTGAAAAATGGAAGAACCTTTTGCATTCGAAAGTATGGAATGGCAGGATTTTTTCTTACGTCGTCCGATAGGGGCGGAATATACCGGCTATTACATAAAAACGGTATATGACGATTGGTTAAATGGCGGAAGGTTAGATTTAATTTTAGATGCTATTTTACTGAAAACAGGGACTACTTTAGATACACTTATTAAAGACATTCCAACAGTGGCGGAATTTGAAGCACGGAGTTTATTGGTAGCGGATTACGTTGTCGTAGGCGATACAATCGCTGGCGTGACGGCAGTAACCAATGATGTGGGTATAACTCAGGCGGGAGCAGATAAGGTTTGGGTTACCGCAGCAAGAGCGCTTACGGATAAGGCAGGTTTTGCATTGTCAGCCGCCTCGAGATTGGCTATCTGGCATGAATTACTTGCTAATATCGTAACCGCGGATACAATCGGAAAGCTTCTGAAGGACAATGTGAATGCTCCTATTGGTTCTATACCAACCACACCAACCTTACAAGCGACATGGACAGATACAAAGGCGGGCTATTTAGATGAAGCAATATCAGCCGCAAAGACATTAACCGCAGCGGAAAGAACGGCAATATGGGATAAGAACGTAAGCGCATATTCAGGAGCCGGATATGCAGGCACTTACCTAAAGACCTTATATGACGATTGGCTGAATGGTGGCAGGCTTGACTTGATTTTAGATGCAATAAAAACGGAAACTGATACTCATCCGACACGTGAAGAGATAGAAGCATCAACTGTTCTTGCATTGAAGGCACAACTCATCACACAAGGAACTAACGATTTTAATGCAACTGCAAAAGCGTCAATAAGAACCGAGATAGATGCTGAGTTCACGGAACGAGGTGCGACATTAGCAAGATACGAATATCTAAACAACATAAACAACGCCAACTTAGCAACAGTCCCTGACATATCAACTTTATCAGTAGCCAAAATAGGTTATTTAGAAAACATAAACAATGCACAATTATTAAATATATCCGCAGATATTCTTGGAAGAATAGATGAAAGTATCTCTGCCGCAAAGACATTAACACCCGCTACAATAAATTCAATCCGTAATTCCGTATGTCTAACAGGAGATACGGCAAATTCGATCGGGAAGATATTATATGAGCTTTACATTAATCGGATAACCTCAGCACGAGCAGCACGTTTAGACGCTAATATATCTTCGCGAGCAACTGCTGTTGCTCTTACAACCGTAGACACCATAGTAGATGCAATAAAAGCCAAAACCGACAATTTACCGACTGATCCAGCGGATGAATCGTTATTAGAAGCGGCGATAACAACTGCACATACAGCAACTGATGCAGATATAGCAACGGTTGACGGTAAAGTAGATACGATAAATACTAACACCGATGCGAAGGTGGCGGGTAAACAGCAAATAGCCAAAACCACAGAAGACCTAAATCAAGTGGCAGGTACTTATGACCTCTTCACAGGAACCACACAAGACGTACTCCTAGAGAGTCTACTCATCAGGATGCCAAATATAATTGCAGGCGGAGCCATAACATCCATTTCGATTCAAACAAATGATGCTACGTCACAAGTGCTTATCTCCGCTGCCGATGGCGCGGTTGCAAACCTTACTGCAGAAGCACAACTCGCATGGCAAAACTTTAACGCCCCTGTCTTGGTAAAAGTAGGTAAGAAAGTTCAGCTTACCATTGCGGGTGGAGCACATGGCTCTGCATATGTTTGTGATGTAGTAGCAAAGGTAAGAGCAGTTACAAGCGGAGGGTACTTAGCATAAAAATGGCAATAGCAAAGAACGGGGTATTTCAAATAGAAGCGGAAAATATACCTGTTGATGAACTCCATGCAGAAGGCTCATCGAATTTCGCGGGACCTGGAGGAGTTACAATCACACATAGCCTCAATCTCGCTAATTATGACGTATCCATAAAACCATCTACAGACGGTTCGGGTGCTATTGGTGAGGTGTGGGTATCAGATATGGCTGTAAATAGTTTCGTTGTTCGGAACAGTGGTTCTGCCGCAACAACATTCACATGGATAATCCACAATAGAACATGAGAAAGGTAAACGTCCTTTTTATATGCAATCCGATAAAGTCTCTTAAATACTAAGAACAAATTAGTGATAAAAGATGAAAGCAAAAAGAATCCTACGATATGTAGATGAATTCTTCAGAAGAAAAGACAAGGAATATGAGATAGCATCCACCACACGAGTTCGCACAATATCTAACGGAACGATTCACATTTCCGCTTCTTTTCATACAATTGAGACCGAGGACGCTGCAGCATCCGATGATTTAGATACGATTAACGGTGGAGAACCAGGCGACACACTTATTCTTCGAGCCGAAAATGGAGATCGCACCGCGATATTAAAAAACGCAACGGGCAATTTACATTTAGCGGGTAATTTCTATTTGGACAATACCCGCGACACAATCCAATTAGTTTATGACGGAGCTTATTGGCTTGAACTGAGCCGAAGCAATAACGGAGCGTAAAGATGGCAATAGGCGATCCAATCCTAAGAGGCGGCATAGTGAAAGCATTGTTAGCGGACATAGACCTCGGTGAGTTTAACGTTGCGAACGGGTTATTCAAAATCCCTGCTTCAATAGTTCAGGGAGACGTTTTTTTTGTAGATGTAAGTGGTAAAATCGTAAGATTAGCAGCAGGCACTAACGGCTACTTCTTAAAGACGCAAGGTGCCGCGGCAAATCCAGTATGGGCGGCAGGTGCAGGCGGTTCTACGACCTGGTTAGCACTCACGGATACGCCCGCAGCATTCACGGGACAGGCAGGCAAATACTCAAAGGTGAATGCGGGCGAGACGGGACTTGAATTCGGAACGCCTGCGGGCGCAGGCGACATGACGAAAGCCATCTACGATCCTAATGATGATGGGGTTATTGCCATAGCTCAGACAGAAGCAGACATGAAGAAATCGTTGTTCGATGCATTTACAATTCTATACGCGGACGCAGATAATACACCGCTACCCTTGACAGTTCCAGCATCAACTCTAGTGGGTAGAAAAGCAACCGGCGGAATCGCAGCACTAACCGCAGCGGAAGCTAAGACGTTGTTGGCAATAGCAATCGCGGACATATCAGACATACCTGGCACGATAGCTACGATATTGACAGATCACGACAAGGCCGCGCACGACGCTCTGGAAATAGATGCAGGTAGTGTTGATGGTAAAGAACCAGGTACGACTGCGGGCAAGATCCCGTATTTAGATGCAAGTGCTTTTCTCACGCTGGCGCAAGTCGTCGGGAATGTGCCGGCGTTGGACGCAGCGGGAAAACTGATTCTTACGGGTACGGGACAGATCGGCACAAAGACAGGCGATTTGGGAGAATTGTGGAATAAGACAACGAAGATAGACCACGGTGCAGATCTCGCAGGATTAACTGATGACGACCACACGCAGTATCTCTTAGCTGCTGGTAGTCGTGCTCTGAGTGCGGATTGGGACGCAGGCAGCCATAAGATAACGGCGGAGCAGTTGGAATCTGATATAGCTATCGGCACAGCTCCGCTCATAGTAACGTCAACAACTGTAGTGACAAATCTGAATGCGGACAAGGTAGACGGTGCAGATGCGGGCGTAGCCACTGGAAACGTATTCAAAATCCCTGCGGGTATAGCACAGGGCGATGTCTTCTATGTGGATGCTTCTGGCAACATTGTACGATTAGCAGCAGGCACTTCTGGGCATTTCCTGAAGACACAAGGCGCAGCCGCTAACCCTGTATGGGCTGCGGGCGGTGATTTTATGGCGGATGGTTCAGTGCCGATGACCGGCGATCTCAATCTTGCTGCATACGGACTCAAAACAACAAACCTTCGATTTAAGGAATACAGTAGTAATGGTTTTCAACTACGGAATCTTGCAGATACTGAATATCGTTCAATATGGCTAGATAATATATATACGACGGGTGGTGCAGGAATAAGTCCCACGGTTGACGATAGCATGATTGGAATAACGGGTGGCCCAACATATGCAGCAAAAATTCTGTTATACGGAGCGAACTATGCAACATATGGCGGTCGGACGTTTTTCACAAACACAAATGCTGCAAAAGATAACACTGTTATAAGCGGCTATTTCCAGGGAGTTACCGATACTCCAAAGTTGGTTTTAGAGCATGGACTCCTTACGGATTTAATAGAGGAGAAAACAGCAGATGCGGGAGTAACGATAGATTCGTTACTCATTAAAGACGGTGTAGCAGTTGAACCGGCATCGCTAACATTTGTCATAGACGGTGGTGGTGTAGCCATTACGACAGGTCAGAAAGGACATCTTGAAATCCCGTATGGATGCACTATCGATCGCGCAACTCTGCTTGCGGATCAATCAGGCTCAATTGTAATAGACATCTGGAAAGATACTTATGCAAACTTTCCGCCAACCGATGCCGATAGTATAACAGCATCGGCACCACCAACCATAAGTTCGGCACAGAAGAGTCAAGATTCAACATTAACAGCTTGGACGAAAACGCTTACTGCAGGTGACATACTCGCATTCAATGTAGATTCGTGTACAACGATTACGCGCGTGACGTTAGCATTGAAAGTAACGAAAAACTAACATAGGAAAAATGAGTGGAAATGAGATTGCATTTGGAAGTATATCAGCATTTGATTCGACCAGTATTCGCGGGACTCCCTCATCTGTGACATGGCTTACAGCTACGAAGTTTGTAGTAGTGTGGCAGAAATCTTTGGACGATTCTGGCTATGCACGAGTGGGTAGTATTTCTGGAACGACTATCACATGGGGAGCCGAAACGCAATTTCAAGATGCTGGAGGATATGAGGATTGGTATGGCGAACTGCTATATCCGCGAGTTCGCAAGATAGACGATACTCATGTTTTAATCGTGTGGAGAGACGATGGCGGAACGTGGGGATTGATAGCGACTATTTCAGATTTGAGTATTGGTTTTGGCACTATTACTGGTTGGGCAGCCATCTCGCAATATATAGATGCTGCAATATTGGACAGCACCCATGCAGTTGTTACTTACGTTTTAGGTGCTGATGTCAAAGCCAAGATTCTCACTATTTCCGGGACCAGTATAACGGGTTATGGCTCTGAGTATACAGTATCTACTGATGATGCGTATGAGACCGACGTGGATATATTGGACAGTGCCCATTTTGTCGTTATTTGGAGACAAACGACTTGTGAATCGAAGATAGGCGAAGTCACTGGGACTGCCATATCTTTTGGGACCCAAGCTCAATTTTACAATGCGGTGGGAAATATAATGGATGTTGCTGCTTTAGACAGTACTCATTTTGTCGTCTTTTGGTGTGACGCAAATATTTCATACAAGTACGGACGTGCGCGTGCAGCATCAATATCGGGCACAACAATAACTTACGGTTCTGCAGTAGAGGTTACAGCAGCAGTAACGTACTTCTCGGCTGTAGCTAAATATGATAGCACTACATTTCTGATGTCTTATGAGCGCGATGCGGAAACGGCCGGGGCTTGCCAATTCGGAACTATTGCAGGGACAACAATTACCATTGTTGAAGGGGTGTATGATTATAATCCATCACCGACCGGGCATACAAATAATAATGAAATAGCAGTTCTTTCTACTGAACTATGCGTTGTTGCTTTCCGAGCAGATGATTTTGGCACGGGAGCGGGGTATGCTAATGCGGGGATTATCAGTGAGGAGGCAGCAACAGCGGCGCGTACTTTTGCTGTAATCTTTTAGTCCGACTTCACAGCTGGCTGATTAAGGGTAGAAGAATGCTTACTGACCAAGAGGACAGAGCACTCCTGAGAGTGGAATATGATATGCCATTAAAACCGGAGGACCGTAAGCATCTTCTTTCTGCGATTGAGAAACTCAAAGGAGAATGAAATCGCAGCGATGTTTGAAGTTTAAAGTGTTACCTTTTCACACGAACTTAAAAGCTGTCTCGGCAGAGAAAAGAGATCGCCGAGGTTTTCCTTCAAATCGTGTTACTTCTCATTTTTAGTACGCACATCAAAACCCGCTGCCTTTATATACCTCCTCCACCAATATTATAGCAGGTGGTATAAAAAGATGGAAAAAGATGAGACGGGGCAGAAGGCGAAGCGGATTCTGGACTTGTACGCAGACGGGCTAACGCCTACCGAGATTATGAAGAAGACCGGGTACTCGATGACGTGGGTACGCGAAGTAATCTCCCGGAAATCAGGGATGGTAACATGAGCACTGAAAAAGAGGACGATCTCACCCGGAAGTACCGGAAGATGGGCATGAGTTGGAAAGAGACCTGCAAAAAGGTGAACAGGATAAAAGCAATGGAGGTAGGAGTATGAAAGTCAAACTACCGAAAGCGACCATTACGACAATCATTATCAAAGAGGCGATTAAACTCACGGTTGAGATTGACGAGATTTCCGCTGACGATCTCGTAGAACTCTGCAAGCTGAGAAACATCGAGGTATCGCTTACCTTTTCCAACAGTCAGACGCAGTTACCGGATGAAAGTATCTCTTTTAGCGAAGAAGCCGCGGAACGGCTTACGCAAGCTGCGGAGGAACTCAGACAACATGGCTAAATATTTACGCCTGAAATTCATTAATGGTATCTGCGTAGGGCTGCCGGAAGTGATCCCTGAAGAAGTAGCTATAAACGCGCTTGTGAAAGTTTATACAATCCCCGCATCGTTGCTTGATAGCGGAGAAAGGTTACGCTGTGGTGGGTATCTGTATTGGAAAGAAAAATGACCGCAAGATCGAAGGGGGATGCACACGAACGGGAAGCGGTTGTCCTATATGCTAGTTTGGGTTGGACGGTTTTTCGACCGCAGAAGACGTCGATGTATGGTACGCAGGACATCTTCAATATGTTCGACTTCTGCGCCGTGAAAGACGACTACTTGCATTTCGTTCAGGTAAAAACGAATAGCACTCGCGGCTTTCTGAAAAAGCTGAAAGCGTGGCGTGAAGCTCATCCGATTCCAGGCGTAGAATGGCATCTTTGGGTTCGGATTGACGCACGCACTCATCAGGGAAAGAAATGGAGGACATACTAAAAATGAAAGCAATGAACATATTCAAATATAAAGTGCAACACCGCTTAGAGAGGCAGGGCTTCTCAGTTGCTCCGATTGCAGATTCTACGTTCCCGGTCGATCTTATCGCTATCCGAAACGGCGAAACGCGCGGCTATCGCTGCAAAGCCCATGGCAAGATATACAAGCCGGAACTCCAAATTCTACGGAAGCTCGCACAGAAGCTTAAGGTAAGGATATACATCGCTAAAGAAAACGGCGCGCGGGAGATAGTGATCTGGGATGCCGAAGCTTACTCCCAAGCCAACTAGGGGAATCCACCCTGTGGTTGGCGGAGAAATAGGCATTAGGCATTCAGGAAGGAAAAGGATAAAGAAAAATGGCAAAAGGAGGAAAAAAGGATAAGATGGGTGAAGAAAAAGACAATTTTGAATACAGAAATACGCATCCACACATGGAAGCTGAGATGGCTCGGATATTTTATGCAAAAGATTATTCTTCCCAAGATGGTGGCACGATGGATTTCTGGGATTCGCTGAGTTCAAAAAGGAAAGAATATTGTGTATGCCTCGTGGATGAACTTTTAAAGTTGCCGCGCTGCAAGGAGGAAGAAGGATAAGATGAGTGGGAATAAAGGGAGGAAGGAGAATGATATTTAACGTTCCAGGACACATTGAGGCGATTCGTAACGGGACAAAAACGCAGACCCGCCGCATTAATCGAGGGATTTATAAAGTCGGCAAGGATTACGCGGTTCAGTCAAAGCGAGGAGCGAAAGGGGAACCAGACATTCGAATAGTAATAGATAGGATATGGGAAGAAAGGTATACACAATATCTTACGAATCTCATTTCTGAACAGGATGCTCAGGCAGAAGGGGGATATACGCCGATAGAATTTGAGGAGATTTTTCGCAAACTCAACCCTAAACGGGGTGGTGATAGGTGGACGTTTGAGTTTCACGTAATCTGGTTAAGAAAATATGAGTTTGATGTGAAAAGGCGCAAAGATGATTGAGACGCGAAAGGAGGGAAAAGGATAAAATGAGTGAAGAAATAAAGAAAGAATTTCGATATGCCATAATATCATATGAGAATGCTCGGCATGAAGCCGAAAACAATGCTTTAGGCCGTGATATAAGATCGGTACGAGCCTCTGATGAAGGAGTTACTTTATACTATGAAGGGAGAGTTTCTGGATTAATTGTCGCGCTTCTGAAGCTCGGCATATCGAGTGAAGACATTGATAAGACACAGCACGAAGTAACCGATGAGGCAAGAGAGGAAATAAGAAAGTGTGGAGAAGAAGATGACTGAAAAAAGGAAAAACACTATTTTTGTGAGCGATTGTGGGGGCTTTATCGCTATTAGAATCCCGGGTCCAGTGTACCCAGCATTCGACGTGTGGCGACATGACGGCTCTGAAATGTGGGTAGGTAATAGATATGTTAAAGTTCCCGGGACTAAAGGATACAATCCACAAAGTTTGTACATGAAGGAGTTTGCTAAAAGCACAAAGATGGTGGGATCGTGGACTAATCGCGGGCATGAAAAACGTAACGGTGAATGGGTCGAAGGGTTTGAGCTTTCACTTTACGACTTAGAGACAAAAGAAAGTCTTTCTGTCAAATTTCATACCACATTATCCTCATTAGCACCACAATATGGGAAGAGGAAATTAAGAAAGTGTGGAGAAGAAGATGATTGAAGAAGAGGTGGATGGGAGGATGCAGATAACAAAAGGAGAAAAGAATCTTTATCAAGAATTAAAGAAGAGCGGTCTTTCTGTAGCGGAAATCGAAAACATAATTAGGGGCGAACGGGAAGTGGAGGATGAAATGCTATGACCCCATTAATGTACGCTGATTCAGAATTTGTTAGCATTAAGGTTCTTAGAAAAAATGACAGGGAAAATAGTAGTAAGCAGTATTGTAGATGTTGAAGTCTGGGTAAAGGAGAAAAACAGATGAAACTCGAAGACCAAGTATGCAGCATAGAACTATCAAAGAAGCTGAAAGAGTTGGGTGTAGAACAAGACAGTTACTTTTCGTGGGTATTATCAAAAACGACGGGAGATGTGTTTCTATCCCCCACTCATCTGTTACTTAACAGGTTTTATGAAATATTAGGTTCGGCATTCACAGTAGCAGAACTCGGTGAGATGTTGCCAAAACACATTACCAAATATATAAAAGCTTATTCGGTACACTACTATCTGATAATTGTATATAATACATACGGGCAGGTTTGGACAGTTAAGTATGAACGCGGGTGTGGCGGAATTTTGGAGTATTTTTCAGATACCAAAGAAGTAGATGCACGGGCTAAGATGATGATATACTTGAGGCGAGCGAATAATGACCACAGAAGAGAATTATCTACGAGAACGAGCACGAGAGATACGTGAAAGGTCTCTGTATAGACCTATAAAGGAGGATAAAACGATGAGTGAAGATATGAGGAGGAAAGGATAAATGAAATATGATAGAGAATGGGTAAAATTTAAAATCATTATTTGGCTTGATGCGCATTACGATGACGCTTGCTGGGCTAATCTTGTCTTGTGGGCTACGGGCGACCACAGTTTCGGGGAAACCTTTGGTAAATATGGTGATTGGCGTACGCAAAGCTGTACAAACATAAATGGTGATTATGCATACTGTGGAAAATGTGTTAGAACCGGGAGATTGAAGGAGTAGTAAATGTAAATGAAAGTTATTGACCTTTTCTGTGGAGTAGGCGGATCCACGCTCGGCTACAAAATGGCTGGCTTCGAAGTTATCCTCGGCGTGGACATTGATGAAGTTGCACTGAGTTCTTACCATGCCAACCATCCAGAAATCGAGACTTGGCAAAGGGACATTATGCAACTTTCGTCAGAGGATCTGCCCAAAGGCGCTGACGTCATTCTTGGCAGCACACCCTGTACCTCATTTAGCATCGTCAATTTGAAACGCATCTGCGATACGACATTGACTTATAAATTCCTTAAAATCATCTATGATTATAAGCCTCGTTATTGGATGTTGGAGAACATTCCCGGACTCGCGCCATTCTTGCATGGTGTGAACTATAACATTCTCAACGCTGCTGATTACGGCGTGCCACAGAGAAGAAAACGGTGTATTGCAGGTAAATACCCCAGGCCAACACCTACTCATTTTAAACTCCTTAATTCTACATTGCTTGGCGGCGCCACTTTACCATGGATAACTTTTGGTAATATCAAACATCCCGACGGTGCAAGAATCATATCGAAAAGAGGTATCGCAGGCGCTTTCAGACGCGCAAACGAAATGGGTCGAAAGGGCAATCGATTCGATCTTCAGTTCGTTGATGAGAATGACATTATGCCCACCATCTGCGCAACACAATCTCACGGCTTCCGGGCTTCCTCTCCGGTGATCTGGGACAATGGCATCTTGAGACAACCATCCTGGATCGAGTGCGTCCGTGCTCAATCTTTCCCAGACGATTACGTTTTCAAGGGCACGCAAGAACAACGATACCACCAACTCGGCGATGCCGTCCCGCCACTCTTAGCGAGGGCGGTTGCAGAGGCGATTAAGGAGAAAGAATCAGAATGAAAATATCAGAACTAAAAAAGCGATTAGAAACCGAGAATGTAGAATTTCGCGGACTTTGTCATGACTGCGGTGCCCCCGTAAGTGTGGTTTGCAGCGTCGGCGAAGAGGGAAAGATTATAATCCGTGGTGGAGCCATCTACAACCCCAAAATGGGATTACCGCCTGCAACAGAGACATTCTTCAAATGCGATGAATGTTTTAAGAAAGATAGTACACTACGTAATTTTGTTAAATGTGAAGTGTATTCACGTGTAGTCGGCTATCTGCGTCCGGTAAAGGAATGGAATAAGGGTAAACGTGAAGAGTACAAGCAAAGGAAGGAGTTTATCGTAAACAAAAAATAAGATTAGGGGTATAAGAAAATTCTGTTTATATTCTTCTATTACGGATAAATATTCTTTGTGTCATAAATACATTTCTTTCTTGCCACTTATACTATACTATACTATACTATACTATACTAATTAACCTTATATATATATATATAACAAATATTAAAGAAACATCGAGGCAAACAAAAAATGCGAAAAATAATGGAAGATCGGACATCGGTCTTAATTGTACTGGAGCGGAAACAGGTAGAGAAAATAGATGGAATAGCAGGGAAAGGTAATCGAAGCGCGTATATCCGAGGTTTAATCGATATAACTGCAGAAGAGCAGGTAAAAGAAGAAACAAAGACAAAAGCGGAAAATCAGGCTTTAAAACAAACGATCGCGGCATTAAAAAGGGAAGCGCCGACAAAGGGTATTATCGCAGCAAGTATCATGGATAAGACGTTTTCGGAGTATCTTCAGTGGAAAGTAGGAATGGAGAGAAACGGCAATAAGATTAGTCTCGACAGAGAACTAACCTGGATCACAATGAGGGCTCGGAGCATCAACGTGAAGCCAATCGACTTTTTGGGGACCTTACATAACATGGTACCGGTATGATGAAGTTCAGAACAGTGACAATCCCATGGTTTGTGAAACACTTCCGCTGCCCAACATGCGTCTTAAACGGAGAACGTTGCGATAACCCGCTATGCAAGTGCAGTGCCCACGGCAGCATCATGCCGACGATATACGAGTGCAGCCTCTTTGGTTGTTATCGTTGCCTTCAATACAGAGACGCGAGGAAAGCTTTAAAGGAGGTGGGTTGACATGTCCCCCGCCGTAAAAATAGAGCTTATTAATTGCGAAAACTGCATATTAGATGAGATAGCGGACAAGGAGTCCAATCGAAACGACGTTGCTGAAACCTATGCTTTTTGCATAATTTCATCCGAAAAACCCAACTTCGGAAGGATTAACAGAGCGATATTGCAAAGGTGGACTCGAAGCGGGTTAGATTACATCAAGAGAAGGGCCTGGAACTGGGTTGAGGGAAAGGTTCAATAGAGAATGAATAAAATAATACTGGCACTGATCACTACTATAGTCTGGATTTTATATTTCGGAGTAATTCTCCGATCAGTGGGGGTAATATGAAAAAGAGATATTGGCTTTGCTTAGACTGCCGGCACGAATTCGCTACGCGAGTGCCAGGTCCAAAGCCAACGTGCAGGTGCGGAAGTGTGCGGGTAGTCAATATTTGGGGGACCAACTAAGAAATGAAATTCGAGACGAATAACAATCGCAGAGTAATAAACTGGGACCTGGATGGCACTCTCACGACTGGCGAACCATTCTGGAAAGAAGAGCCTAAGCCGAATGCAGAGAATATAGGAAGAATCAGAGAACTGTACAGAAGCGGCAATATAATCATTATTCATACCGCGAGGCAATGGGAACTGGCACCCGAGACCGTGGCATGGCTAATAAAACACAAGGTCCCGTTTCATGGGATTTTCATGGCGAAAGGCGGTTCGGACTGCTACGTAGATGACAAGTCGTTTAAGCCGGAGGATCTCGAATGAGTCTTAAATGGTCCCGCTGGACAAAACAGGGGATGTCCTTCGTACGCATTTCGAGTGGACACCTAAAGCGAGTTGCTATTAATCGCTGCTGCGAAACGAAAAGAGAAACGAAAGTAATTTATACTCTAAATACATTTAACTACTTGTTTATATGCGATCCACAAAGCTAACACCAGGATTGATAGATAAGATGGTAAAACTGTTTGAGTTAGGTTGTGCTGTCACAGCAGCTCATGACGCTTGCTGTGTTTCGAATGCTGCATACTACTCGTGGATACGTATAAGCGAGAAAGCAGTTATAAAGCGAGACGTAGGCGAAGAGTTGACCAAAAGGGAAGAGCTCTGTATTGAATTAGAGGAGCGAACGAATCAAGCAAAAGCGAAATTCCAGGAAGAATGTCTTAGACATATCCAAACGGCGGCGCCAAAAACGTGGCAAGCGGCGGCATGGCTTTTGGAGCGAAGAAATCCGAAGGAGTTCTCATTGTATGCTCACAATAAAATAAAACATGAAGGCGAAGTCAAGATAAAATTTGAAGAGATAAAACCAGCGCTGAAGAAGAAGGAAGTCAAATCGAAACCGAGATCCAAAGCGGTTGTTAAGAAAGCAGATTTACAGAGGATAGAACGTGAACTTGCTGAGGAAAAGGCTTCACCCAATAAAACTAGGAGATGAGAATTGATTTCTCTTTCAACAGAAGAGAGAACTGCACTTATATGGCTCATGTGGGGCATCCAAGCAGACGAAAAAGATATTAATTCGGCAATAGAAAAAAATTATACCCAGATTTGTGCTTTCTGCGAGATACACCTCTCTCTTGCGTGTTGTATGGTTGTTTTCTAATCAAGAGATTCAGCATACGCAAATCCACAGCCAAAAACCGCAAATGATATATATGCCTCTTACCTATTTCTTATTAAGTGATTATTCATGCCAACGATAAGTCTATATTTGGATGAGGGCAGATATCGCTTTCTTCTGAAAAAAGGGGAGAAGGCAAGTACCGTAGCGAAAAGATTTTTAGAGGAAAAGATAGATGAGGAAAAGAAGGTCGACAAATGAAAGTGGCAGGAAGAGCATATCAATAAAACTCACAGAGGCAAAGTAAGATGGCAGAAGAAGATCAAGACTTTATAGACGAAACTGAAGAATTCATAAGCAGTGTTGATGAAGATCTGAATCCGAAAGAAAATCATAAAACGCTTGAAGGAGAAGATCCATCTCTTGTAAAGAAGAACGATGTAAAGACGGCAGAGCGATATCAGGACATTTTGGTGGGACTGGGTTTCACACGATATGATAATAAAGAGAAAGGGATCACATGCAAATATAGAACCAAAGAAATGCAGATAGGACGGAACTTCACTTCACAATATCCCCTCGGCAAGTTCTGGGCGAGATGTTTAGAAGATTCGGAGTTCGGCAAAAAGGGAGCATTCGTAAATGATCCGCAGTTAAAAGAGGTCACTGAAATAGGGTTGTTTTATCGTATAAGAGATGGTGAACTAAATCTACCAGAAGAAATAAAGGGCAAGGTAATAGGTAAAATAGGCAAAGCAATCCAGATACAATTCGTAGAGTTCAATCAAATCCGAACAGAATGTTGGGGCTTAGGCGCGGTAAAACGAAACAAAGAAGGGGTACACTTTATCGCGGCGGGTTTCTCGAAGAAGACGGAGAAATATCCATTCCAGAAAATGACGATCCCACGAGATATTATTCTTCCGGATTATGAAGAGCAACTGGAGAACGCGCCGGTTACAGCTACTAACAGATCAGAACCACAATCACAGCAACCAGAAGAAGATTATGTTCCAGACGAAGTAATGGCAAAGGAAGATGCAAAAGAGTTAGGAGACGTTCGCAGTGAGATCATAGACGATTTAGAATACTTCCTAAATGCTGTGGAAAAGCGGCTGATGCCGATATTCAAGACAGACGAAATGACGCAGGCGGAATACAATGAGCGTCTTAGCAATCTCGCAATATCTGCTGGGATAGAAAATGGTTATCGAATCAGAGAAAGAAATAGGAGATACTGAAATGAACGAAAAAAGTTGTTGATAGCGAGAAATTCAAATATAGAATAAGAAAACAGGTACAGAATACATGAATATAGGTCGTGCGTTAGACGAAGTCGAAGATCAAGTAAGTAGCATAGAACCATCAAAGAAACTGAAAGAGGCGAAATAAAATGACCCCCGAAGACCTTTGGATCCTCTTGGATACAGAACGTAGAACTTCAATCTTGCTGCCATTACCGAACGAGTTCATATTTAGTCTCAAAGAATGCCTCGCAAACATAACAAACGGAGAAGAGGAACGAGCAATACGCCGAAAAGTAGTCAATCTGATCCAGAGGCGACAGGGTAAAATCGTTCAGCTTGCTATTAACAACACACCCATGTTATCCTTGCTATCGGTAGAACGGAGATTATACGTAGAGATTAAGGAAGCATGTAAGACATTTGAAGAAGATATGCTGAAGGAATTGAATGGAGAAGCGTGATGGATGAGATAAAGGGAATAAAATGGTATTCGTTTAACGAGGACAAGGGCAGCAAACAAAAACGTCCAACTGTAGGAAAGTGGGTTGTAGTACTACGTGAAAAATTAGTTTCTAATAAACCCGAAGCTGTGGCAATCGGATACATGAAAAACGCGGCAGGAGATAAACAATGCCCGTACTTTGTTGTGCCAGGACTTGGTGGCAAAATCATTGCGTGGTGTGATTGCTTACCCGAGAGTTTTGATTACCCACGACATATGATTTCGAAAAAGGAGAAAGAATAAAAAATGGTCGAAGAAGAAACAGTTAAAGAAATAAAAGAAAGGGCAAAGAGGTGGAAACAATGAGCTGTTGGAAATGCGGTAAAAAAGGCAACTTTGCAGGGCAAGTCTGCAATGAATGCTTCAAGAAGATGAAAAGTGATAAGATAATAGAGGGAATAAAATGTAAGGTGTGCGGTGGTACTTTAGTAATTGGGGATTGTGCAACTCAGTGTATGAGTTGCGGCGCATCGGTAAATCCCGATACTGGCGAACCATACAGGCATGATAACGGGCGAGTAGTGCAATGCGGATGTTTTGGAGGACGACATATCCCTTAATTTGGCGTGAGAAAAAATGACCGACGAAGAAACAGTTAAAGAAATAATCTAGGTATATACGATCACGGACTTACCGGTGAGGGGATATAGTGATAAGTGGGTTATAGCAGACATCGCATGGGAATTGAGAGATGCTTTGAAATTGGGGAGGAAGCCCATTATTTTTGTTAATAGCGGAGAAGAAGACAGGATAAAGCGATTGCTACCGATAGCACGCGAGAGGTTTGAGAAGGATTTGGAGGAAAAAAGGATAAAATGAACGAAAATAAGAAAGGAAAGAAAAATGAGAAATCTAATCTGTTGGCTATTTGGTCATGTACCCGGACATATTAGTTACTGGAACATGACCGCGGTCTGTAGGAGATGCGGTGCTAAACTGGATGTATCTTACGATATGTATTCTGGTGAAACCGTAGTAGTGGGAGGAGGATTGAGAATACTGGAGAAGGCATAGAGGAAGAAAAAAATAATGTTCCCGCATAAACGAACTTGTGAACATTTCAGATGGCAGGGGGACTTAGGTAGAACAGATGGCTGCTTCATCTGTTGGTGCTGGGTTTTCTTTTTGCATCTGGTTTATCTTATTTATCTCTGCCTTAGAAAAAGAAGGAGTGCTAAATGAAGCAAGAAATACCAGATAAGATGAAGTTACTAATCAAAGCAATAGACAAAAAATTACTATTTGAAGGGGATTTATGCGAAAACGAAGTTTACCTTAATATCATAAGGTATCATCCACCTAAGGCAATAACTTTTATACGTGAAAAACATATAGGTTATAAGAGTAAAGACTATACGGTAAATCTATCCCTTTAGCCGAAAAAAAGCTATGGAGAAGGAAAGAAAAAAAATGAAATTCTGGGAGGATGGCGGGTATGCTCTATGTTAGCCGTTGGTTCTTTATTTTCGGGGGTGGGTGGCATTGAATTGGGCTTCAAACGAGAAGGCTTTAAAACGAAATGGTTTATTGAGGACAATGAATACTGTAAAGCAGTCCTCAGAAAGAACTTCCCGGGAACCACCATCTATGGAGACATCAGAACAATCAATTTCAGAGAACTTGAAGAAGTTGACATCCTCATCGGCGGGTTCCCATGCCAGGACATCTCACAGGCAAACCCAAGAGGAAAAGGAATTGAAGGCGAAAGGAGCGGGTTATGGTCATATTATGCGGAAGCTATTAGGGAGATACGACCCAAATACGCGGTCATTGAAAATGTCCCAACGCTTGCTAACAGAGGACTCAATGTTGTCCTTAGAGACATTGCCGAAGCAGGGCTTGATGCTGAATGGTTTAGTTTACGGGCTTCAGATTTCGGAGCGTTGCACAGAAGAGAGCGGTTGTTCATTGTTGCCTACCCCACAAGCGCGAGAATGGAAGGGAATGACGGGTGCGGATTACAAGAGGGTGAGAGGGGAAAAGAACGAATGGGGGATAGGGAGTATGAAAGCCGCTTTATTACCCACGATTGGCATGAACGAATACATAGGTTCCGCAAAGAATCGTTACAAGGGCAGCAAGGATTTTCATGGTGCCAAGATGTCCGAAGGATTGAGGACTTGCACGGAAGATCCAATATACCTGAACCCCTCTTTCGCGGAGGTCGTGATGGGTTTCCCTTCTGGATGGAGCGAATTAAGTGCTGCGGAAATGCAGTCGTACCGCAAGTCGCGCAGTTTATCGCGAGGAGAATCAAAGAAATAGAAAAATGAACGAAGAGCAAGAATTCCACCGCAGAATAAAAACATTAAAGTTAGAAGATTCAGAGAAAGAAGAATTACATAATAAATTCAAAACTGCCTTAGAAAACGGCTTCAAATGCTGTTACTGTGGTGACAAAATGGACTTATCCTTCAGCACAGAGTTATCGTTTACAATCGATCACGTAATCCCAAAATCGAAAGGAGGCGAGGATATAGAAAATAATTTGGAATTTGTATGTCGTAATTGTAATTTCTTAAAGGGTGAAAAATCTCTTGACTGGTTCTTAGAAAATTTAGACAGATTAAAGCAAAGAAAGCTTAAGAGCGCGATGTTCAAAGCGAGGCGAGTAAAGGACGATAGAATCAGGAACTCGTATAATGAGATATTCAAATTAAGAGGTGCAAGATGAAAGCAAATAAGACCAGCGGAAAGCGAGAGACTATAATGGAATCAGAAGCTTATACACAGAAATTCAGAATTAGAAAAACATCGTTAAAATTCTAAGAATGGATA
>JAUWND010000113.1 GCA_030612835.1 Candidatus Methanophagales archaeon | reverse complement strand
TGGCACTTCCTCTAGTTTTACTTGCAATATCCCAGAACGGTTTACGTGGAATTTGTAGAAATCGCCATCCCTCGCCGGGAAGATATAGCCTCTAACCGTTTGGTTAAACGTTATCTCAGCCGCATCGCCCAGTACATCGTTTGGTTCTTTTGAATCTACCACGGGCTCAAAGAGTACTTTAAATTCATATTCCACGTTGTGTGCGAGTCCACTAAGATCACCAATTCCTATATAGTACCAGCCTGGCTGATCAAGGTCTATTTCAAGGGTTACCGTATCACCAGCGTTGGTAGCATCCTTACGGGTTATCCAGTTAAAGTTCTTACCGTAAAAGTCTATACGAGTTCTCATATCGCTTGGCACTTCCTCAAGTTTTACTTTTAGGATCCCAGGACTGTTGAGATAGAATTTGTAGAAATCCCCATCCCCCGCCGGGTATATGTCGCCTATAACTGTTTGGTTAAACGGTATCTCTGTTGCATCACCTAATGCATCGTTTGGCTCATGGGAATCCTGACCATATACGCTACCGGAGAGAACAACCATAGCAATCAAAACAATCAACACATGTGCTATCTTTCTCATTTTTCCATATCACCTCCTAATTCATTTTAGGGAAAACATCCCTTAGCACATGTAGGTTAGCCATAATATATAAAGGTATCCTATCAGTTAAATGCAGATAGTTAGAATCTTTGTTGCCATTTCACTATACCTTATTTTTGGATTGTCTCGATTTTTGCGAAATTGCGAAAGATATATATTCTCCACAAACTTTGTTATCTTAGGTGATTTGATTGATTGGTATAGCCTCATATGGGGTGTATGTGCCCAGATATAGGATAAAAGTAGAGGAAATAGCGAAGCAATGGAATGAAGATCCAGCGAGTATAAAGTCAGGGCTGCTTGTGGAAGAGAAATCCGTGCCCGACCTGGACGAAGATACTGCGACAATAGCAGTAGAATCAGCTCGTGCCGCTATCCTTCGGGCAAACATTGACCCAAAGGCAATAGGAGCTATTTATGTGGGTTCCGAGAGCCATCCTTATGCCGTAAAACCCACCGCTACCATAGTAGCCGCGGCGATTGATGCATCTCATTCTATTACCGCAGCGGACTTCGAGTTCGCATGTAAAGCAGGGACCGCCGCCATACAGGCTTGCATGGGTTTCGTTTCTCTAAACAAAGTAAAATATGGACTTGCTATAGGGGCGGACGTTTCACAATCAAGTCCGGGAGATGCATTAGAATACTCTGCAGGCGCAGGAGGTGCCGCTTTTATCATCGGGCAAAATCAGATAGTCGCAGAGATAGAGGAATACGCTTCCTTCACTTCGGATACACCCGACTTCTGGCGACGAGACCTGCAGAAATACCCTTCACACAGTGGACGCTTCACCGGCGAACCCGCTTATTTCCGGCATACTATCTCCGCTTCGAAAGCGTTAATGGAAAAAACGGGGCTTCGGCCGACGGATTTTGACTTTGTCATTTTCCATCAGCCCAACGGCAAATTCCCGCTCAAGGCTGCAAAGACCCTTGGATTCACATCTGCACAACTCAAACCCGGCCTGATGGTATTGCATTTTGGAAATACCTATTCGGGCGCGTCCCTTATAGGTCTCGCATCCGTTCTTGATAAGGCATCGGAATCACAACGGATTTTGATGACCTCTTTTGGCTCAGGTGCGGGTTCTGACGCATTTGCACTTCGTGTTACCGATCTTATAGAGAGTATAAGAGAAAAAGCACCAAAGGTTGAAGATTTCCTTAGCTCAAAGAAATATTTGGATTATGCCGCTTATGCAAAACATCAAGGTAAAATAAGGATGTAGGGGATACTGATAAAATGAGACAAGTAGCGATAATAGGTGCAGGTAGTACTAAATTTGGGGAACTATGGGAGAAGTCCTTCCGTGACATCTCGGTAGAAGCCGGGTTAAGGGCGATAGAAGATGCAGGGATAAGCGGAGAGGAGATAGATGCACTATATGGTGGGAACATGTCGGCAGGTAGATTTATAGAGCAGGAGCATATTGGCGCGTTGATAGCTGATTACGCAGGTTTAACCGGGTTGCACATTCCCGCAACGCGAGTAGAAGCTGCTTGCGCTTCCGGTGCTCTCGCATTACACTTAGCTGTTCTTTCCGTGGCTTCCGGTTGGTATGACTTCGTAATAGCAGCGGGAGTGGAGAAAATGACCGATGTTGACTCTGACATAGCAGATGATTTGCTTGTTTCTTCTGTGGATAGAGAATGGGAAGCGATTTGCGGTGCCACTCTTCCGTCCTTGTTCGCACAAATGGCGCGTGCGCATATGGAGCGATATCATACTACGAGCGAGCAAATGGCAAAAGTAGCCGCGAAAAATCATGCCAACGCCGTTCACAACCCCTATGCACAATTTAGACGGGAGATCTCAGCGGAGGCCGTGCTTAATTCACCCCTTGTTGCTGATCCCCTGCACATGCTGGATTGTTCAAGCATCGCGGATGGTGCGGCTGCAGTCGTTTTATGTGCCGCGGAGAAGGCGAAGGAGTATACGGATTCACCGGTATATGTGAAAGCATCTGCACAAGCGAGTGATACCATCTCGCTTCATGATAGACGCGACATAACCGCGATGGATGCAACGATATTCGCATCGAAGAAAGCTTTCCGGAGCGCATCTTTAGATCCTTCGCAGATAGATGTTGCTGAGGTGCACGATTCATATACCATAGCGGAGATAATAGCTATCGAAGATTTAGGGTTTTTTAAAAAAGGCGAAGGCGGAATTGCTACAGGAGAAGGACAGACAGAAATCGGCGGTCGTATTCCTATAAACCCTTCTGGTGGGTTAAAAGCATGTGGGCATCCTCTTGGTGCAACGGGCATAAGACAGGCGGTAGAAATAACACAGCAACTCCGTGGAGAAGCAGGTAAAAGGCAGGTACCCAACGCTGAAGTTGGACTGACACATAACATTGGCGGGACTGGAGGAACCGCAATTGTCCACATATTCACTTCTTAGGATGTGCATAGGACATATCCATAATTATCTTGTTTGCGTATAGGTATCGAAACTTTTAATTAGTCTCATTACATTTCTTAGGTAGGATAGAAATAAAAGATGGAAAACTTGTTTGAGGACTTGATAACAGAAGGGGGGGTATTTGCAAATAAGGAAGTACTTCGCTCTACGTATATTCCTGAAAATTTACCACATCGGAATGAGCAAATAGGAGGGTTGGCTAGAATACTCTCCGCAGCATTAAAAGGTGAGACACCGTCTAATATAGTGATCTACGGTAAGACCGGGACGGGAAAGACGGCAACGATGAAATTCGTGAGCAAAGAATTAGAGGAGATGGCACTGAGGAGGGGATCTAATTGCACCATAATATACATAAACAGTGAGATATTTGATACTCAGTATCGAGTTTTTACCTATTTAGCACGGGTATTCAATAAACGTGTTCCGATGATCGGTTGGCCAACAGATATGGTGTATTCCGAGCTTAAGAAAGGTATGGATGCAGAAGATAGGTGCGTAATTGTGACATTAGATGAAGTGGACAAGTTAGCAATCAAAGGGGACGAAGCATTATATAACCTATCAAGAATAAACAGCGAGTTAAATAATGCACGGGTATGTGTAATAGGCATTTCAAATGACCTGACCTTCACTGAACTACTGGATCCGAGGGTAAAGTCGTCATTAGGAGAGGAGGAGATAATATTTCCACCTTACAATGCCGACCAGTTAAAGGATATTCTGAAAGAGAGAGCGGAGGTGGCGTTCATTGATTCCGTGCTTGAAGATTCAGTGATACCGCTATGCGCTGCTTTCGCAGCTCAGGAGCATGGCGATGCAAGGCGCGCTCTTGATCTGTTACGAGTATCCGGTGAAATTGCTGAAAGTTCGGGATCCAAAAAGGTCTGCGAGGAGCATGTGAGACTTGCAAGTGAAAAGCTAGAGACTAATAGGGTGGGAGAAGTGATAAAAACGCTACCTCTGCAATCAAAAATATTGTTGGACAGCGTGCTAGTGCTAAACAGAGAGAAGAATAAAAGGCGCTTCTCCAGCGGCGAAGTTTATAACACGTATCGGCGATTGTGTAACCATCTGGGCATGGAAGCGTTAACGCAGCGGCGTGTTACCGATTTGGTCTCGGAATTGGACATTTTGGGATTGTTAAATGCAGTAATTGTAAGCAGAGGTAGATATGGACGAACTAAGGAGATTTCACTGAGTGTGCCCGAAGAGTGTGTGCAACCCGTCTTACTTGAAGACTATAAACTTAAAGCACTATCTGATATTAAAGTAAGAACGCAGATAACATTGTAAGGGGAATGAAAGATGAGCGAGAAGGAAAAAAAAGAGATGACGACAGGCCTCAAATTTGAGGTGCCGGAAGAGTTGTTAAAGAAGTCATTAGAGGCCTTAGATTTGGCGAGGACTACGGGTAACGTAAAGAAGGGAACAAATGAAACCACGAAAATTATAGAACGGGGTATGGCTAGGTTAGTGCTGATCAGTGAGGATGTTACTCCTGAAGAGGTGGTAATGCATCTTCCACCGCTGTGCGAAGAAAAAAACATACCCTACTTGTATGTGAAGAACCAGAAAGATTTAGGTGCTGCTTGTGGTATAAACAAGGGTTGTGCCTCAGCGGTCATCCTTGACCCCGGTAAAGCAGAAGAAGCAGTTGTGGGCGTTATAGCAGAACTAGAAAAGATAAAAGCGTAACTAACGGAAGTGGAAAGGTAGGAAATGAGTGAAGAGAGAGGGGTACCTGCTGAGGTAATAGAGGTGGTGGGTAGAACGGGCATGCATGGTGAATCAACGCAGATAAAATGCAAGATACTGGATGGGGAGAATAAAGGAAGAATCCTCACGAGGAATTGCATTGGCCCACTAAGAGTGGGTGATTATATTATGCTACTGGAGACCGCGAGAGAAGTAAGGAAATTAGTGAGAAAGTGAAGGGCTATGGAGAAGAAATGTTCTTTCTGTGACTTGCCAATAGAGCTAGGAACAGGGATGATGTATGTAAAGCGTGATGGAACGGTCTTTTATTTCTGTAGCTCTAAGTGCGAACGCAACATGATAAAGCTGAGGCGGAAAAGAAGAAAAGTGCGATGGGCTGCGAAAGCAAAAGAGGTATGAAATTAGCAGAATGGATTCCATCCCCACCTAATTTTTTATTTTGACGTTCCTGGGCGGTATATCGTTGTATTTGTCTTACAAATGGGTATAAATACAATATGGCAATCTGAGATAAAAACACTTTCGGCAAGCTGCTGCGGGATGAACCGACTTTAGGTCGTGTGATGGCTTCAAAGAAACATATCTACTACATACAGGGATCCTCATATCTTCTTCCTCAGCTCATATAACTTATTTAACGCCTCTAGTGGTGAAATCTTCTCTAGATTTATCGCTCGCAACTCTTCAACCACCGGATGCGTTTGAACCACATACTCCTTCTTCACCTCCGCCTTCTTTACTCCCCTTTCGCCCTCATCTAATTTTCTTTCGCTCTCTTTCTCTACCTCGCGTTCCATCTGGATCAACATACTTTTTGCGGATTCTATCACCTCTTCAGGCAACCCCGCTAATTTAGCAACTTGAATACCATAACTCTTAGTGCCTCGCCCTTCTACAACTTTGCGTACAAAAAATATCTCGTCTGCGACTTCTTTTATTGAAACGTTGAAGCATTTTGTGCTATCGAGCGAATCGGCAAGCTCTGTCAGCTCGTAGAAATGTGTTGCAAACAGTGTTTTCGCGTTTATTCGCTCATGTACATATTCCGCAACGGACCAGGCTATACTGACTCCGTCCAGCGTGCTCGTACCCCGACCGATCTCATCGAGAATTATCAGGCTGCGTTCTGTTGCATTATTCAATATGTTTGCTGTTTCACTCATCTCGACCATAAAAGAGCTCTGCCCCATCGAGAGATCGTCATAAGCGCCCACCCTTGTGAATATCCGGTCCACAACACCCACTCGTGCCTCTTTTGCGGGTACGAAAGAGCCGAGCTGTGCCATGAGCGTGATTAAAGCGGTTTGACGCATAAACGTGCTTTTACCGCTCATGTTCGGACCCGTAATAATCATCAACCGGTTATTTTTGTCCAGTTGAATGTTATTAGGCACAAATCCGTCTCTTACTCCCTTCTCCACCACCGGATGCCGCCCGTCCACTATAACAATCTCATCGCTTTCATCTACTACCGGACAGCAATATCCATTTCCCGCTGCGACCTCAGCGAAAGCCAGAAGCATATCCAATTCAGCAATAGAATTAGCAGCTTCCTGGATCTCTTTACCCTGCTTTGCCACTTCCTTCCTTATTCGCTCGAATAATTCATATTCCAGTTCCTTTATCCGTTCCTCAGCACTTAACGCTTTCGCCTCGTAAACCTTCAATTCTTCTGTTATATACCGCTCTGCCTCGGTTAGCGTCTGCTTCCTTATATACGTGGTGGGCACTTTCGCGATTCCCGATTTCCTAACTTCTATGTAATATCCAAAAACCTTGTTATAACCCACCTTAAGCGATTTTATCCCGGTATTGGCTTTTTCATGCTCTTCAAATTCCGCTAACCATCGCCTTCCCGCGTGTTTTATCGTTCTTAACTCGTCCAATTCAGTATTAAATGTCTCTTTTATCAGCCCGCCTTCTTTTACCGTTATCGGCGGCTCTTCTATTATGGCACGTTCTACCAAAGCCACAACTTTAGAGAAGGTACTTGACTTTAACGCTCGCAGCACATCTTTTATCTTCTTCACACGGCTATTCTTTAACGTCTCTCTCAACACTTCTATTTGCATTAAGGACCGTTTTAGTGCGATTAAGTCACGTGCATTCGCATTACCATAGGACACTCTACTTATTATCCGCTCCATATCAGAAATCTCCTTGAAGACGGTTTTTAACGATTCCCGCAGTAGTATATCCCCATAGAACGCTTTTACCACCTCTTCTCTACTTCTTATCTCGCCAAGGTCGAGAAGAGGGAACTGTAAATTCTTTTTCAATAGTCTTGAGCCCATACCTGTAAGTGTTTTGTCTAGCACACTAACAAGCGTACCACGCGGTGTACCATCCCGAATATTATTAAATATTTCTAGGTTTCGTACTGTAACACTGTCTAATACCATGTAATCGGAGATAAAGAATGTCTTAGGCGATTTTATATGTGCGAGTATGCGCTTTTGCGTATCCCGTAGATAAGAGGTCACGGCACCTGCAGCCGTTATGCCCACTTTCAGATCGCTACAGCCAAAACCGTCAAGCGAGATCACACCAAAATGGTTTATCAGTGTCGTATACGCGTTTTTATAATCGAAATAGTAATCGTCATAGCGTGATATGGTGCATGTATCAAGTTCAAGTTCGAGCTCAAGCGAATCGGGCAGTATTATCTCCGCCGGCTTCACTCGCTCTAACTCATTTAACAATGAAGATTCGTCTTCTAATTCGGTCAATGAAAATTCACCGGTTGAAACGTCAACAATTGCAATGCCCACCTTACCGCCCAGTAAATTAACACACATTAGATAATTGCTGTGCCGCTCTTCCAGAAAGGCATCTTCAATTATCGTACCCGGGGTAATGAGCCGCACCACTTCCCGCCTCTCTATTTTTTTACTTGCTTTATCTTCTATCTGCTCGCATATGGCCACTTTATAGCCCTTCGTTATCAACTGTTTTATGTATGGCGTTACAGCATGGTACGGCACGCCGGCCATCGGGATTTTCCTTGTCGCGCCTTTGCCCCTGCCTGTTGCGGTTAAAGCGATGTTGAGTTCTTTAGATGCTACCTTTGCATCTTCACCAAAGGTCTCATAAAAGTCACCGACACGAAAGAATATAATAGCATCGCTGTATTTCTCCTTTATCTGGTAATACTGCTCCATCATGGGTGTTCTCTCGGCCATTTCACTAACTATTATACATTTAACTGTTTACAAGTTAAAATAGAGAGTGCAAGAAAGCATAATATCCAACTAAAAGTAAATATTGTATTTGTATAGCTAATGTTAAAAACCACGAGATTCCACAAGATTAACACAAGAAGTTAGGGTTAATAGGGAAGGGATAGCCAATAGTTTATTAAAACCCGATTCATATTATCGTTTTCTTGTGAAAATCTGTGTAATC
>JAUWND010000211.1 GCA_030612835.1 Candidatus Methanophagales archaeon | reverse complement strand
CAAATCCAGAATCGGCCTGCCTTCAAGATCATATTCGGGTATTAACGTGTCAAAGGGGACTATCGCATCTATTTCGATGCCATTCTTCTTCGCTTCCTCTATCAACCGCTCCTCTGCACCCACAGGTATCTTATTTGCTACATACACCATCCGCTGCACATTCACGTCTATTGCGTCCGCAATCTTTTTCAGTCGCAATGCGGTTTTCATGCTCTTCTGTGTGCTATCTAGCACAACGAGCATGACGTCTACGTCCCTTGTCGTTCTCCGGCTGAGGTGCTCCAAACCCGCCTCGCAATCGATTATAGTGTAATCGTAATTCTTCGTTAATATATCCATAATCATTCGTATTATGTGATTTACCGGGCAATAGCAGCCAGGACCCTCGGGACGTCCCATAACTAAGAGATCATAACGATCTTCCTCTTCTATTATCTCCGCTATCTTACCCTCAAATTGCGATCGCACATCCAGAGAAATATCCTGCTGCTTCTCTTCCAGCAGGCTTTCCCTTATATCTCCTACCGACTTAGCATACGATATACCGAGGGCTTCGGGCAGGTTAGAATCAGCATCTGCATCCACAGCTAATATGCATATATCTTCGCTTCCTTTAGTGCTGAGTAGTTCCCGAATTAAAAGCGCGGCAATAGCGGTTTTACCAGTTCCGCCCTTCCCTGCTACCGCTATTACTTTTCCCTTTCTCATAGCATAGGTTACCCCGCATGCACGCCGGGCATGCGTTTATTTAGTTCTATGTCGAGATTTCAATCTCAGGCTATTTGAGTTGCATTTCCTGCACCTCTTCGCCCTAATCGGATTTCTCGCGTTACAATCCATGCATATTTTCATATTGAAGAGTCTTGCTTCTGCTTCTGGAAATCTTGCCATTGTCTGTTTTCACCTCTATATATCTACTTTACATGCAGGCACTATAAAAAGATTTAAATCATTTCCAAAAGAAGGGATAATAGATGCAGCTATGAGAAGAATAAAAGTGGGGGTATTGGGAGCAACGGGAAGCGTGGGGCAGAGGTTCGTGCAGCTTCTGGACGGGCATCCGTGGTTTGAGCTCGGAGCTCTCTACGCTTCTGAGAGAAGTGCGGGTAAGAAATACAGAGAGGTCGCGAAATGGTTCCTTCCGTATGAGATGCCGGAGGCAGCGGCCGAAACAGTGGTGAAATCCGTTGACGACATCTCTGAGACCGAAGACATAGCACTTATGTTCTCTGCTTTGCCCAGGCCAACGGCAATCAAAGTGGAGAAGAGCTGTGCGCAGGCAGGATATGCGGTTTCCAGTAATGTCGCGGTGCATAGAATGGAAAAGGATGTGCCCTTAGTTATACCGGAGGTAAATAGAGACCATTTGGCATTAATAGAAGAGCAGAGATCGAGAAGAGGTTGGGACGGGTTTATTATAACAAATCCTAACTGCTCGACAATTGTG
This sequence comes from Candidatus Methanophagales archaeon, assembly GCA_030612835.1. Lineage (GTDB taxonomy): Archaea > Halobacteriota > Syntropharchaeia > Alkanophagales > Methanospirareceae > Methanophaga. Next base: position 1,059 of record JAUWND010000211.1, on the reverse strand, counting down.
ATGGTCTTGAGTTTGAAGCCTTTAATGAGTTTAAAGCTAAATGAGGTGCGAGTATCAACAATGCAGGCGGTATCGGGTGCAGGATACGCGGGTTTGCCGTCAATGGCGATATTGGATAACGTACTACCGTTTATAGCAACGGAAGAAGGTAAGATGGAGAGTGAACCGCTAAAGATACTTGGCACTCTGGAAGGTTCGGAGATAAAAGACGCAACTGTCAATATATGCGCCTCCTGTCATCGCGTTCCGGTAATAGACGGGCATACGGAAGCGATATGGGTAAAATTTGAGGATAGTGTAACGGAAGCGGAAGTAAAGAATGCGTTTAACAACTTCCCTAGAGAGATTGACACGCCGTTCTCACCGGAAAAGCCGATAATAGTACGAGAGGAGCAGGATAGACCGCAACCGAAGTTAGACCGCGATGCGGGTAGAGGGATGAGTATATCAGTAGGACGGATAAGAAGCGGGCGAATGAAGAACGAAGTGAAATACATTGTGCAGGGTCATAATACCGTGAGAGGCGCTGCGGGTGCTTCTATATTGAACGCCGAGGTGCTAGTGGAGAAGGGGTATATATAATTCGTGTCTGCCCAAAAACCTATGGATTTTTGAGCAGATACTGCAAAATTCAAAATGCAAAATGCAAAGTTCAACATGCATTTTGCAATTACCTTGACAATGTCACATTTCATTTACCGCAGAGAACGCTGAGTCCGCAGAGAAAGTTTCATTTGCAGATTTTTTCAAACGTCATGTATTAAGGTAACTTTTTACCAACATATCAATGCTAAGGTGATAAAATTGGTTCGGGTTGTGAAGGAGATAAAAGGACATAGCTACCCTATATCCTCTGCGCTCTCTGTGAACTCTGCGGTTAATCAAATACTATCAACTTACTATATAAGCATAAGAGCCTATAGCTCACCGCATCGATTAAGCAACAAATTTAAATATTTGAAGAGTGTTCCAATGCTTATGGAATACAAAATGCCGAAAGGGCTTAAACTGACCAGAAAACAGATGGAACAACGCAGATTAATGGCGGCCGAAGATTTA
>JAUWND010000067.1 GCA_030612835.1 Candidatus Methanophagales archaeon | reverse complement strand
AAATCTAATTATATTAGCAAAATGGTATATATAAACAATATAAGGGAGATATATTCCTGGAAATGTGATTATTCATCAAAAAGAAACCAAGTGAAACTTTAAAGTTTATATCTACCCAACCATTTGTTAAACCAACCCTTTGACCGCTCCAAACTTTTGTATATATCAACCTTTCGCTCTCCTTCAAGATACCGCTGAATTGCTTTAATTCTTTCTTCCTCTTCTGGTGTATGTTCCATGATACTTCACCAAGGAAATATCATGGAAGCAGCAGGTATCAGTATTTGTAAAAATACGGTCTCAAAACTAGCAGGCCTAGCTTAAATCACAATAGCATGGCGGCGATATTAAAACTCGCTTATCGTTGTGATGCCTCCCATAACTTTGTATCCTTTAGGGTATACGATGATCTGAACCTTTCTATTGCATTTGTGGTATACGATGGTGTGAACCATCCATATTTAAAATGAAAAGGTATACGATGGTGTGAACCTTTCCAACTAATCAGTTGTGTTCCTACAACTCGACTTTCTTCTGTTGCAACCCTATAATATTCCCATAATGCTTTATTTATCTCATCTTTTTTCATTATTATATCCAAGTCACTATACCCCGTATTAAGTACGAAAACTGCCTGATATTACTATACATAAAGGGCTATATAAGCTTTTCGTTTTTTTCACGTGTGAACTTGTGAGATTTCATAAGATATTATATGTTTTCAAAAAAGCTCCAAGTCTTTGACCGCATACATAAATCGTAATTCGCTTTTTTTCTTCGCTTCGCTACCTTCATCGCTAAACCTCCAACCATGCCACACCCGGAATAAATTCCGTGGCATCCCTTTGGCGTGTGCGGGCTTTATCATTGCTATATTTGCCCTTTTAAGCGTTTTATCAGCCCCACACCTATGGCATATGATTCTTTTACATGTGCAAAATATTCCATTTTATCGCCATATGTTAACAATCCACTCGAATCTACACTATATGGGAAGGAGGAATGAATGTCAATGAATTTTAAGTTCACACCTTCGTCTTCCAGAAATTTGATTTTTGCATAATATTGAATCACGTTCTCTCTACATTTAGGGTCTAATAATCCTATTTTTTCTGATAAAGCGGAATAAACAGTTCTGTCAAAGCTTATTTTCTTTGGAAGATCAAATCCCATATCTTCATCTAACCATACATTTTTATTTCCCAACAGTGGCATGGCATTGACAAGTGGTTGTAGTCGATTTTGATTTGCTTCGATTTCTGACAAAAGAGCTTTGGATGCATACTTTTTAGTTCTTTTCTCTTCAAGAATTTTGGTAAAATATACTGTAAATATTCCGATGCACCCTGCCAAAACTGCACCAACGATCACGCCAACAATCTCACCGCTCAAGTTAGAAAAATACTTAAAGAATGCATCCGCCCCCACAATAACAAAAAGCTTCAAAACCCATAATGGGTTGGATAATGCGAAAATACTCAAAATTGTTGCATTTTCTATCATTTAGCTCACAATATTTTCAGGTCCTCCTTCTTAAATAACCCCCATTCATGAATGTTTCTTTCTTCTTTAAATTCTTTTCAATGCAATCTTCGATTAATTTCATCTATTTTCTTTGATAGTTCCTCCAACCTTTCTAATATCAATTGATTTTCGTCTTTCTTATCCTCTCCTTGAGCTCCATTTTCTTTCTCTTTATCTTTCTCAACAAAATATGAAGCTATATTTGCGGTTAAAAGAGCCACAAAACCAATTCCGATAATCATTAGTACCCCCGCTAACAGCCGCCCCGTGTGGCTTTCTGGATAAAGGTCACCATAACCTACGGTGGTAACTGTTGTTGTAGCCCACCATATACCACGAATAATCCCATTAATTGAGACATCTTGACCTTCTACCCAACTAAAAGCAATACCTGCGATGATTATAATAACAAGTGTAAGCAAAGTAACATAGTGTAAAGAGTTCTTAACAAACATATCTAAAAGCGGTTTAATACCCCTTTGTAAAGCGATTACAACTCTAAGGACTCGGAGAGCCCTAAATAATCTTAAAATTCGGAGAGCTCTTAAAGACCGTATCAAAGCAAAACCTTCTGGACTGATTAGTGGCGGGGTTATAATAATAATAATCAGATTTAAAGCATTTCTTTTAGTGTAACCCACTTTATCATCGTAAAGACTTACTAAGATCAAATATTCAAAAAGAAAGGCAAACCAAATGGCATCATCTATCATGGTTGCACAAGAAACGACATATGGGTTTGTTGGCACTATTTCGAGTTCGAGTAGTACAAGAGGGATTATTAGAAGTGCAAGAATAATCATAGGGATTTCAATTTTCTTCTCAATTTTGATTGCCAATTCGTTTTTTGTTGCCATAGTTTCCATGTTCTAAATAAAAACAACCTCTATTCCCATATATTATTAACACATCATTATAATGAAATTGTGGATTTCTTTCCGCCCTAACGGATATATTCTATTTTGTATCGACGAATCCACATACGCTTGACATAGTGTCAACCCCCTCCTGTATCTTGTGACCTGCATCCTGTATCCTGTATCCTGTATCCTGCATCTTCGCCGTAGCTATACAAATACACCTAAAACATTCCCGCTATTCCCTTTGCAATAAACTCTATTGCAATTGCCGCCACTAATATCCCTATTACACGGCTTAAGACTTCTGAGCCCTCTTTACCGATTATACGGTATATTCGTTCCGCTTGCCCTAATATGAATCTCGTTGCGATAATAGCCGTAAAAATAGCAAAGAGCACAATAAAAACGCCATTTTCTTCTTGCATTAGCACCATGACCGCCGTTATAGCACCGGGACCAGCGAGTAGAGGTGTCCCTAACGGAACAGCACCCACGCCAGCTCCGGAATCGCCACTTGTCCCGTATTTATGCTCGCCCCTTAAAAGATCAAAGGAGATGAGCAAAAGGAGTATCCCGCCTGCAATCATAAAGCTATTGGGAGTTATGCCCAGCACGTATAGTATTATCGTCCCAAGAAAAGCAAATAGTAACAGTAGAATGGTAGCTACTACGACCGCGTGATTAAGCTCCCTCTTCCTCTCGCCGCCACTCATACCCCTCGTTAACGCCATAAAAATGGGTATATTGCCTGGGGGGTCCATTACTACGAATAGCATGATAAATGACTTCGCCAATAACAACCCCAACTCCAGATTTGAATCCATAATATATTTAACTTAAACTGGTACTTTAAAAGAAATTACTTTATCATGCGGAGAGAGGCGATATGGACTGAGAAATACAGGCCAAGGAAACTGGAAGAGGTATCTGGGCAGGAAGCTATCATAAGGAACCTTCAGTCTTATGTTAAGAAAAGGAACTTACCACATCTTATCTTTTCCGGACCCGCGGGCGTCGGTAAAACCGCCGCTGCGATCGCTATGGCGCGTGAGTTCTACGATGATACATGGGCGGAGAACTTCACAGAGCTTAACGCCAGTGACGAACGGGGTATTGAAGTGGTCCGCAACACAATAAAGAACTTCGCAAGGACTATGCCTATCGGCGATGCCGCGTTCAAAATCATCTTCCTTGACGAGGCGGATGCATTGACAGATGCAGCGCAGTCCGCATTGAGAAGGACGATGGAGCGATATTCGGGCACCTGTCGGTTTGTCCTTAGCTGCAACTACTCCTCTAAGATTATAGAGCCTATACAATCACGATGCTCGGTGTATCGGTTCAAATCACTTTCTTATGACGCTATCGTCTCGCGTGCAAAATACATTGCGGATACGGAAGGTTTGACATTGTCCGAGGATGCTCTCAGAGCGATAAACTATGTCGCTATGGGCGATATGCGAAGAGCAATAAACGCATTGCAAAGTGCTGCGGTACTGAGCAATGAGATAAAACCCGAGATGATATACGAGATAACGGCAACTGCGAGACCGGAAGAGATAGAAGCGCTAATAGAAACAGCAATGGCGGGTGAATTTTTGGACGCACTGGATAAATTGGGCGTCTTGATAGATAAAGGTATCTCAGGCGACGAGATATTAGCGCAGATGCATCGGCTCGCAATAAAAATGGACATCACGGCAAGACAAAAAGTTGAATTGATGGACCGAATTGGCGAAACGGACTACCGAATTACAGAGGGTGCAAATGAGCGGATACAATTGGATGCGTTGATTGCTTCTCTTTGTCTCGTCTTCGGGTCCTCGGAGCAAGGGTAGTTTAAAAATTTACTTAGACGTTTACTTATATCTAAAAGTCGTCACATTTCATTTACCGCAGAGAACGCTGAGTTCGCAGAGAAAGTTTCATATGACGATTGTTACCCTAAAATGATATATAGGCCTAAATGTAGTTGCAGCGATTATTGCCCTAATTTTGATATGCGTACGAAGCCTGAGCAGAGACATAGGATGATGAAGAAAGAGGGTTTAACTTTTATTATGGATGAAGTTGAACTTATATATGTGAGAGGCCTATGTTACCCAAAGAAGAAAGATCACCAAAAAAATATTTAGCTACGCTATTTAGAAATTCCTTCACTGTTTTCAAGGTCTCTTTGTACGATACAGTCACGTATCAACTTTTTTTTCTGATTTTATTATATCTGCTGACCATCCCATTAGTATATATCTTTTATGACTTTTTATTTGTCACAAAGGGTTACCCTGCTCTGGTCAATTTAGATATAGAATCTTTTTTATTCAGTATCCCAGGTGTTATAACGGTCCTATTGTTAGCCTTTGCTGCAATCGTAATTTTTTGTATTGAAAAATTCGGTTTACTGTTTATCACTGCGAGTTATCAAACAGGCAAAAGAATGTCCTGCTTCTCTGCTCTTAGACAATCCGCCAGACATCTCCGTACTGAGATACCTGTTGTAGTTTTATTGTTACTATGTTATGCAGCAGTCATTGCACTTTTTTTGGTCACTGTACTAGTATCATATGTCCTATTGTCTGATTCCTGGTTCTTTATACCCTTGACGATCATATTAGCTTTACTATGTATCGTCTTTTTGTATTTACTGTATATAAGGTGGATTTTTGTTGCCTACCTTGTAGTTCTTGAAGGCAAGAAAGTTTTACATGCTTTCTCGTATAAACGTAATAGAAAGCTATTTAGACAATTGGCAGTAACGGTTTTAGCGTGGGTTTTATTGGTCGCGTTGTGCTTTGCCCTTATAATTTTATTATTTAGTTCTCTGAGTTGGTTATTACTCGATGCGGTTATTGATAACTCTGTATTGCTTGCACCTATTTTTGCATCACTCGTAGTTCTTTTTTCTCTTATTTTGTTCTCCTTTTCCATAGTAGCTAATTCCTTTGATAGTAATTTCCTTACTGAGTTGTATTATCAGAATATAGTCCTTATTGGCACTATACTTTTGATTCCAACAGTGCAAAAAGACCTTGATAGCATTGATAAAAAGATATACGTGTCAGCGCATCGTGGTAGTTCTTGTCGTGCACCGCAGAACACGATTAGCGCTTTTGTAGCGGCAATTGACGATGAGGCAGACTATATAGAGCTTGATGTATAGGAGACAAGCGATGGTGTCGTAGTGGTGCTGCATGATGCCAACTTGCTTCATGTGGGTGGCGTTGACAGAAACATTTGGGATCTCAACTATTCGGAGTTACAAGAGCTAGATGTGGGTAGTTCGTTCTCACCCGAGTTTGCGGGCGAACGAGTGCCAACGCTTGAAGAAACAATTGATGTAACAAAAGGTACAATAAAACTCAACATCGAGCTGAAAATATATGGCCATCAGAAACACCTGGAAGAAGAAGTAGTCAGGCTGGTCGAAGAAAAAGGGATTGAAGATCACTGCGTGATCACATCATTAGATTATAATGCACTGAAGGAAGTAAGAAGGCTAAATCAGGATTTAAAGATTGGTATGATTATTACTTATCTAATTGGTGAGTATTCAAAATTAGATGTGGATTTCTATAGTGTTGAACCCCACTTAGTAATAACAAAGAAATTTATGCTCGATGCACATGCGGATAATAAAGACGTACATATCTGGTCTCTTAGCCCTGGAGAAGATGTCAGCCAGTATGTGGATTTAGGTGTGGATAATATCATAAATGATGACCCGGTGCGGGTTCATGAATTATTGAACGAAAAACAAAATCGAAGCAAAATCGAAAAAGTAATCCCCAAATTTTTTACGTTTGTTCGAGTACCCGAGTATTCATTTGGTATAGAACTCATTTTTTCTTTGGTAAAGCGTTCGTTTGGCGGTTTTATCTGATCAGTTTTCCCTGTTTGCATGTGGCAATGAATGGTATTTAGTGCATTTTTAATTATGTGTGGCATCAATTACAGACGTTATAATATTTTCACATACTTTGGATTCCTTATCCAAAGCGGAAAACCCTCACAATTTCTTCTTTGGCATGAAGAATGAAATTATAAGACAAAGTATGCAGCAGAGTATCATAGCGTCAAAAGAACTTTTCATCGCACGGATAAAAGAATTTTCTACTATGCTATCGAGCTCGTCAAGACTTTCTTTTGGCAGGTTAAGCTCTTCATCAGCTATTGTCTCTCCTTCCATATGCTCTACACTATCTTCAAAATCCGCGATTATCTCTGACTTTAATGAATCGTCCAATACCTCACTTTGCTGGACCCCTGTGGCGAAACTAGAAAACAGTGCGGCTATAAGCACAGCGCCTATTATCGCAGTACCTAAGGAAGACCCCATTGATTCCATCGTCTCTGTAACTCCAGACGCTTCACCACGCTCTTCTTCTTTTACCGCAGACATTGTTATGTTAGTAAGTTGGGCAATCATTAATCCAATGCCTATACCCATTATACCAAGTCCGGGAAGTAACTCTACATCGGTTACTTGCATGCTTAGCGCCTCTCGTATAATAAAAGCACCAATGCCCGTGATGACTATACCAACCTGAACGAGGAATTTAGGTGCGATTTTGTGGCCCAAAGGTGCTGTTGCTATCGAGACCACAAAAACTGCGATTGACATCGGCAATAGTACAACACCGGTCTCAAAAGCGTTATAATCCAATCCTTGTTGTAAAAATACGGGTAAGATAAACATTATCCCTGCTAAGACCAAAGACTCAAGAGTGTCAGTGAAGAAACCAGATACAAATTGCCGGTTTTTAAATATCGCAAGTCGAACAAGAGGCATCTTCTTCTTTAGCTCCTGCCGCTTCTGCCACACGAAAAATAAGATTAAGACGATGATTCCAATGCCTATGAGATATGTAATGAACTTTATTATCCCAAATACTATGCAGGCTAAGCCAATTGCCGAGAGGGAAACGCCAAAATAATCCAATGTTGCTCGTTTGTCTATTTCTGATTCCGTAAGGAGATAGGAATATGCCAATACGACTACGACAACAATAACTTCCATTGCAAATGCCCAACGCCAACTGGCATAGGTTGTTAAAAAACCACCAACAATAGGTCCAACAGCAGCTCCTATCGCAGCCATAGCGCCTATTACGCCAAAACTAACTGCTCTCTCCTTGCCCTTCATACGACACTAAAATTAATGTTGCTGTTAATGGCATCATAAGGGCAGCCCCTATTCCTTCTATAACCGACCAGCCTACCAGCAGCATCAGTACGTTCAGGCTCAAAGCGGCAATTATTGTGCCTACACCGTAGATAACAGTACCAATAATAAACGTTCTTTTCATACCGATAATATCGCCGAGCTTACCGCCTGTAAGCGTAAAAGCAGCAATTACCAGCGAATATAACGCTATTGCGAATTGGATACTTTCGATGTTTGTATTTAGATCATGCACTAAAGCGGTAATTGCCACGTTCATTATTGTTGTATCAATAACAATAATGAACACCGCAAGACTCATTAATATCAGAACACCCCATTTACCAAAAAGGGCGGATTTTCGCCTTTGCTTTTTATTCCCAGTCGCCGATTCCGCTTCGCTCATATACCTGTATGATGTTGTTATGTATAACTTATGTACATTATACAATTCTTTTCGGTAACAATATCATCAATTGTTGCAATCGAAGAAAAAACACGTGATTTATCAACGCGGAGATCGCAGATGGCGCAGAGTTTAAGACAAGAGCGTTTTAATCTAATCCTCGCTTGGTTTTTCTGATGCCTCTGCGTTCTCTACGCACTCGGCGGTAAAACTTGCGGATATTTTCTAGTGATTTCGCTAGAAAAATCGACAGTGCCGCGACGAAAAACGCGAAATAAATATATACTCCAAAATTTAGGTCTATAAGTGCGAAGTAGTATGCCACTAAAAATGGTAACAAACATAAAGGAGAAGAGACAAATATGGCCGATTACGCTCAAGCCTTAACGTTCAGCATTGGTGCGATTATCGCTATCATTGTAATTTCCAATCCGATTTCAACCTCTGCCATATTCATTGCACTTACCGAGAAAATGTCGCGTAAACAAAAGCAAGACACCATAAAAAAGTCCTTGACATACTCGGCGGGGATACTGATTCTCTTCGCACTGACAGGGTTATTACTTTTCCAGATTTTTGGATTCACGATTGGTGCGTTTAGAATCGCCGGAGGTGTGCTGCTATTCACAACGGCTGTGGGTATGCTTAACCCCAAGACAAGCCAGGAAGAAGCGACTGATGTTCCCGATAACATCGCGCTTATACCGCTATCCATTCCATTTACCGCTGGACCCGGCACCATCGTAACTGTTGTGGTGCTCATGTCTGAGGTTGAGAGCATAATGCATTCTATTGACCTCTTTACAGGCATAGTGTGTGCTCTGGGCGTCTTTATCGGTATTGCCACCTGCCTTGGCGTAACTTATGTGATGATGGCCAAGTCTAATCTCATTGATGGTGTACTCAAAGAAGGCGGCCGTAGAGTGGTCACAACGCTAATGGGGCTTATCGTGATGGCAATTGCCATTCAGTTCTTTATCAACGGGATCGAGGACATTTTACCTGATTTTATGGCTATCGTCGGTGGCTCTTAAAGAGCCCTTAACTTTTATTCTATTACGGGCAAGTTTATTAGCGACGCTATTTAGAGCCTCCGGAACAGCCACCCAAATCTTTCTAATTTGCCTTTATTCCTGTGATGAGCATGTATAGTTCCGCCTCTATTGCACCCCTATTACACATTTCATCCCTCTGATAGCCACATTTGTCTCTGCCGAAGCTACTTTCGCATTCGCTCCTTCTATCCGCTATTCTTTACAGAAAAGAGGGATCGTTTAGTGATATATACTCAGGTCGGAAGCATTTGAACTGCCTTTATAGCGTTGTATTAGTATAGTCAAGCCATATTCAAGATCGTCCATCTTGTATGAGCGATGGTCAACACCTTTTATGTAGTTTCCATGTACATATAGCCCCGCATCAGTATCGGTGTATTCTCCAGTCTCTTTGTTTTTGTAGCTACTCGTATTTGACTTGAGTACAAAACCGTTTTAAATAACTACTAGAAGGAGGATACAATGAACTTTTCAAGGGAAAGTTATTTATAGGCATGGAGTTTGCTGACGATCTAACTAAAAGGGGACTCGATATAACAGTAGTAGAGATGCTACCGCATTGTTTGCAACTGAATTTTGATGATGAATTTTGCGAGAAAGTCGAGGAGAGGCTAAAAGAGAAAGGAGTAAAACTCCTCACGGATACCACTGCTGAGGAGATAATAGGAGGAGAAGTAATTCGAATGCCATTTAAAAATGGACAAATAATAAAGTGTATTGGTGTGTTAACCAGTGGGGGCGATGCCCCGGGAATGAATGCAGCGATTCGCAGTGTGGTAAGAACCCGGCTTGGAGCCGCTAATGCGGTCGCTATCGGGGCTTATGCTTTTGCACTCAATCAGCGTGACAGGCGAAATAGGTGATACTCATTTTTATATTTTTATAAAATGTTATTCTGGATATATAAAGTTCAAAGGCCATATAAATACGGAAAGTGAGGAAGAATATGGAGATTAAAACGATTGGGGATGTGAAGGTGGCGGTTATGGTACCACGATTTGATTCCCATACCGCGGAGGAAGTGGAGACAGCACTTACTGCCATTATTGAGAAAGGGACTAAAAGGCTTCTCTGTGATTTCTCCATGACCAAATACATCTCCAGTGCGGGTTTGAGGGTTCTCATTTTAACTGCTAAAGGTTTACAGAAATCCGGTGGTCAGCTTGTCCTGTGCTCCCTTAGCTCCACTGTGAGAGAAGTATTCGAGATAGCAGGGCTTACTCAGCTTTTTACGATTTATGATTCTGTGGGACAGGCATTGAAGGATTTGGAATGGAAAGATAATAAGACGGGAGAAAAGCATTGGAAACTAAAATCCATTGACCCACGAATTGCGAGAGAAATTGGATTTCATGGGTCGCATTGGCATACCGCACATGGCGGCTACTTTGCTAACTCTACCATTGCTCGTCCTTTGATTACGGCACTCAAGGATGCCATTGCAATTTCGTCTCCTGCCGTAGTAGCAGACCTTGGTGCTGGTACGGGCTTTATTTTAAGCGAATTGCTTATGCAAGGTCAATATCCAGGAGTTAGGCTCATAAATGTGGATATTTCAGAACGCCAACTTGAGAAAGGGGAGGACTCCCTCATTTTATCTTTGCACGTTTCAATAGATGAAATCACACGTGAACTTTTAGATCCCGGAAATAGACCATTGTTGTTTGTCATGCGCTCGGTACTCCATTATTTCGGGCACAAGGGTCTGCGTCCTCTTCTTGCCTATCTGCGTTCACAGATGAAAACCGGCGAATTCTTCGTGCATCAAACTATCTGCTTCGAGCAGGCGTGTGATGCACAGCGAATAAACTTACTTTATCAACGAATGCATGTTAATAAATGGTTTCCTACCGTTAGTGAGCTGAGCACATACTTAAGGGAAGAGGGTTGGACAGTAGAGAGTATCTCACCAGCGCCAAAGATACTTGCAACATCTCAGGATTTAGCTGAACGCTATCAGCTTGGTAAAAAAGATATTTATCGTATCCGCGATGAGATAAGTCAACTGTATGGTGAAGCACCCGGAATGTTCGTTGCCACTCCGGATGGTTTTTATGAGTATGGACATTATAAAATCATCACTTGTATAGCGACCTGAATACAAAACACCAACACAAAAAATCCGTGTAAATCGGTGTCCTGAATAGAAGGGGGTAGTGGAATACTTACTATATACTGAAAAAGAGGAAATAATAAGTGGTGGGGGGGGGAACGAAAAAGATAAGATGAAAGTTGTTGTCTTGGGTGGGGGATTTGGAGGTCTGAGTGCCGCAAGCGAGCTGAGCGAGCTGCGAAATCGCTCGAAAGACGTTGGTATTACATTCATTGATTGATTGACCGCAAAACGAGACTTGAGTATCAGGCGGCACATCCGGAGATACTGAGTGGAAAAGTTACACCAGATGAGATATCAGGTGATTTAAATAAATGCACAGCAAAAATACTCGATTTCTTCGCAAATGAAATCAGCATTGCCGTTATAGGTGCCGGGTTAACAGGTGTAGAAGTTGCCGGCGAACTGATTGATTACCTCAGGGGCAAGGAAGCATCAGCGGAAATATCTATTGTGGAGATGATGCCACGGGTATTGCCAACTTTCCCCACCGAGAACGTATCAAACTATGTGGCAAAATTCCTTTCTGATAGGGGTATTGAGATATTGACGGAAACGGCGGTGCAAGAAGTAAGTGAGCACGAAATAACATTCAAAAATAAAATTACACATAACGGAGGGGAACTATGACAATTAAAGCAAATGATGTAATTGTGCCCTTGGATGTTCCAAAGGCAGTGCGGGAAAAGTATATCAACAATTATTTAGAGATTACCAAGAGAACTGGGCGATTGATGCTTTTTGCAGGCGATCAAAAAGTAGAGCACATGAATGACGATTTTTATGGCGAAGGAATCCACCCGGCTGATAGCTCTCCAGAGCATCTATTCAGGATTGCAAACCAGGCAAAAATAGGTGTTTTCGCTATTCAGCTTGGGCTGATTGCCAGATACGGTGTGCATTATCCTGCTGTTCCTTATCTGGTAAAACTGAATTCCAAGACAAATCTGGTCAAGACTCCTCAGTCCGACCCATTCAGCAAGCAGTGGCTGGATGTTCAACAGGTGGTGGATTTTCGTGATAACAGCGGACTAAAAATATCAGCAGTGGGCTATACGGTCTATCCGGGAAGTGAGTATGAGGCGGAGATGTTCCGTCAAGCTGCACAGATTGTCTACAATGCACATCAATATGGGTTGATAACCGTATTATGGATGTATCCACGTGGTAAGGCGGTAGCAGATGAGAAAGACCCCCATCTGATTGCGGGTGCCACGGGTGTGGCTGCATGTCTTGGCAGCGACTTTGTCAAGGTGAACTATCCCAAAAAGGAAGGCTATGAGTCAAGAGAGATATTTAAAGAAGCCATCCAGGCAGCGGGCCACACAAAGGTAATTTGCGCTGGTGGGTCCAGTGTTGATGCCGGGTCGTTCCTCAAAAGACTTCATGACCAGATTCATATCAGTGGTGCTGCTGGAAATGCTACGGGTAGAAATATTCATCAAAAGTCGCTCAAAGACGCAATCAGAATGTGCAATGCCATTTATGCCATCACCGTGGAAGAGGCGAGCGAGGAAGAAGCTATAAGGCTA
>JAUWND010000210.1 GCA_030612835.1 Candidatus Methanophagales archaeon | reverse complement strand
GTCCGCAGCAGAAAATGCCGCAGACATTACCTGCCCTTCTTCAAAGCCTGCGAGTGCAGCGCCCTGAAATAAAGCTTCTATGTCCTTTAAGTCTACACCTGCATCGTCAATTGCTTGCAATACCGACTCAGAGAACAATTCAAGTGACGCTTTCGATGCGCGCCCAAACTTAGTATGTCCAATTCCTATTATCGCTACCTCCCTCATTCTTTTGTGCCCCCTCTTTTGTTTAAACTGTGAACTACTATAAAAAAACATTCCTTTCAAAACGTTTTAAAAGCTTTACCAAAGAAAGATTTGGTAAAGCATTAACATCCACCTAAAGATGAAGCGAGCGATATATCCCGTCTCTATTCCTTTGCCGTTCTATTCGGACAGAGAATATAAAATTCGGTGAATTATTCGACTGTCCCGGTAGTAGAAAAACGGTATTCAAAACTTTCTGCGGAATTTCCGCTCCGATCTGTGCTATTCACAACGAAATAATAGTTCGTTCCCGGTGACAGCGGGGTCAATCCAATCGAGTGATTTATTACAAACAAAGAATCACTCTCGATTTCTGTGTAAATCACTGATTCAAGACCATAGTTTACTACACTATTAGCTATTTCATCGGTAGTCCAGGTTATCGTTGCTGAGTTGTTGGTTATGTCTGTTACCGTTACATTTGTGATTATAGGCGATGTGGTATCGGGTATAAGCTTTTTGGGGAAGGCTAAAGCTTCATACGCTTTGGCTTCTTCGAGATGGATAAAAATATTTTTGATTGGTGTAGGTGCTGTTGAGATACTTACAGCATAAAGACGTGTATCAAATGATGCATCTTCGTTGAAGATGAAAATTTCTTTTATTGGTATAGGCATAGTGGGTATGCTTACACGGGAAAGAGCGTGTTTCAAAAGTGCATCTTGGTTAAAGGTAAAAATTTCTTCTATGGGTTCAGGAGATGTAGGGACGTTCACACTCGATAGATTCGCTTCGTATATCGCTTCTGCATTGATTACAGTGATACCTGCTGATGCGGTATTTACAAGTGCTAGGGTTGAAATAAAAATAAAAAATAGAAGGATTGCTTTTATATCTATTGTTATTGCCATATCATCTCCTCACGCAGTCCTGTATATCAGCACCGTTGCTACGCCGGCGGAACCTTTGTCAACAGCGGTTGACGTGCTTTCCCCGTCCTTTTCACGAGGTTGATAGTATATGTATATCGAGTGCAGCCTTCCAGTAGTAATCGCACCTTTGTATGAGTCAAATGCTCTCCACCATTTGTATATCATATCTCCTTGATATGACGTAGAGGCATCACTGACTGTTACTCCATCTACTTTCAAATTTGAATCCCAGTAAGTATACGTATCCTTATTACTCCGGCCACCTGCAGAATATCTGTAGTAATCGGAGAAATAATAGATATAGTGGTAGTAAGAAGCCTCGAAGAGCATATAATCCGCGGGTATTTTAACCTGAAGTAGATTTTTCCCATTTGTTGCCTCGGTTCTGACTAAAATCATCATGGCGTTCGCATTTGGGAACTCGAAGTCATAGTACTTTATTTTGTTTGTATTGATACCAACCTTAGCTGCCTCCCCAGCCTTAATTAATGCCTCTTCGAGCGTAGTGGAGATTGCACCGAATTTTGGTGTGTCATAACTCGTGGTTTCCCACTTCATTATTTTCGACGCGGGCTCGGTCATCATGAGGTAAGCGACAAGCCAGCCGTCGGTGTCTGCATATACTCGCACTGCTATATTACCACCGAAGTCAGGAATCTTTGTTCTTCCAATGATGTAATTATCACCGATTTTATCTACATAATAGAAGATCGTCTTTATCCTATTAATGCTTATCGTCTGATTCGTGAATATATAAGCGGCAATACCCGCTTTATCTTCGGGGAAAGCGCCTCCGCTCTCTGCTTCACTCGCACTTGCAGCACTAATAAAGGACGGCGGCGCAAGCGAGATAATACCATTTTCACCACTTTTGTCTATCTCTTCTTCATTTATACCTTCACCTAAATCCGCCGCGCTGAATACTGATACGCTGCTTGCAGCTATCGCTAAAACGATTGAGATCACCAATAATTTATAAATGCCCTTCTTCCACATCTTTTATCTACCCCCCTTAACATCCGCTCTGATTTTACTGCAAGTAATCACCCCTTATAAACTTTTCTATTTTCTCTGTATATGTACTCAACATCCATGCGTGTTCGGTTAAGTAACCCATCGCTCCATCAACCTCTCCCTTTTAACATTAGGATCGCACCCTTGACCAATATAAATGTCGTATATGGGGAGCATATCCAATTTCAGCCCCATACATTCAACAACTTCCGTTAATAATCGGTCTGCTTGTTGCGTAAACACCTTTGCCCAGCGTAAATGCGTGTATCGGTTCGCATTTTTGGGATTGGCATTACGAATCAGATGGAGGATTCTACGAGAGCACATTAACGTCAGAATAGCGACCCAAATTAAGCATTTCACAATGTTTGGGTTTGCACTTGGTATCTGATCCATACGATAGTTGCTTTTCAATTCCTTGAA
>JAUWND010000007.1 GCA_030612835.1 Candidatus Methanophagales archaeon | reverse complement strand
ATGGCACCGTTAACTGGGCACGTTTATACACCGGTATATGGGATGCCACAGAAAAGTATGAAGGTTTGGTAGGTGTCACGTTCAACGGCGGCGACGACAGCAATGGACTTGGACCAATACATTTACAGGGTGCGAATGACGTGAATTCTAATGTGTGGTGCAGTGGAAATGGCAAGAATTGGATATACTACAATGTAACTGATTTAGTCAGTGCGGGCGCAGAAAATACCGCAACTACGACAAAGATTAATACGACTGTTGGTGACTTTGATGGCCGGGTATACGGTATTGTCCTGGTGGTGGTGTACGAAGGCGGAGATAACGATGGTGCATCTAACAGCTTACGAGCCATCTTGCGCTAATTGCCTGGCGTTTAACGGTCAGAAACTTAACACAAGCATGGTGGATGGCAATGATTTTGAGCTTAGTACCAGGAATGTGACAGGTTAGGGAACTCACGAATAATAATTTACCAGAACTGTACCATTTTTCAATGATTTTTAAGACACAGATTAACGCAGATTAACACAGATTTAAAGTAGCGTATTGCTTTTTTAATTTTTATTCGACCCGTAAAAACTTAATAATCAAGACAGTAGCATCTGTGTAAATCCGTGAAATCTGTGTCTATGATAATTATCAAAATTGGTAAATTATTTACAGGGAGTTCCCTTATGTAGCACAATCAGGAAACGAGGCCGGATACAGCCGAGGTGAAGATGGCTTTCTTAATGTGTGCAATGCGATCTTGATCCTGGACCTGAAGCCATAGTGGGATAAACGAGAAGAGAGAGCTTTAAAACTGGTAGGTGTTTCAACCCCCTACTTTTTTTTCCCTTTTTTGTTGTATATAATGTATACCTTCTACCTATAAATTTAATTTAGGACGCAGATTTACACGGATTTAATTTTTTCTGCGTTAATCAGTGTTAATCTGTGTCAATAATTGATTTTAGTTTGTGCTTAGAATTCATACCAGTATATATTGAGCAATTGCAGATATGGTAGTTGGTTCAAATGAGTGTTAAGATTAAGTGTAAGGGGCACTAATTTTAGCGCGATGAGGAGTCTTTAATGTTAATTCCACTGTCTCAATTTAATAATTATATTAAAAAGTGTTTGACATTTAGCAACCGAAAAAAACCGAAAATGACCTTATTAACATCAACATTATTATAATTATATTGTGTTATTCTTTAAATAGGAAGTAAGAGTAGGGTATGGATAAGACACTAAAAAAAGGGGAGGAAGAAAGGCGAAAAAGCGCCGGGACGAGGAAGGCGCTATATAAATTTTCTACCCGAAATAAAATTTTGAAGATAATATAAAAATGAAGAAGAAAGGACTGGCGACTGTTGTAACAATAACAGTATTTGCGTGTTTGCTTTTTTGCGCGTCTGCTTTCGCATGTTACAACTGGTATGGTTTCCCGATGCTGGGCGAGGAGCACCCGCTGTATCACAATGGTACGGTTGCAAACGGCACAGTAATTGGCGGCGTTTATGTTGATGCCGGTCACGGCTTGACTGGTAAAGGTCCAATTACGGGCGAGCCGTACACACAAGTATTTAACGTGCCTGCCTATGATAATGTGCGATTTGCACACCTCTACGTGCATGTTTGGGGCGGAACAGAGAACTATCACGGATGGGTGAATACAAGCTTCACTGGACATGGTTTAGGGAACATAACGCTTCTCGGCCATGATGATGTTGGTTCTGAGTGTAATAACCAGGTCTGGAGTACGTCACATGGCGTACACATCGTGTGGTATGATGTAATTGACCTTGTTACACCGGGCACTATTAACGCAACAGCAGTCACGGGCAAGATAAGCTCGGGTTTTGATGGTCGTGTGGGCATGATCGAGCTGATTGTGGTATACGAAAAAGAGGGTATGGATGAAACTCGATACTGGGTCGTGCAGGGGCATGATGCATTAGCCTATGCCACTTCCGGATACCCTGCCAAGGACTATGGCTATGCGTATTTCAAAGGAACAATAAATCCGGATGATTGGCCAAATGCGGTGTTTTATAGCACGTGGCTAACAGGAGATATGTACGATACCGATACGTTATGGTTCAACGACGTCATGCTTTGTGAAGGCTGCACGAACTATGAGCAGGGCAATTATTTTGACTTCAAGATTATTGAGGTGAAGAATGCTTCTGTTGACTATTTAAACACAAGTAATAACTATGCAAAGTACTGGCGTGATGGCGATAGCTATGTTCACTGGTTAAATCTGGTGTTAGTACTCAGCCGGGAATCGAAACCCAACCTTATGGTTGAGAAGATAGAAAAACCTTTCTTACCTTATTATAACTACACACTTGCCGTTGTCGCCAACCACACTTATAATCTCAATGCTACGGTAAAGAACATAGGCAGCGGAACTGCTACTGAGTCGAATGTAACACTGCACGCAGAGACTACTCTAATAGGCACACTACCGGTTCCCCGTCTTGATGCCGGAGCAAGCAAAGAAGTGCAGTTCACATGGACTCCCACGGATTCAGGAACTTACACACTTGAAGTGACTGCGGATGCCTTTAACGAGGTAAACGAAACCGATGAAGCGAACAATATCCTGTCTAAGAATATAGAAGTGCTTGTGGAAGGGCCGGCAGACCTCGTTATCTCGCCGACAGATATAACATTCCTGCCTTCTTTTGCATGGCATACCGCAAATAATAGGACAACCATTCAGGTAAATATAATGAACAATGGAACCAAAGATGCAAGTAACTTTGATGTTGGTCTTTTCGTTAATAGCGTGCAGGAGAATAACACAGTAATCTCCATAGATGCAAAGGCGATTAAGGAGACATCGTTTGAATATGATGCAGCCAAAGGAGGACCTTATGCTGTAAAGGTGGTTCTTGATGCAAACGGCGCAATCACCGAGTCTAATGAGACCAACAATGAAGCTGCCAAACCATTCACGGTAATAGAAGTAAGGCTAAGGGATACACATCATTATGGCGATACCTCAACATACAATGGAAAGGAATCAGACTTTACAGATGTAGAGATGTTTGACGTCGTTAAGCTAGTGCCTGGTAATACAACGCCGTGGGACGTTATTAACTCCGTGGCTTATGTCAAAAATCCATATATTGCGTCCGGAACAACATTCGTCTACGGAATTGATGGACTGGATCAGGACATGGCGGAAAAAATTTACTGGTATCTATACATGAACGGCAGATACGTGCCCAACAACATATTATGCGGTGAATATCCATTGACTGATGGAGATACAATGCACTGGGACTTCCAGAAACAAATCTATGGTGCAACCGAGAGTTTTACACCACCTTGCACGGTGCAGAGCTATAATGACCTCTATCCCGAACCATTTACGCATGGCTACTGGGGCTCAGAATGGAATACGACCATCGTTTATCCCGCGGAATCGTCGGAATACTTGGGCATAGCGAATAATATCAGTAACAAGCTTGTTTCACGTGGCGTGCCAGACGAAAAGATAGACATAGATATAGATTCTAATGTGACCTCATCGGAGAAGCGGAAAACAAACAATCTGATACTGCTCGGAAAGTACACGGAAAATGACATAATATCTGATCCTGCGTATGGAATTAACAGCTACCACGAATACTTTGGTATGGTTGTTTATTTTGATGCGGGAAAGATGATTGACGACTATGATGATGCAGAGTACGATTGTGGCGGCGTAGTTGAAGCATTCGACAACCCATACGATAACGGCGAGCTCGGCATGTTCTATTCCTGGAACGTTCCCGGACCGGTGATATTCTTGGCTTCCGGCGTGACAGACAGCGATGCAAAAGCCGCAGCGGAACTGCTCATTAACAGAACGGAAGAGCTAGACATGTTCTGGAGGATAGTGAAATAGTTCACTGTATATTTCTATGCCACCGTCTCCCCCACAAGCACCCGACATAAAAGAGAACAACAGCCACTGCTATCATCGCAAGCCGCATCAAAAGCGCAAGTATAGAGAACTTCACTTTGCCTCCTCCGCCCTGCTCTTCACTTCGCGCTACCGTACCTTTCATCAACCGACCGGTAATTGTCTTTCCACCTTTTCCACCCGTTACTGTTTTTCCCGCGGTACCTACTGTTGTGCCTGCACCCCGACCTTCGCCTGTTCCTTCGCCAGGACCTGAGCCTCTTCTCCATGCACTTGAAGATGAGCCTCCTTCTTCTGGTAGTAGCGGTAGCATATCCACGACTGCGACGAGCTGAGAGACATTGTTATTATTCTCGTTCAATTCGCGTACATCATTATCGCAATCCACGGATATGTTCAATCTCGCAAGTTGTCCAACCATGTACGGTGTCCACGGCAAAGTCCACTCCTCTCTGCTTTCTCCTGGTATCCCCCCAAACTGCTTCTTCTCTTTCAGGTATCCATCTACATAGAAGCTGACATTGAATTTTCCCGCGTTACTCTTACCTTTGTTTTCTATTTCCACTGTTATAGGCAGTCCTACTACCACGCTCTTCGGTATGTAGGGTGCCACGAGTTCGGGTAGGTATTCCACCTTCAGGATTGCATGTTTCAATACGAAATAATTCCCCCGGCTCTGTATCTCCGCAATGTTTGTGCCATCCTTTAGATCTACGTATTCCCATTCGTTTTCGGTGAATGCTATTGAATTTCGGTATGCCCAATGGCCTGTAGTATCACCTATCAAATTAGCTACCTCGTGCCGTCCAAAACGAAGTGAATCTCCTTCCCCTCCTGCTTCCGGGAGTAGTTTTGTAGCATCATAAGAGACGTAAGGCGTCAATACAGTCAAAAGAGATGCATTTGCCACTTCTGCATCGCCCACATCCTCAAACACACATTTCCGCGTGCATTCTTCAAACTCGAATCCGGTAGGGAAATTCAGGTTCTTTGCCATTAGCACATCACTACCCTCACCAATCCAGTATGAAGTAAGTATGGACTCACTATCCCGATATACAACAAGAAGCGCCATGCCATTAATACCAACTCTCATGGGTTCTTTTCTCGTGATGTGTGCTTCGGCACGCCACTTCTTTCCATTGCAAGCGGACGTCACATCGTAGCAAGATGTAGCATAAGTATAACTCTGCGCGGTCGCACCGGAAGTGTCCTCATATGTTGTTGGCCCCATCTTTATTTCTTCTCCATTAAATGTTATCTTCACTTCCGGTAGGCATCCAATACGAAATCCGGGATGTTCTCGATCCGCTTTGTCTGCCCAGAGATACAGATATAAGCGTGCAACCACTATTTCTGCCTTTTGTGGTATCTCGATGCCAAATACATTAGAATAATCATAACTTGTATTCGTCTTCTCTTCCAGACTAACATAGTGGGCATAAGGTTCATATATGATTCCACCTTTGAGCGTGCCGTGTTTATAAATGGTTAAAGGATCGTTTTTAGCCCTGTACCCCGGCTTTCCTACTTTCAGTTCATCGGAGCAACGGAAAACATTATTCTCTTCTCTTATTTCCGTAATATCATTATTCTCATCAACCGTCACTTTCACGCGAAAGAAACCTTCTTCCTGTGGCGTCCAGGAGAAGTCTATCTTGCTACTTATTCCGGGTTCAAGACGAGTAATTTGTTCAGACATGGGAAAACCGGGAATCTGCTTATCGTATGTTGCATTATATGATTCGTTCACATACAGTTTAACGTAAAAATCCGCAGCAGCTACGCAGCCGGCATTTTTTACATTTACTCTTATTGTATGGCTTTCTCGCGCAATAAGTTTATCAGACCCAACTTCGTTCCCTTTTTTGTTCAAAAACATTATTTCCTGGAACGCAAACGTCAAATCAGGGCCCATTATCTTCTTCTCTTCATTATTACCTTCGTCACTCTCCTTAACCCTATTCTCAGGGTCTACGAGCACAGTTAAATTGTATATCTCATTCTCCGCAGTAAACGGCACTTGCACTGACCTTTTCGCCCCCGGATATACCGTGAATGGTTTATCTGGCTTATCCACTCCATACTCGTATCTATCTATCTCATAGCGCCCTTTATTCAAAATTAATGTGATTGGATGTGTAACGAAATCGCCTTCGGAATCCACATTCACCCAGGAACTCCAGAAGCCTTTAGGGCTATCCTTTTTGTAGTCCTCCCAGGAAGTCCCATTGCCGATGCGAAGCGACCCGTTCTTATCTTCATCCATATACAAATAATCGAAATGCACTCGCATTACTTTCGCATCCTTCTGCGAGATAGAAAAGAACCCATCGTTTTCTACCTTATATGGTGGATAAGCCATATCTCCCGTGTACACATCACGAATGAACCGCACAGAGACATTTTCGGCTGGTGCACTACCGATATTTTTAATTTCTGCTTTTGGCTGTGCATCACACGTGATATTAGAGATCATGAGGTCCGGAATTTCGGCATTTAGCGGTTTTGAGAGTTCATTATTGCTTTCGTTCAGTTCCCAAAGCACGTTGTCCATATCAACAACAGCATAAATCTTATAACTTATGGAACCGTTTCCCGCACGCACGTGTGGCAGTATACCAGTTACGTTAGTCGTGTTGCCCGGTCCCAGAGATACCGAGGTATGGTTAAGAATTATTTTATGTGCTATTTTATTTATATTGCAGCCCCATACCTTTCTCCCTCCATCTGCTTTTGTCGTCTCACGGTCATTATAATTGACAGAGTTAAAAGGCAGCATCTCTATTTTAGTCGTATTCCCTTTTGTCCATACTTCCATATTTTTGCCATTAAAAGAATAGAAATATGCACTCGTACTCTTATACAAGTCATCCACTTTCATTCGTCTTCTTATTGAACCTTCATCCAATCGTATTTCTGCAAATAGAATGCCTGTCCAATTCGCTTCCGGATACGTAACTATTGTTTCATTGAAATCGTCCGTAGGATGCGCCGTCTCGTAATCGTAATTCTCTTCTTTTAGCGCCCACAGATCAACCGAGAAATTCGATGTCCTGTTTCCGTTATTAACGATCTGTGCGGTAATATTAACCGGGCTATTCTTCGGCACTGGCGGCTGCGGATAAAAAGTTATATCTACAACTGCCGGGTCCTCATCTGGCATCAGGTAAAAGCTCTTATTTAAGTCGTTGTTTGATTCGTTCATCTCGGCCTCATTGTTTTCCGGGTCAATAATCATTTGTATTGCATAAGGTCCTGCATCTGCGGGGGTCCACACCACGGTGTAGTTCTTCGTTTCTTTTGCTTGCAACTCGACCCTCGAAATATTTGCTATTCTATTCGTCCACTGATATCTGTCTATAACGACGTTTGATGCCGTGATGTCACCACATTTCGTTGGTGCATAAACATAAGCGGTATCACCAGTAATCCAGGAAGAATTCGCAGGACCTCGCCTATTCTCCCCCCACAGCTCTACTATTTTTCCGGTTTTATCTCTGATATAAACAAACCCCCGGTTTTCAATACACGGCGCGTTCTTTGTCGTTATATTCAACGACTTAAAATGTATTTTTATTGCATCGGCATCCGGATGCGATATCACGTACCCATAGCCATATGGATACCCATACGGGCTGAGTTCAAATCGTGGCGAGAGGCCTACCCAGTCATGCAGGGCAAAAACGTCCGCATCTGTAACTCCACTTATCAACCCGCTATTCGTTATGCTCGCGTTTATGAATACTGTACTGCCCTCATTTGTCTCGTTTAGCCCCGTGCCATTACCCGAAATAGAAATGTTAGAGACGATGAAATCGGGCAGCACTTTTAGCTGCTTCACCTGCTGATTATTATGTTCATCATGTTCCGGCACTTCACCTTCCGTGTCGGCATCTACACACGCCGTGTAAATTCCTTTCCCTACTGCTTCTACCAGCAAAAGGTTGAATTTATCGTCAACACCCAATGACCTGTTTTTCGTTCTTATTTCGCCCGGGTAAAAGAATATCTCTACTCCCTGGCCCTCTCCATGCAGGACACTTACGTTTACTGTATCGCCCATTACAGGAATACAGCACGGCTCTGTTGGTTTCGCAACTTCTTCTCCTCTGCGGTCATATATTTTTATGTCCCCTTTTTTCACCCGGTAAACCTTTTCGCCTTTTTCCAAATGCTCCGTGGCGTTAACATGCACACAAATACAGTTCGCGCCGGCATAACTCCTGTTTACCCATCTCACACCTTTATAGACGTCATCAGCACCATAATAACTCGGAATGAGTTCATACCCGCGTTCGTTCTTATATTGTCCGACGAATAAGAAAGAGTAGAAGTTATTGGCAGGCGATACGCCTTGATTTGTAACCGTAGCGTTTGCCGTAACCATAACCTTGTCCCCGTCTGTGGAGGTTTTAAAGGCTATATCTACTGCTAAGTCAGCTCCGAGCACTTTTACACATATTTCACCACTATTGTTCGATTCATTCATCTCCGTTACGTCGTTTCCGGAATCCACCATTACTATAACGTTATAATTACCCACTGTTGTGTTCCAACACGTAGAAACGTGCGTGGACTCATTCGGTGCAACATTTACATGAGTGGCTGTGCCAACGCAGAGTTCATCGATAAAAAAGCTCACATTGAAATTGTATGCGGGCAGCACACCTATATTAGAGACATTGGCACAGATATTCACGTGTTCGCCCGCACTTATACTGGCAGCATTCAATTCTGTACCATCTGAAATATTCAGCAACTTTATATCCGAGACGATGAGGTCAGGTCCCTGAACGAGGCAGAAATTCATTTGCACGTTGTTCGTCTCGTTTATTTCCGGAATAGCATCTTCCGGATCTATTATCGCCACGATGCAATGCTCACCAGCAGGAGAAGCGCTCCAGTTTACTGTGATGTTCCGGGCATCGGTTGTGTTTATAACCACAGGCCGACTAACAATTTCATCTTCGGACATCAGGTAGTCATATTGGTAAATCGTCACCTTGGTAGAACTACTGCTCCCTTTCGGCTTCTCTAGTTCCACATCAATCCGATTGCCGCGTATCCAGGGCGTCCAGCCACTAAAGCTCTCATTATATGTTGCCATTAACCTACCCTTGCTGTCATACAGGTGGAGATACTCGCCGTAAGAAGTGAACTTCACATATAGTCGCATTGCTAACGTATCGTTCTTATTAAATCCAATCGAAGTAGTTTTGATACCGTATTCTGTTGGGTTCATAAACATGGATATGTAGTAGTCGCTGGGCTTTCTGAAGCAGTCATAGAAGGCGATATTGGTAGCACGAGCTATGCCGCCCGTGTTATTGGCAGTAACCGAGATGTTTGTCGTATTTCCCTCTATCGAGCTTTTCGGCTCGATACGCAGGTCATCGAGCACGAAATCCGGTGCGATAATCTCTCTTGTGATACTCATTTTATTATTCGTTTTGTTCACATCCCATCCTGGCTCAACTTCTACGGTTATCGTGCAGTTCCCGCTCACGTCCACGGTCCAATTTGTAGTTACGTCCGTCACCCGCGCGCACAAATTCGTGCTATTATCTATTTTGGCAGTCCAATTCGTTACACTACCGCCCGAATCGTCAAAACTAATAATAGAGGATGAGATAAGTCTTTTTATATCTTCACTTTTTTTTACATAAAAGCTTACGTTTGCGCTCCTACTTCTGTTGCCCAAATATAGTATTGTAGAATTAATGGCAGCCGACTCGCCGATACTGAGGTCATGACTAATATTCAAGCAGGTAACAGCGAAATCATTGTAAACATGGACTATTCTCTCCTCTTCGTTGTTTGACGCATAGTTATCTATATTCTCACACGAGTCTATTTCCACTTTTATTATATGATTGAAGACATCTTTGCCTTTGCCTGCGTTCCATGTCGTTGCGTTCCAGCTAACATATATTGAGGTACTGTTATCCGGATATTCAACGCCGGATAGGTAAGGGATACTCTCTTCATGAATTATTGACGAATCGATATAAAAACGAACACAGAAGTTCGTGGCATTTATGGACTCTAAATTTTTTATCATTGCCGTTATGTTCAACTGGTCGCCGTCAAGCACTGTTTCATTCACGGAAAGATTAACTGCAAGATCCGTCCCACCAACGGTCGTAAAAGCGTTGTTCCCGTTGCTCAGTACCAGCCATAGCGTATGCACTCCGGGCTGTGATAATTCGTACGGTATGGCGAATTTTTTCGTTTCGCTTGCATTCAGAGTAAGCGGCATGCATTTGAGCAGTGCGACCGGTTCGACAGTAGCTTCTATTCTGTAATACTTTAGTGTAATAGTATCCCCGGCACCCCAGTTGGACCAAATATTGCCCCGCTCTTCTCTCTTTTTTGTTGAGCTCGAGCGGCGTTCATTCATGATTATAGTGTTGTTCATATCATAAACTTCATACCAACATCCCGGACCCGCTTCATAATATGTGATTTTGTCAACGAAATACACGCTCATGCTAAGTGCACCAGGATAGGATGTCAGGAGCAGTTCAGGCATTGAAGAATAAGATATTTCATGTGCGGTTGTGTTCACATCATAGAGCCAAAGAGTAGCATTTGCAGTCTCACTGTCATTATTGTTAATTGTGAAGGTCACAACATTTGCAGTTTCATTAAAAGGATTTATGGTTACGGCAGTAATGGTAAGGTTTGAATGAGGCATCACTTCTATCTCTTTTCTCGTATGTAAATCCGCTTTCGCCTCTTCCACTACTATGGTACGTGTGGTAGAGATATTATCCGGGGGACCTATGAACAAAGGTCTTGCATCCCAGGTTGCGTCGGTATAATTTGTGCTGTTAGCGTCTACCCGCAAAGATTTGGTATCAAACAGGATTCTGTTCTCGTAGCTATCCAGACAAGAGAAATTAAGCGAGAGGTTGGCACTTAGCGGTCCTTTGTTTCTAATACCGACATAGATAGATACGTTATCGCCTTCTTTTACGGGAGTTACAGGTACTGTCATATTGATTGCCCAGGGATTAGCTATCCCTACCCCTTCTAAGTGGTTTATGTTATTCGTCAGGTTACTGTCCGAATTGTTGCACGGTTCAACTTCAACAGTAATACTATGGACCCCAATATCTGCATCTGAAAGGTCCCAGGAGGCATTAACGATACAAGAAGAGCCTGCCTGAAGGTGGCGGACTTCTGTTTCATTAAATATTGTGTCATCATCGTAGAAGTTAAGGACAAAATTGCTCGCATTCGCCTCTCCGAGATTCGCTATTATCGCGGTAACGTTAAGAGCATATCCGGCATAGCGATAACATGGATGTTCCGAGGCACCACAGCCTGTCTCAAGTTCGATGCTTGTTACTGCAAGGTCGGTTAGACTATTATCGCTCTCGTTAAGTGTCTGTGTTCCATTATCTAGAGCTTTAATGACGTTTGTATTCGTGTAAGTTGAGTTTGTCACACTGCTCTGGCTGAACACTTCCGTTCCGTTGAGTAGCAAGCTAACGTTTACGGGTTGGTCTGTTGTAATGTTGAACGTTCTCAGCGCTCCTTCGGTATCAGGAACAGGCGAAGAAGGCGCGAAAAGGGTAATAGGTTCAGAGAAGTCATCAGTTTCTCCATTGGTAGCAGTGCTCGCATTATTAAACATTGGAATAGATGGCTGAGTCATCGCAGGACTCATCATGCTCACTAAACACACCATTATTACCAGAAAAGTACCGAGTCCTCTATTGTTCATCTTTTTATCGTTCATCTTTTTTGTATTCCACAACCAGGAATGCATTTGCCGGCATATTCCTGCAATTTCCTCTAAATTCCATTTCAACAAGATTATAGGTGGAATTAAGATATTCCGCCGGTATCATTGTAACATTGTATTGCGCAATCTCTTCTTGATAGGGGTGTATAGATGTGAAACAATCTTTCCCAAGTAAGTGGCCATTGAACCATAGGTCAGTTTGGAATCCCCAATTCACAACAGAAAACAGTGTCACGTTGGTTACATTTGCAATATCTATTTCGCCACCTGTGAACTCCGCCTTCGCTGTTGTATCCTCATAGCGAAGATATTCAATATCTCTGCCTCCTATAAGGTCTGCACCCTCACTCACCCAGTACTCCATCAAAGGCTCGCTCTCATCACGGTAGACTAAGAACAACAACGCACCATCCACAAAGTATTTAGGACCACCATCATGCTTAAGAGAGAAGTTGTAAGTACCGTTCCCATTGATGTATTGGGTCACATCATACTTGAGGACCCCCCATAAAAAAGGTCCAAAAATGAAAGCATAAGCTCTGTCCCAGTACCACCCTTCTATCGAAAGATGGTTCTCGCCATCGGGAGTAGCAAACGTCACCTCAGCTTTCGGTTGTTCCGTAACAAACCACTCGAAATAGGTATATATATTTGCTAATTCTACCTTGGTACCAGGAGGCAGTGTAACATTATATTTTACTGTATAAGGGTTACCTGGTTGAACTGCATATTTCCAGTACTTATAACTATCACCAAATGTGTAGATTGTGCCACCATGTAACATACCATGATGCAGGGTTGTTATATATGGTTCACCTAAAACACCATTTCCTCCCATACGACCATTCCATAATGCAGATACGTTGACCGTCATCATGTTATTGGTCTCATTTGATTCTATTATTCTGTTTTCCTGGTCTACTATCGCATGCAAAGTAAAATTTTCGGATACCTGATATGCATTTATGGGTGGTCGGGTCACATTATATATTGGCGTCCAATTGAACACTACATATGTACTTGAATTTGGCTCAAGTGCAGGGATTGTCTTAATATCTACATCTTCTGCGTTCACAACGAGTTTTATTTCAAATGGTACTGTGTTTATAGACCCGTGATTTGTTATTTTTACTTTGACGTCATTATTTAAGTTTAGATACCTTATGTCTGTGTTAGTGTAGTATGCCTCTATTTCGTTAACGTCCAAATCCGGCAAATTGTCATTCGCAAAATTACCTTCATCGCTCTCCTTAACCCTATTCTCCGGGTCTACAAGTACAGTCAAATTGTATATCTCGTTCTCAGTACTCTTACTGAATCCCTTTGTGGACTCATACACAATGAGTGATTCGCAAAAAATGTTATTTTCATGGAAAACAGGTCCATACATATACAAGGGTGTTGAGGGTATGACGTTTGAGGATTGAGTCATCGCAGGACTCATCATGCCCACTAAACACATCGTTATTACAATAAAAATGCCAATATTCCTCAGATTACACTGCTCTCGCATCTTTTTCCGCATTCCTACTAACTGGTACCAGTACCCAATAGACCTTTTGTATTTATTTAGCTATGATGAAGGTATGAGGTGTGAGTTGTCAGGTGTCAGTAAATACAATACGTTTAAAGGTCAACCTCCCCCTTTCGCGGATTCATTCACCAGTACAAATACCGAGTCATCTCCCTGTTTAATCTCATAAAGAGTGCCCGACTCCTCTATCTCGCCACTAACGGTAACCATCTGTTCTGTTGGAGCCATTTCCATCTTCTTACCACGCTCGACAATCTCTTTCATCTTGTCCAGGTCCGTGAGTGCTTCTTGCATCTGCATCTGTATCAGTAGCGCAACAAGCAATCCAAGGGCAAATATCATTGCCACGTCGAACAGATTCGCAACTCCACTTAAAGGGTCCTCATCGTCCTGTAGTAGAAATCCTCTTCTCCTACCGCTTCTTCTACTCCTTCGCTTCATGTAACTCATCTTTTACCACCACCTCCTCTTCCTCTCCATTCATCATAAAAACTTCTCGCAATTTTCTCCTCTCCCCTCTATTCGTCTTACTAATATAGTGCCTGAATCGTTGACCATACCCATCATCCGCCTCAAAATCGCATTCTTCGATTATCCCTAACTCTAAGGCTTCTTCGCTTCCTCGGTCACCGAACAGAATCTCCGCTAAAAACTCCATATCACTCATATCTTGATCGTACCATCTGCTTCTAACCATTGATAACAAATGCCCGCACAGTCCAGCCACTAATCCGAGAACTGTTGATCCGAATGCGACAACCAGGTTCTTTGCTAACGTTTCTATATCGCCGCCGGCAAGCGCGAGTAGTGCAGGTCCCATCGGTATCAACGTACCCATCAGACCCAGCATAGGGCCTGCCCGACTCGCGAACCGTGACTTCTCCCACCTCTTCATCATTACACTCTCTAAATCATGCAATAACTTCTCTATCTTTACTTCCATGAGTTTCTTACTCTGATGCGCTCTCCGGAACATTGCTAATCTAATGAGAAACAGATGCACGTATTTAGTAGAACATGTCTTACTCAGGATGTCGAAGGCACCGTCCGAGTCATCCTCGTTCAGTAACGCCCTCGCCTTGAACGCACCGTGCTCAAGCGAGACAAAATCGCGGTCCCGCTTATACCACTCATATATAAACCCCCCGAGCGCTATTAAACTCCAGCAAATTAAAAGAAATAGGATTATTATCACAGGATACAATAAACTCGTTGAAATAATGTATATCCCTGACTGCATAGCGGCCGTAAAACCCTCCTGTACTGCGGTCACATTCATTTTACGCACAACACCTCCTTTCCCTTACATGCCGCTTGCATCTGATACCCCTTTATAAATTTTTATTGTCACTTACACTATATACAAGATAATTTATGCAACGTTAAATATTTTTTGGCTTCTAAGTATAATCTTTTACCATTTCAAACGTATATGTCCACATGTATTCATAGTACTTTCCCTGTATATAACCCTATATGCACGGTACCAGTATTAATTCGCACAGCGTGAACTTTTTCTAATAAATTCAACAGCTTCAAACAGGATAATACATTCAATTATCGCGCTAACATCGTCGCCACAAACTCTTACTTCTGTTCGTTTCTATGCTACGGCAATGCTGCTTTTTCTCTGTATTGTTGCTCCTTTTCTGCAAAAAAATCAAAACCGAAAACCTTTTTATTAACATCGACTGTAATCGTCTTACATAAGAGATAATAAAAAAGCGAAGGTGTGGGCAAAGAAGAAGCGATGGGAAAAGAAGAGCCATGGTAAAAATGTATTATGCTCATACGAAACCGTTAAAAAAAATGAGGTTGTAAAGTAAAAAAAGAAAATGAAAGGAAATGAGAAGACAGATGTAAAAAATTTAGGATGTGAAAAGCAGAAAAAATGAATGCAAAAGTTATATTGTTTGCAACAGCAGCAGCATTTATCGTTCTGCTGTCATTCGGTGCAATAGCGTCTGCAGACCCATATTGTGGCGGATTACCACTTACGGGCGTACGTGAAGGCGAAGTGAGCGGTGACCTGTGGTTTGACGTTTCTGGTCCTCTAGCATATAATGAATGGACAAAGAGCTACACACTACCCTCGTATACGGACGTGGAGTGGGCACAGTTGTATGTAGGTATATACTGCGGACATATGCAAAACAACTACCCGGGTACGGTGAACATAACATTTAACGATGTTCACCTCGGTGGCACACCCAGCAGTGAGCTGCTTCTCGGTTGCTATACATACCCGGCTCTGTGGTACGAGACAGCCTGTACTATTGGGTCATCAGGATACATGGGTACAGAAGCAGATTATGGGAGAGGTCCTGAATGGATGAACGACCACTGTGTCCGCGTGACGAGTGACTACTTGATGTGGTACGATGTTACAGGCCTTGTAGCGCTCAATAGCGATGTACTGATAGAGACGGCGGATATTTATCCTAATTTCGACGGTAGGATAAAGTTAGTCACCCTGGCGGTAGCATACAACGATGGGGATACGGACACGGTGCATTATTGGATAAACCGAGGACATGATGTGGACAACTATTACTATGAAGGAGATTATATCGGCGAAACGAGCTTCTCGGCTGGCCTGCCTGAAGACTCAACCGTACATAATTCTAATCTGACGGTTGTGCAGATGGCAAGTCAAGACGGTGCATACACCTTTAATGGTTTCAGCATTCCAACAGACCCAACCGGTGATGAAGGTGTGAACTGGCAGGGTGGGTGTTCAGGATACAATACATGGTACGCGTCAAGTCTACTTGATAGCAATGGCGACAACACCTTGACCTACGACCGCAACGATGCATACTACAAGATAGCCCTGGCATTTCTGACTGCGAATTACACAGAAGCAGCTCCGGAAGAGCCGGATCTGATAGTAGAGAAGTCGGTGGAATTTGACGATGGTAAGTTCATCGTGAGCTACACCGTAACTAACATAGGAGACGGCGAGGCAGGAGAAAGCACAACGTGCAAGTACGTGGATGGCGTGGAGATGGAAAACCAGACTTGCCTGGTATTGGGTTCTGGAGAGAGCTACAGCGGTGCTTTTGAGCCTGAAGAATGCCCGTGCGGCGAGACGCTGAAAGTAACGGTATGTGCAGACAATGATAAGGTAGTGGACGAGAGTAACGAGGATAACAACTGCATGGATAACTTTGTTGAGTGCCTACCGTGCAAGCCCGACCTGATCGTGGATGCTGTCGTGTTGAACCCGGACTGCGAGCATTATTACTTCGCTAAGGAGAGCAACGTGGTGGACGTAACAGTCAAGAACATCGGCGCTGGTGCTGCTGGTGCTTCTCACGTAAAACTCAGTGGCGCTAGTGGAGACAGTGCGAGCGTTGCCGTGGGTGCATTGGCGGCTGATGCAAGCGAAAAAGTGAGCATTACCGACACTATTGCGAGACCCGCAGGCGAACAGATAATAGCACTAGCGGACTGCGATGGCGAGGTTGATGAGAGTGATGAGACGAACAACGAATCTGCGGCTGGAACGGTGATAAACCACGGCTTGAAGGGCAAGACATACACAGGCGGTGAGAATATCGCCACTAAGATGACATACGATCTTAACGGCAATCTGGTCTATTCGGTTGGTGACAGTGAGTACGTGAGTGGTTATGACGAGTGGACACACTACACAGCCAGTTGGACTGCGGCTGACCTGCCAATTCCGGGTACTGCAACTGTTGTAGAGGCGAGGTTGTATGCAATCTACACCTGGGATAAGGCAGATGTGATGCCGGACAATGTCAGCATGAGTTTCAATGCTGTCAATCAGGAGCCTGAGGACCAACACTATTGGGATAGTAAAGGGTTCGGTTACTACAACCTGCCTTACGGAATGCTGGCATATGATGTGACCAGTGACTTCGACCCAAGCGGCAACTCCGCAGACCTCACCAAAACACCAAGCACTACACAGGTATCTATGCGAGGCATGCTTCTCGTAGTGGTATACGAAGATGCAGGTGAACCACAGCGGCTGATATTTGTAAATGAAGAGTTCGACAATCTCTATGGCGATGCCTCTTACTGCACGACACCGGACGAGGCAACCGCGTGGGCGCCAATCACTGGACCTGCGATTGATATATCTAAGGTGGTGAATGCGAGACTGATAACTGTTGCTCCTGGTGCTAGTCCGAATGAAGGCGAGTTGATCTTCAACGGGCAGACATGGACGAATGTGTGGAATTTCGCTGGAGCCACGGAGATTGGAATCGATGAGCGCGATGTGAAATCGTATCTGGACTCAACCGAGAATGAAGCAGGCTTCCAGAGCAGCGAAGACTGGATGGAAGCGAGTAATGCGTTCCTCGTAGTGGAATACGAAACAGCAGAAGAGAAGCCTGATCTGATTGTTTCAGAGATCACGCCAAACTGCGGCGGCTACCTGTTCGCAAGCGAGAGCAACGAGATATGTGCAAAGATAGAGAACATCGGCGAGGGGGATGCAGGCGCATGCATCGTGTGCTTCGATATTGACGGGTTCAGCACAGAAGTAAGAATAGCTGGATTGGCGGCTGGTGCAGATACTACGGTCTGTATTAATGACACAACGATCAGAACTGCGGGCGATCTTGTGACTATTACCGTTACCGCAGACTGCAATTATGAATTCGACGAGTCTGATGAGACGAACAATGAATTAACCTTGGATACAACAGTAGTGAACAACGGCTACAAGGGCAAGCGGTACACTGGTGGCGAGGACATCAACACCTGGGATACGTTTGAACTCAACGGCAACCTGATATATTCGCTTGGCGATAGCTATTATCTGAGCTCATACTCGTATCCTGACTGGACGGAATACAATGCCGGCTGGGATGCGATCGAGTTGCCGATTCCAGGAACTGCGACAATAGAAACGGCCAGGCTGTTCGTACCATACACATGGGATAAAACAGGTGGAATAGATACGTACGTGGCTATGAGCTTCAATGACAACCTGCAAACTCTGGATGTACACTATTCAGACGAGAAGGGCTGGGGTACTAGCTATCCCTATGGTATGCTGGTATACGATGTAACTGCGGATTTCGATACTTCTGGTAATATCGCAAACCTCACAAACTCGTGTCCGGGCGGTGACAACGTGTCCATGCGCGGCATGCTTCTTGTTGTGGTATATGCAGATGACAGCGAACCTGAGCGGACGATAATAATGAACGAAGAGTTCGACCTGCTCTACGGTGGCGCGGCACAATGCACAACGCCAGAGGAGGCGACTGCATATGCTCCTTTCGGTTCGATAGACACAACAGAAATAGAGAAAGCGACACTGATAACCGTTGCTCCTGGTGCAGGGCCGAATGAAGGCGATCTGAGCTTCAATACGAACATGTGGTATGGCGTCTGGAACTTTGTTGGTACAGGCACACCGACACCACAGATAGGAATCGCGGAGACTGATGTGACTTCGTACCTGCAAGCAGCCGATAACGAAGCTAACTTCCGGAGCAGTGTGGATTACATGGAAGCGAGCAATGCGTTCTTGATCCTGGAGAAGAAGGGTGAAATACCTTGTCCTGCCGATTATGCAGTATATCAGGCAAATGTTATAGATCCAGAGGGGCGTCTGAATGAACTAAGAGCTCTGAGAGACAACAAGCTTGAGGACATGTACGTGGATCGCTACTACGACAATAGTCCGGCGTTGACGCTGGTTCTGAGTAGAGCCGACTCTGATCTGGTGAAAGATGGAGCGCAACTCTTGTCCAGGTATTCGATCCCGGTAGGTCTGCATGTTCAGGGAATGGACGTGGCTGAGCGCATTACCAGGCAAGATGTAGAAGAGGCACTGTCATTCACAGAGAGACTTAAGAGAGAAGTCATGAAGAACAGAGACGCGATAGGAGTCAAGAGTACAGAGGCGATAATAGACTTCATAGACGAGTTCGAGGGACAGGTAAAGGCATCCGAGGGCAAGACGTTCAGCGCGGCACTCAAAAGCTCTATCTACTATGAAGGCGGGCAGTTACGAGTCGATCAGGACATCGTGAAGGAATGAAAGGTATGTGCAGATAAAGGAAAAAAATGAAGGGATTTTTTTTCCCCTTTTCCTATTTTTTATAGTATATAAAGTATAACTTCTACCTATTTAGGACGCAGATTTACGCAGAAAACTATTTTCTCAAAGTATCAAATGCCTTACGTTTAACTTCCGGTTTAGTGCCAAACAAAATTAAGTTCTATCATCATTGCATTCTCATAAACACTTTCCAGAAAACCATAATAAACCCAGTTTATTATAAACTCGATAGAAGATTCTAATAATCTCCTCCGTCAACTAAACCTTATATTTAAAATCCTGATTATCTGCGTTCATCTGCGTCCGATTATCAAAATTTATGCTTTCTTGTCTAAGCAAAGATTAATAGACAAGCTCTATAGTAAGAAAAATGGTATGCTGGTAAGAGAAGGTAAGATGAAAGGGGGAAGAAATCTGAGAAAAAGGGGATGAAGGGGGAAAATGAGAAGGTTTCTTTGGTAAAGCTTTCTTCTCTAAAGAAATGTTTAGGCATTGTTGCTATTGCGCTGATAGCTGCGATAATGGTGATGCCAGGGATGGCACAGACGCCACCTGAAGAATCATGGAACAGGACATTCGGAGGAGCTGACGATGATTATTGCTACTCAGTCCAGCAAACTGCAGACGGTGGATACATACTCGCAGGACACACATATTCTTACGGCGCTGGTGATGCTGACTTATGGCTGATAAAAACAGATTCAAACGGGACTGAAGAGTGGGACAAGACATTTGGAGGTGCAGAGGCAGACTTCCTCGATCGCGGCTCTGTCCGGCAGACCTCTGATGGCGGTTACATCATTACAGGATACACGCGTTCATACGGCGCTGGTGATTACGATGCATGGTTGATAAAGACTGATTCGGATGGGACGGAAGAGTGGAACAGAACGTTCGGTGGAACTGGTCTTGATTGGGGTCATTCGGTTCAGCAGACTTCTGATGGAGGGTACATCATCGCAGGACGGACAGACCCTTATGCTGGTGCACGTGCGGATGCATGGCTGATAAAAACCGATTTAAATGGGACCGAACAGTGGAACAGGACATTTGGAACTGATGCCTGCGAGTATGCCGCTTCCGTTCAGCAGACTTATGATGGTGGATACATCATTGCAGGACGAACAAGCTCTTACGGCGCTGAAGTGATTGACGCATGGCTCATACGGACAGATTCAAATGGGATAGAACAGTGGAACAGGACGTTCGGTGGTCCATACTATGATTATGGCTACTCAGTCCTGCAGACGACAGATGGCGGGTATATCATGGCAGGAAGCACAAATAATCGGCAGGATGCGTGGCTGATAAAGATTGATCCGGATGGTAACGAAGAATGGAACAGTATTTTTGGCGGAGCCGCCATGGATGAAGGTTATTCTGTCAATCAGGCCAGGGATGGCGGGTACATTATAGCAGGGTATACGGGGTCTTACGGCGCTGGTTCGGCTGACTTCTGGATTATGAAGACAAACGCATATGGGAATGAACAGTGGAACGTGACCTTTGGAGGAACAGGCCTGGAGAAAAGCTATTCGGCCCAGCAGACTTCTGATGGAGGATACATTGCAGCAGGCTACACAAACTCTTTCGGCGCCGGCTATACCGACGTGTGGGTGGTAAAATTATCTGTCCCGATAGATTTAAAAGCTGACGAAATAGGAGCATACTACGATACTAATGCTACGAATACAAGGTATCTGAACTTAAAGGCGGCTTGATGCAGACCAGACATGGCTAAAAGGGATTAACTAATCAAAATATCCTCTTACCATCCTTCAATACTTCTGTTATAAAGTCGTTTTTATCTATTATCATCGCTCTAAACTCCTCTTCGGTATAACACCAAGGTTCTATTGGCAAATCTGTTAAACCCAGTACGGCAGGGATTATTTTACTCACGTTATATCTCACTCGGAGTTTCTCCGCCAATTCCCTCAATTTATTATCTATCTCTTTATATATCTCTTTACCTCGCCCAATATCAATCCTGCATAGTTTATGCATTCTTCTGCATCCTCCTTCTCATAGTATAAGCGAGAGTATTAAATAAATTACCTCTATCTATCTATCTATCTATCTATCTATCTACGATATGGCGTATCTTCACTTGAAGAGCTGGATTATTTTCTCGTGAAAATCTGTGTAATCGGGTGGTTATAAAAAGGAGCTAAACAAATACATTTATTTTATTTTATTTTTAGAATTTATACCAGAATATAAATATCCCATTACAAAAATAAGTGATTAAAATGACTGAAAAAACGCTTTTAAAATATGGTTGTTAAATTTGGGTACAAAATCGGCAAAAATAGAAAACCTTTTTATTAATATGGGCTGAAATCATCTTACGCAAAGGATAATAAAAAAGCGAATGTGTGGGCAAAGAAGAAGCGATGGGAAAAGAAGAGGCTTTGTAAAAATATGCCCACAAGATACGAAACAGTTAAAAAAAGGAGGTTGTAAAGTAAAGTAAAAAAAGAAAATGAAAGGAAATGAGAAGTCGGATGTGAAAAATTTAGGATGTGAAAAGCAGAAAAAAATGAATGCAAAAGTTATATTGTTTACAACAGCAGCAGCAATTATCGTTCTGTTGTCATTCGGTGCAATAGCGTCTGCAGACCCATATTGTGGCGGATTACCACTTACGAGCGTACATGAAGGCGAAGTGAGCGGTGACCTGTGGTTTGACGATTCTTGTCCTCTCGTTACTGACTGGACAAAGAGCTACACACTACCCTCGTATACGGACGTGGAGTGGGCGCAGTTGTATGTGGCTATATACTGCGCACATATGCAAAACTGCTACCCTGGTACGGTGAACATAACATTTAACGGTGTTCACCTCGGTGGCACACCCACCAGTGAGCTGCTTGATGGTTGCTATACATACCCTGCTCTGTTGTACGAGACACCATGTGCTAATGGGACAACCGGATACATGGATGCAGGACCAGATTATGGGAGAGGTCCTGAATGGGAAAACGACCATCGTGTCCGCGTAACGAGTGATTACTTGATGTGGTATAATGTTACAGATCTTGTGCAGCCCAATAGCAATGTGGCGATAGAGACATCGAAAATATATCCTAATTTTGACGGTAGGATAAAGTTAGTCACCCTGGTGGTAGCATACAACGATGGGGATACGGACACTGTGCATTACTGGGTAAACCGAGGACATGATGTGGACAACTATTACTGGGATAATGAAGAAAAACCTAATTATATCGGTGAAACGAATTTCTCGGCTGATCTGCCTGAAGGCTCAACCGTACATAATTCTAATCTGACGGTTGTGCATATGGCAAGTCAAGACGGTAAATACACCTTTAATGGTGTCAGCATTCCAACTGATCCAACCGGTGATGATGGAGTGAACTGGCAGGGTGGGTATTCAGGATACGATACATGGTACGTGTCAAGTCTATTCAATAGCAATAGCAACAACACCTTGACCTACGACCGCGACGGACCATACTACAAGATAGGCCTGGCATTTCTGACTGCTAATTACACAGTTTCAGGAGAGCCCGACCTGGTCGTAACTGAGATCAATGCTTACCACAACGACACTACCACTCCTGCATGGTTCAACCTATCGAATGAGATAGATGTAACGGTAAGGAACAATGGCACAGCACCTGCTGGCGCGTCTGACGTTAGCTTATACATCGAAGACGTGTTCTTTGGCAAGCTGCCAGTATCGAGCTTGAGTGCCGGTGCGAATAAAAGGGTGACGTTCGAGAACTGGAAGCCAATTGGAGACGATTGCCAGCGACCACCATGTCAATTCAACGGGTCATATAATGATTACAACATCACCTGTATAGTAGACTGCGATGGCGATGTAGCAGAATCGAATGAGGCGAACAATGAGATAACGATAGTAGAGAGCGTCTGCTACAACGGATACATGGCAGACGAGCCATTGGAAAACGTTGCACACGGATTAATTCACGGGCATCTGAATTTCACTACTGGCGACGGCATATATACCGGATTATATTCTGTTGGGGACTCCAGAGATACACAATACGAGATAACGATTCCAGCAGGTGCAAGTGTTGAATCCGCAAACTTGAACGTGTACTACACCTGGTATTATGAGAAGGAGAGTTGTCCGCAGATGGAGGGAAGCATAACAAACGCAACCGGGACATACATACTGCCACTGGAAGAGGCATACAACGACATGAAATGTTTCTGTCCCGGTGCATCATGGGTATTCCCCTGGGGTAACTACGTCTACGACCTGAAGGATTATATTCAGGGCCGTGGTACTTACACGGTGACCGTGAAGAGAACAGGCGGTCAAAGCTTCTGCATCTCAGCACCTGGTATCGTGCTCGTCTATGAGGATGAAAACGCACCGCTAATTGAATATTGGGTCAATAATGGGGCTGACATACTCATAGGCGGACGCAGAGGCGATGGCGGATTCCTATCATTAGAAGAGTGCATAAACAATGCAACGTTCCCGGCAAGCAATGTGACTTACGAGGTGGTGACTGCAACGCTCGGTGTGGTATCACCATGGGCTGGTTCCTCGTGGGAGCCCGGACAGACAAACTACCTGTTCTTCAACGACGTAGAACTCGGAACTGGTGTGTATCACGGCTACGGTGAAACGTATTACAATGCAATAGACAGCATGACCATGGAGATATGTAGCGCGAATGCGCAAGTCGGCGTGAACGTAACAGATGTAACAGCTCATTATCTCCAAGGCAGCGAGAATGTCGTTGGTCAGGGAGATGACGGCGACAACATGATGCCTACGAATGCGTTTTTGGTGGTGGCATACTAAGTAAAGAATAAACTAAGTATTTTTTAGTTTAGTTTAGTTTAGAGGTGAAATAAAGATGGGGGCGGGGAAGAAAAAAAATGAATAAACAACATATTGCCTTGATCGTAACGGTAGCAATAGTAGCATTCGGCATAATACCAATCTGCGCGCAGGGGGATCTTCAGAGATCCGGTGAAGAGCCGGACCTTATAATCACCGAGATCAAAGCATACCACAATAATACCGACTGTCCCGCCTGGTTCAACCTATCGAACGAGATAGACGTTACAGTAAAGAACAATGGTAGCACACCTGCAAAAGCATCCAATGTTAGTCTATACATAGGTGACGAGTTCTTTGGCAGATTGCCAGTATCAAGTTTGGCTGCGGGTGCGAATGAGACCGTGACGTTCGAGAACTGGAAGCCAATTGGAGACGATTGTCTCAAGACTATAGATAATTTTTGTTACTTCAACTGGTCATTCAGGGACTTCAAAAATAACATCACTGCAGTAGCAGATTGCGATAACGAAGTTACAGAAACAAACGAAACGAACAACGAGAGGTTAGTATTAGACCCTAAAAAGACAAGAGCATGCTACAACGGCTACATGGCTGACGAGCCACTGGAAAATGTTGCGCACGGCACAGTTCACGGCGCGTTAATGTTCACAACTGGCGATGGCGTGTACAGTTGTCTGTATTCAGTGGGTGATACTCAGGTTACGAACTATGACATAACATTGCCAGAAACTGCAACTGTTATTCTCGCAGACCTGAATGTTTACTACAAGTGGACTGAGCCATCTGAGGCATGTCCCGAGATGGAGGTGAGCATAGAAACCACAACTGGAACATACGTTCTGCCGCTTGAAAAGGCTTATAATGACATGAACTGCACATGTCCCGGAGCATCACG
The DNA here is from genome assembly GCA_030612835.1 of Candidatus Methanophagales archaeon. Lineage (GTDB taxonomy): Archaea > Halobacteriota > Syntropharchaeia > Alkanophagales > Methanospirareceae > Methanophaga. The sequence goes on along the minus strand of JAUWND010000007.1, from coordinate 9,630 downwards.
GGTATCGGCGTGGGGGAATTATGTCTACAATCTAACAGGATACATCACGGGCAGTGGCACTTATACCGTGACTGTGAAGAACAACTGCACAGAGAAGTGTAAATACTTCTGTACCGCAGCACCGGGAATTGCACTTGTCTATGAAGATGAAAATGCACCGCTAATTGAATACCAGATCAATAGGGGTGCAGACGTACTTTTGGGCGGTAGGAGCGATCCAACGAGTGTAAACCTGTGCTGGGAGGAGTGCATAAACAACGCAACGTTCCCGGCAAGCGTGGAAACGGGCGAGGTGGCGAATGCAACGCTCGGCCTTGTATCGCCCTGGGGCAGCGCAGAACGGGATCCGGGAATGACCAATTATCTCTTCTTCAACGATCTAAAACTTGGCACTGGTGTATATCATGGCTACAGCGAGAATTATGACCTATCAATAGACAGCATTTCCATGCACATAGGAAGCTTGAATGCGCAGGTCGGCGTGAACGTAACTAATGTAACAGCTCTTTATCTCCACGGCTGCGACAATGTGGTTGGTCAAGCAGATGATGGCGACAACATGATGCCTGCAAATGCGTTCCTTGTGCTGAACTACAAAATGCCTGACTTGGTTATCACCAATAAAACCGAAGCATTTGGGGATTGCAACTTCAATGTAACCTATACCATAGCAAACGTGGGGGATGGCGATGCCGATGCAAGCCAAACAACCATCTCTATCGACGGTGCTCCATCCGATTTCTACACACCCGCAATAGCAAAAGGAGAAAGCCATGAGAACACTGTCGGTCCTTTCAAGTGTGCTTGCGGAGCCACCCTAAAGGTCATCGTTTGTGCAGACAAATACGATGAGGTTGACGAGAGCGACGAGACGAACAACTGCAATGAGAACGAGGTGGTGTGTCTAGGAAAGCCCGACCTGGTAATCAGCGAGAAGAACGAGACGTTTGATGCTGCTGGTAACTTCACCATAACTTACAAGGTGAATAACATCGGATCTGCGGATGCAAATGCGAGCCAAACAACCATCTATATCAACGGTGTACCATCATCCAATTCCTCCACACCCGCAATAGCAAAAGGAGAAAGCCATGAGAACACTGTCGGTCCTTTCGAGTGCCCCTGTGGAGCCACCTTAAACGTCACCGTTTGTGCAGACACAGACAAAGACAATGGAGTTGACGAGAGTGACGAGACAAACAACTGCAAGGAGAACAGCGTGAAGTGCCCCTCAGTAGATAAGCCAGACTTGATCGTAGTAAACAAAAGCATCAAAGCATACCATTTCAATAATAAGACTCCTCCTTGGTTCAACATATTGAATGAGGTAGACGTAACGGTAAAGAACAACGGCACTGCTTCTGCTGGAGCTTTTAGTGTTAGCGTATCGGCAGACGGTGGTTTAGTTGGTAAGGAAACGATACCAAGCTTAGGGGTTAAAGAGACAACAACCGTGCAGTTCAAGTGGGAACCAGGTGGGAGTGACTGCTTTACTGGGTGCTCCTATACTGATACATCAAAAGAGTATGAACTCAAAGCGATAGCAGATTGCGATAACGAGATAATTGAAAGCAATGAGACGAACAATGAGGCAACGGAAGTAGCAGAAGCCTGCTACAACGGATACATGGCGGACCACCCACTGGGAAACGTTAAACGCGGTACACTTAATGGTCATCTCACGTTCACAACTGGCGACGGCAAATATATCGGATTGTATTCTGTTGGGACCTCCATAGATACACATTACGACATAATAATTCCAGCAGGTGCAAGTGTCGAATATGCAAGCGTGAACGTGTACTATACCTGGTATTATGAGAAGGACAATTGTCCGCAGATGAAGGTAAGCATAACAGACCCAACCGGGACGACATCCGAACTGACAGGGGAAACGAGATACAACGACATGAAATGTTTCTGCTCCGGTGCAATGTGGGTATTCCCATGGGGTAATTACGTCTACGACCTGACTAATTATATTCAGGCGAGTGGTATTTACACGGTGACCGTGAAGAGAACAGGCGGTAAAAGCTTCTGCATCGCAGCACCTGGTATCGTGTTCGTCTACGAAGATGAAGAGGCACCGCTAATTGAATATTGGGTCAATAATGGGGCTGACGTACTCCTATGTGGACGGCGGCAAGACGGCGGCTACCTCGCGTGGCAGGAGTGCATAAACAACGCAACGTTCCCATCAGCAAGCCATACGACTGACGAGGTGATGAGTGCAACGCTCGGTGTGGTATCACCATGGGCTGGTTCCACCGGGACTCCCGGCACGACAAGCTACCTGTTCTTCAACGGCGAACAACTCGGAACTGCTGTGTATCACGGCTTCGGTGGAACGTATGACGAATCCATAGACAGCATGACCATGGAGATAGGTAGCGGGAATGCACAAGTCGGGGTGGACGTAACAGATGTAACAAGTTTGTATCACAAAGGCAGCGAGAACGTGGTTGGTCAGGCAGATGATGGCGACAACATGATGCCTACAAATGCCTTTTTGGTGGTGCAATATATAGAGAAACTACCAGACTTAGAGATTGTAGATAAATGGGAGAGCTGGGTAAATGAAACCCATTACAATGTCACTTATGTCGTTCTCAATAACGGCAATGCGATAGCACCGGCAGGTCATAACACCACGCTATTCGTTGACGGGGTGAAGATAGAGCATAAGCAGGTGCCAGTGGATTTGGCGCCGGGTGATAACTACACAGGCACATTCGATACTCTTATTGCATGTACGAACGAATCGTACACCATAAAAGTATGCGTAGACGAAGATTACAATTGTCTGGAGAATGTGTGGTCATGCGTAAGGACGCCTGACCTGGAAATCAAGAAGGAATGGGAGAACTGGATAAATGAGAGCGATTACACCGTTAGTTATATCATTCGCAACATCGGCAGTGCGACAGCACCGGCAGGTCATAACACCTCGCTATTCATTGACGGGGTAGAGACAGAGCATAAGCAGGTGCCAGTGAATTTGACGCCTGGCGAGTCATACACAGATACATTCGATACTGTTATTGTATGTACGGGCGAATCGGACACAATAAGGGTATGCGCAGATAATGACAATGTCATAGACGAATTAAACGAAGATAACAACTGTCGGGAGAATGTGGTGTCATGCATCGGGATACCTACAATCACAAAGTCGAGCTCACCGACTAGCGTCTCTCCCGGTGGAACAGTGAATTACACGATAAATTACTCCTATGCAGTTGGGTCAAATCTAACAAATGTCACGATAACAGAAAACTATCCGGAACGCGTAACATTCATCTCTGCCAATCCTGCTCCGGATGCAGGCACAAACAACAAGTGGACAATAGGTAATCTCTCGGCGGGGGAGAACACAACCGGAGAAATAACCATAACGGTTAAAGTTCCGGAATCGATAGATCTCACCTTTACAGAAAGTGGAAGTGTAAGCGGAGAAGGTTTTGTAATGGTAAGCAAAGAGCTATCAACAGCGCAAAGTCCATATAGCCTTGAGAATGTCGTCACACTATCGTGTACCGAGCTGTCACCTGTAAGCGCTTCTGCTATTACAGCGGTGGATGAAGTAGTCGGGACAAGTTTAGACATTACAGAACATGGCAGTGGCCTCTATTCCTCTGATGAGGTCTTAAACTTACAGACAAAGAACAAGACCATTAGCCTTGAGAAGACCACAGAAGCCAAATACATGCCCACTTCCTTTAACTTCTCTAATGGCTTCTCCACTACTTTCTCTTCTAAGTGGATGCAGGACATCTGCATCAAGAACAATATGATTGATGTTGTCGTACACAAGAAAATAAGTAGTGCATCCCGTATAAAGGATGATACGAGAAGCGAAGTGGATGCGTCTAGCATAGCTATGGCATTTACGTCTTCCTTCTTTGGGGTCACGCACATAGGTTCAAAATCAAAGGATGCAAAGACTTCAGAAGATTACATCGGTCTGTTCAACATATCATGGGCAGAGAAAAAAGAGCTTAAATATCTCTTTAACTGGGGTGATGTTCCCGGAAACGATAGCGATAAACTCATTCGATTCCTCGTGGACACCCTTGATCTTAAATGGGCGGAGAATGCAACCATCACTAAATCCAGTGACGACATGGTCATCTCTGTTTCTACGGATGAAAAGACAGCCAAACTAATAATGGCAGAGAACAAGGAAAAAGTAACAGTAAAAGTCGGTGATAAGACAATCCACATCTTAATAGTTAAAACGGAGAACGACAAGCTAAAGGTGTACGACAAATTAGTAAGTCGGCCGAAAAGCGTGAGTGGTGTGGGATATGTGATGGTAGATGAGGTGTTCTCGGAAGGTCAAATGCAAGTCATAGAGCATGGTAGCGGAATCTATTCCTCGGACGAGATTTTTGACTCACATGGCCTTGAAAAGAGCTCACGTGCAGAATACCTGCCCACTTACTTTAGCTTCTCTGATGGCTTCTCCACAATCTACACTTCTAAATGGCTGCAAGGCATTTGCACTAAGGACAAAGACGCAGGCACTGCTATACACAAGAAGATAAGTGATGCATCTTACATGGAGGATGAGACAATTGCGACCAAGTCTTCTATGGACTTTGAATCTTATTTCAATGGCTCTATGCACCTAGGTGTGAGAACAAGTGAGGTTAATATATCGGAGGATTATATCGGCCAGTTCTATGTTTCTCAAGTGATAAAACGAGTGAAACTAACATCTGGAAACGAGTCTAATACGACTTCTAATACGTCTGATTGGCTGTCCTGTCCATTCCCAGGACCTTCTCCAAAACATTCTCCCCCGCCGGATTTAACATGTCCCTGTGATCCATAAAATCGAAAAGATTATATAACGCCAAAAACAAAATAAAATAAGTTGTCTTTGCATGTTTGTTTTTATGCACGCCTGCTTTAGCAGATTACAACTTCGCAGGATGGCCCGTGGAAACAAGAACGAATGGCACAGTTAAATGGGCTCGTTTATATACTGGTATATGGGCCGTCACGGAAACTCATGAAGGCTGGGTAAACGTCACGTTTAACGGCGTTTACGATAGTAATAGCCTTGGACTAATACACCTTCAGGGTAAAAAGGATAACAATTCGAATGTAGTGGTTGTGGAAAACACTGGATGTGGTATGATGTATCAGATTTAGTTAAGGCTGGGACAGTAAATACAGCAACTACGACCAAGATTAATGCGACTGTTGGTGACTTTGATGGCCGGGTATACGGTATTGTCCTGGTGGTGGTATATGAAGGCGGGGACAATCCTAAAGATGTTCAATACTGGATAAATGACGGAACTGACGGTCTTCATTATGGTAGGTGGAAGGGTGATAATTATCATTCCGCGTATGATACAGGGACAACAACCTTTGATGGTGCTGTGGACATGGGTAACGTAACCGAAGCAGAGCTAACGATGGTGCATCTAACAGCTTACGACCCACCTTGCGCTAATTGCTTGAAGTTTAACGGACATGAACTTAACACAAGCATGGTGGATAGCAACACGTTTGAGCTGAACACGTGGGATGTTACAGATTATGTGAATTCGTCTGGAAACAATGCCTGGTACACTCGACTTGATGATGATTGTGATGACCCATACGTTAGCATTACTAACGCGATATTGGTATTGGAAAGACGAGCAGTGACAAAGTCAGACCTTACAATTACTGCTATTAAACCTTATCATTACGCTTGGTCCGAGGAAGAGGGTATTCCTAAAGGTGAGCCCTGGTTCAATCTTATGAACTATGTGAATATTACCGTAAAGAATTTTGGCACAGAAGTTGTCGACAACTTTGCTGTGACACTATATGCCGATGACGAGCTAATAGGAAGCGAAACAGTGGCAGGATTGTCAGCAGGCGGAAGTAAAGACGTGAAAATCGAATGGGTGCCAGAAGGAGCAGACCCCCTAAGTTGGACTGACGCTGCAGAAGGTGCTGTATGCTCTTATACCAATACCAGCACACTTTACAAGCTAAGAGCAGTGGTTGACGGAGACAATGAGGTTACGGAAAGTAATGACGGGAACAACATACTTATAGAAGACCAGGAAGTAGTTTGGAACGGCTTTGCATGCGATGCGCCCCTGGAGAATTATGTTCAGGGCAAGATAAAAGGCGGTATAATCTATACAACTGGCGATGGTCAATATCATGGTCTGGATTGCACAGAATATGGCATATATACTAACGTGAGTTACGATTTAGAGGTTCCGGGAAGCATAAAGCAGGCAAGATTATACGTCTATTATACCTGGGCACAGCCGAAATATAAGGCGCCAAAGATAGGCGTTACGCTAAACACGCCATCAGGCACCGTTCATGAACTGAAGCTGGAAACAAGCTATAACGACATCGCAGGGGAAGTCACCCCCTATAAGTATGTGTGGGGGACTTATGCATACAATATAACAGGGTATGTAAATGAAAGTGGAACTTACGTGGCGGAAATAACAAACCTGAATAATGGGAGTGATCATGATTTTGCAGCGAAGTATGCCTTTGCAGCGCCCGCTATTCTAGTCCTCTATGAGAATGCAACTACGCCGGAACGGGAGTACTGGCTAAATGAAGGTGCGGACATCATTATAGGTGGAATAAGGAACGACGTTGGTTTCCTTTCCTTAGCCGACTGCCTTAATAACGCTTCTTTCTCTGGCAGTATAAACCTGAGCGAAGTAGCGAATGCAACTCTTGGCGTTGTTTCTCCCTGGGCGGGACTTAGCTGGGAGCCTGGAATGACAAACTACCTATATTTCAATGGTGTCGAGTTAGGAAGATGTGTGTACTGTGGATATAGTAGTCCGTGCAACAGAACGGTAAACGGGATAACGATGAACGTAGGAGCTGCCGATGCTCAAGTGGGTGTGAACGTAACCGATGTGACGAGCTATCTCAATGCAAGTGATAACGTGGTTACTCAGGGTGATGATGGCGACTGCATGATGCCGAGCAATGCCTTTTTGATGATAAGTTATAAATAAAGGCTGAGGGATAAACAGATGAAAAAAATAGGCGATACAGTGATAACGGGAGTTGCAATTATATCATCGGGCTTGCTTTTATGCTTATGCATGCCTGCTTTAGCACAGGCGGAAGAGTCAGACCTTGCGATTACTGCGATTAAACCTTATCATTACGAGTGGTTTGACGATTATGATATAGCTAAGGGTAGCCCCTGGTTCAACCTTAAGAACTATGTAGGTGTGACCGTGGAGAATAACTGGGTTGTGGCAGCAGAAAGCTTTGAGGTGACGTTATACGCGGATGGCCAGCAAATAGGAAGCGAAACCGTGGAAGGATTGTCAGCGGATGATGCTATTGATGTGACATTCGAATGGATACCGGAAGGTGAAGACCCTTTGAGTTGGGCTGACACAGCGGAAGGAGCTATACTCTCTTATACTGATACCAATAAGATTTACACGCTAAGAGCGGTTGTTGACGAAGAGGGTAATGTGTCCGAAGGAAACGAGGATAATAACGAATTCTCAGAAGACCAAGAAGTAGCTTGGAACGGATATATGGCGGATGAGCCCCTAGAGAATTATAGACACGACACAATAAAAGGTGGAATATTATACACCTCTGGCGATGGTCAATACCGAAGTGGCGATATTGGTGATGATGGCACAAAATATGGCACATACTATAACATCAATTATGATTTAGAGATTGAAGATGGCACAAAGCTGGCAAGAATGTATATTTACTACACCTGGTCGAAGCCAAAGCGGGCAGGAGAGCCAAAAGCGCCGAAGATCGGTGTTACCTTGGAGACACCTTCCTATAACTCCGAGGATCTGAGCATGGAAAAGAGCTATAACGAGATAAAAGGTGATTTGCCTGAGCCCTATGGCACGTATAAGTATCATGCATGGGGTACTTATGCATACGATATTACGGATTATATGAAAGAAAGCGGAACTTATGTGGTGAGCGTGACGAATCTAAATGACGGAAGTGACGAAGACTTTGCAACAGCGTTTTCATTTGCACCGCCAGCTATTCTCGTGGTTTACGAGGATACCTCAGCACCGGAAAGGGAATATTGGATACTTGAAGGTGCGGACATCCTAATTGGTGGAAGGAGGGGCGAGGCCGGTTTTCTTGACTTAGATGAATGCCGTAACGAAGCTGAGTTCCGGGGTGAGCATTTGGATTTGGAGATAGAAGAAGTGGTACTTTGTGTTGTCTCTCCATGGGCAGATGATTCAGAAGACGATGTCATTGAGTTTAATGGTAGAGAACTGGGCGAGGGTTTGTATAAGGGATACCATCATGACTGGAGCAGCAGCGAGGATATAACGGGCATTTCTATGACTATCGGTGCCGGAGAAGCACAAATAGGGATGGCTGCAATTGATGTGACAAAGTATCTTGAGGATTATGATAATAAGGTAATTCAAGGTGATGACGGCGATAACATGATGCCTGTGAATGCCTTTTTGGTAATAACTTATAAAACGTCATTCGATACAGGCTCGCCAGAAAGTCCTTATCCAAGCATCTCCGGCACGCACAATGGAACAATCACGGTGTATCAGAATATTACGGTAAACAGGATGTACACTACCCCATGTCCAGGCACAGGCGGACACAGCGAATTCGTAAAGATTTGGAACGAAACGGCTGGAGATTGTGCAGAGGCTCGCTGGGACGGTTACACTGGTGATTATCTCAATATCTCGTTTAACAGGACGTTAACATTGAAAAAAGATGTGATTTATAATTACACTATCCGCACAGGCTCTTATCCGCAGATTCATCATATGGATGAATTAGAAGTAGATGATGGATTGGGGATAATTAGATGCACAAAGTTCGTGGATGTAAATGGTAAAGAGTATAACAATTTGATTCCGGCAATTAAATTATATTAACTAAAGGAGGTGAGGATAAAGTATGAACATTAAGCAGATGAAAAGAATAGGCGGTGTAACGGTAACGGGAGTTGGAATTATATTATCCTGCTTGCTTTTGCTTTTGTGCTTATGCATGCCTGCTTTAGCTGATGACGGGAACCAGTCATCAAAGCCAGACCTTGAGATTACGGCGATTAAACCCTATCATTACGAGTGGTTGGAGGAATCTGATATAGCTAAAGGTAGCCCCTGGTTCAACCTTGAGAACTATGTGGGAGTTACGGTGAAGAATAACGAAAATGCGCCGGTTGAAGAAAGTTTTAATGTGACATTATACGCAGATGGCCAGCAAATAGGAAAAGAAAAAGTGGAAAAATTGCCTGCGGATGGTGAGAGCGATATGACATTCGAGTGGAGACCAGAAGGAGAAGACCCTTTGAGTTGGGCGGATCGTGCAGAAGGAGCTATACTCGATTATACTGATACCAATTGGGAGTGTATCCTAAAAGCAGTGGTTGACGAAGATGGTAAAGTGTCCGAAGAAAACGATGATAATAACGAACTCACAAAAGACCAAGAAGTAGCCTGGAACGGCTATATGGCTGATGCACCCTTAGAGAATTATGTACACGAGACAGTAAAAGGCGGGCTAGTATACGACAGGGGAGATGGACAAAACCGAAGTGGCGAAAGTGGGCATGATGGCACAAAATATGGCACATCTTATAGCATCAATTATGATTTA
>JAUWND010000092.1 GCA_030612835.1 Candidatus Methanophagales archaeon | reverse complement strand
TTCCAATGAGCTCCTGGTTTCTATCCAGTGTCATCTGACATCCAGGGCAAGCTACGAGAACAACATCAGCTCCTGCCTCTTTAGCAGATAGAAGCTTTCTTTGCGTAATTTCCCTCGTAAGGTACCTTCGCTCTTGCTCTGTTGTATGACCAAAGCCCATACCACAGCATAAATTCTTTTCCGCGTACTCAACAGGCTCTGCTCCGGTAACAGCGACAAGTTCATCCAATAAATTCGGTATCGCTAATTTTCTGAATATCCTCGTATAATGGCAGCCATTGTGCGTAGCAACTCTTAGACCGGCAAGACTATGCTTTATTTTCTCTTTTATCCTGCCTCTTTGCGCCCATAGTATTTCTGAAACGTGTGCTATATTGACCTCACCTTTGTATTTCCTGTTCACTGTGCTCAATATTTCTTCATTTACCTGCCGCCCTATTCCACTCTTCAAAATCCCTGCTGACTCCATAAGCACGCCGTAAGTTGTTTGACATACCGGCGCTACATTCGGATACCCTGCTTCTTCCGCCAGCGCGAAATTCCTTGCATTTACCGCGAGCATTGTGGAAAACGGTATTTTATCACCGTAATAAGCAAAGCCTGTACATGTTGAGTGTCTGGGGTCGTCCATATAGTCAATGCCAAGCCGGTCAAAAATGTATTTTATACTCTCGGTAATGCCCGGATAGTGTGCATCACCGATACAACTGTGGAACAAGTAGATTTTATTCTCAGGAATCCTTTTCTTTACTTCCTCGATTTCTCCTTCCTTTTTGAATTTTTTATACTCCGTTCTATCTACAATTCCCCTTATCTCATCAAGCGAATTTTGAGGTATTTCTCGATAAAGCCCTTCAAGTCCAAGCTCCGACCGGGTCTTTTTCATATTATTATGTATCTTTTCCCATGAAGAGCCCCATTCTGGAAACTTATCCGGAGAATGAGTATCAAGTGTCACACATAAACCTTTCTCATAAAGTGAATTGCAATGTATCTCTTCCTGACATTTAAATTTCCACTCACTCTCGTTTTCCCTCAAAACTTTAACTATGTCCGCTACACAAATTTCTTTTCTGCAAGCGTATTTACAGGCATGGCACGAAAAGCACTTTTCTACAGGATAATCCTCTATATCTCCCCCGGTGATAAGACACTGCACTAATCTTCTCGGATTGTATCTCTTATCTATTGAAGCAGCAGTGCAAATGGAAGTGCACGCACCACATTGAACGCAAGAATAAAAATCAGAGACACAAGGGTCTGTAAGTAACCAACGCATCCTGAATTTCTTCGGATCTTCTTTCTGCACACCTTTTCCCGGACGTGCGCTTGGAGAGGAATCTATAAGAACATATTTTAGTCCTTGTGATTTTATCTTTCCCTTCGTTTTCTCATCCTCAAAATCTGTACAATCAAGCATTTTTTTATACATTAAATGTTTTTTTTATAATATCTATATATAAATTTTTCTGTTTTGTGCATTTAATTGCCTTTTTGTATAAAGATATTAGAAGAAATTTCAGAGCGCAGGAAAGTCGTGAACATCAAGACCGTTTTCGTGACGTGAGGACAGATCTACCAGATTACACTTTATAATGATTTTTGGGATGTGATAAGGATAAACGGGATTTCAATTCATCTGCGTGGGAAGCCAATGGAAGTTTATATGCGACAAGACAGGTGGGTGAAAGGGCGAAAATTAACAAAAAAGTTCTGACGTATCTTGACCTCATCCCACATCTTCGATGTTAATAGTATATTCATTCCCTATAGCTTTAAATACCGCTTCCAATTGCGGTTCCCTGCTCTCCGAGAAGGTAATAGAGTTTGTGAGTTCATTCAACCCAAAAGGCAACTTTGCTTTCTTTAGTTCTTTAGCGAATCTCTTCAGTAGCGTCTTAGACGGGAAGTAGAGCGTGACCACTTTTTTTTTCTTGATGTTAACCGCCTTTTTTTGCCGCTTCGTCTCCGGCGCGGTATCACGGAAAACGCTTCTGACTCCTTTTTCGGGCTGTCTGACAGAAGAGTCCGGGTGCTGTACCAGTACAGGCACAAGTTCCGAGCTTTCCAATTGGGCGAATAATTTAGCCGGGGAACGCACTATTTTAATATTGGACGTTATGTCATCGACGGCAAATCCATCAGGGAGTATTAAGTTTTCATCACACACAAGGAGTCCAAACCCCTCGAAAAGAGTGAACATTTCCGCGTGGGCAGTCCAATCTTCAAGATGAGTGAGGATATTCGGTGGCAGTTTTTTATCCGCGAGTTCACCCAGTAGTGAGATTACATTCAGTTCCTCATGCTCGACTATCTGTGCGGCAACTTTATTCTTATTCAATTTCAGCACGATCGCAACATCATCTGCAATTACATCTGCAAACGGCGTAAGTTGGGCCATCACAGTAACAGGGTAAATATCCGAATCCACATGAATCTCGAAATTAGGCAGGACCGTAACCTTTGGCTTTCTGATCTCTCTATTCATCACACGCAGAAAGCGATCATTTACCCGGAACGCCTTGAGTTGATTAATCGACGGGTATATTTGCTTCTTAGTCTTTGAAGCCTGATTTTCCTTCCCTCGAATGACCATATAACTATCCCGCTTATATCGCGACTGATATTTCTCTCTTCGCTCATATGCCTTGTCATACGCTACGTCCAGATAACGCATAGAGAGCGGGATATTCTCCAAAAATCGCTCCACCAAACGGCCCTCCACGCGTTCAAATGCGTCCGGCGCTTTATCGGGGACCGTTTTGCCTCGACCCCACAGCTCTCCTCGCTCATAAAAATTACAATATCGTTCACCCTTCCACCAGCGGTCCTTGACTTCGACATTTTGCGGGATGAGAAAAAAAGGATGTTCTTTCTTCAGGTATTGGATGAACGATGCAGTGCTGTACCAGACACCGCTCTTGCATTCTTTAAGCAGATACAGAAGACACTTTCTTGCTTTGTCGAATCTTATCGAGGGTACCACGCCTGTTGCGCATCCGAACGTGTCGAAGCGATCAAGGACACTGAGAGAGCAGGTATTCGAAAAGAACTCATTGTCCCTGTCGTCGTATCTTTTGATTAGGGCATTTAATATGCATTCCTCCTGCTCGATCGTAGAATAACTTAAAAACTGTTCGTAGGTCTGTTCCCGGAATCTTATGTAATTGTCGGGATAAGAGACAGAGGTGCTGCTATACCCCATATATTCACCTTCGGTATCATAACGGACAAAACCAAGTGTCAGTGCTAACCGATCAATGAAATCTATCCATGGCGAGGTACCAGTGGCTTGCACCTCCTCCTGGGTTTCCGGATCACCAATTAATCTTGCCAATCGCTTAATATCTGATTTGGTGAGATCGTTGCTCCGGTGTGTCCGTTTCACATCCCGTTCCCGGATATAGTTTACAAAGACGTGGATGTCTCTACGAAGTTCACGGCTATTTGAGACTACGTCCAACGCCTTTACATCAGCAGCAAGTGCAAAACGATTCTTTTCAGTCCCGATTGTTTTTCCCGTCATAGTTTACGTCCTTTACTGTTTTGATTACATAGCCCCCCCCCACCACTAATTTCTGGATTGCCGGGAGGGAATCACGAGGAAATGCAATGACGTTCTTCGCAATTGGTTTGATCTGGTCCGGAAAAGATCGCTGTAGTTTTACCACCAGGCTGAGATCCATTATCCGGGCAACCATCAGGTTCTCGTGGATGACAAGCTTACCCCATCTCTTATCCACTTTTTCAATGACTTCTCGAAAGAGCAAAGAATTATCACTCAGCCATAGGGTTAGAGGGTGATTGCGAATGTTCGATTGTGCATTACCAATAGCGATCAGGTCAGGGCTAATTTGCAGTTGCGAATCCAGAACCGTCATCTTCGAGATCTGAACCAGCAGCTCCAAATTTTCGTACGGTATGGTTTCGAGGTCCAATATCACAGGTTGATTCCCAGTTACTCTCAGGTAGCTCTCGGGCTCTTGCGTATCCAACGTCCCTGCCAGCCGGTAGTAAGATTGCCCCTTGAGTTCTTGTTTCAAGAGGTAGCCCCAGTTCCAGCCGGTCTCGCATATGTTACGATTGTCCGGAGCTTTCCCCTCTGGATAGAGGATGTTCCAGAATATAGAGAGGTCATCCGGTAGAATCCACTCGTTCTGATTCAGTTGAGATAACGCATAGATGACCAATTGAAGAGGATGAACACCCCCCTTTTTGGTTTTCGTTTCCAGCATTGCCGATGCCTGCCATGATTCTAGCTGCCACTTTTTCAGATATTTCATACGGTATTCATGTCCCTTTATGCTGAGTTTACCGTGTGAAAGTCTGAGTACATAGCCAGTACTTTCATCGGGTATTCGTGTTCCAGTCACGACCTGTTTGATCTTGCGTCTGAATATGTCGTTACGGACACCACTACGAGCAGCTATTATCGCCGGTGACTCGAAAGACGAAGGTAGAAACGGATAGAACACCTCAGGGAACCGAAATTGCCACCGTTCCAGTTTTGTTGTCCTGCCCCAAGTATTAGCGCTTTCTGCAAAGAGCAGAATACCCTTACGAACCAACGAAACCCGCACTTTTTTGAAGATGTCCGAGTATCGCGTGGCAAAAGATTGGTAATGCCTTGTATCTGAGTCCTGATCGCCATAGAAGTACTCGAAGAATGTGACATCCACCACTTTATTTATAAAATTCAGGACGTGTAATAGCACTATTTCATCCTGCGTTAATGACCCGAACGTCGATTCCAGTCCTTTCTCTGTGAGGAAAACTGATTCAAAGAGAGGGGTGGAAGAGACTTCATCAGAGTAAAAGCCACGACTCTTACATATAGCCCTTAAATCGGCAGCGGTTACGGCTTCGTCGTACATATCCCTTAGCATATCTACGGTTTCCTTGTTGTTTGGCTCTGATACGGGATATTTTTTCATATATCAATTAAAGATATGACAAGTGCTTTAAATAACCTAAATTTTAAGGTGATACCATATTGAGAGATTAGTAAAAGGCATGAAGACGCAGAGAATCCCGTGGGACGAATACTGGATGAAAATCGTAAACGATGTGGCAACGCGTTCAACATGCTTGAGGCGGCAAATAGGCGCCTTAGTGGTTAAAAATAACGTTATCGTATCAACAGGATATAACGGTGCACCAAAAGGATTTCCGCACTGTCTCGATGTCGGCTGCCGACGCGATAAATTGAATATCGCATCGGGAGAAAGACACGAAGAGTGCGTAGGCGTGCACGCCGAGCAAAATGCACTATTACAGGCGGGTAGAGATGCAGAAAGTGCTACGCTATACGTAAACGCATACCCATGTAAGATATGCGCCAAGCTAATAATAAATGCGGGAATAATAAAAGTAGTAATAACCGGTGATTATAGCGATAAGGAAGGTCTGGAATATTTGAGGACTGCTGGTATAGAAATAGCATTTCTCAATTAGGAACAGTAGGCATATGGACTATTCAGATAGAGTTAAGCTGGACTACGAAACGTATACCGAGTTAGAGAGCATAATAGAAGAGATGGACGATTTTGTAGATGCTATTGTTGTTGAAGGCATTCGTGATAAAAGAGCATTAGAAGGGATGGGCATTACGAAGGAGATTGTGACGTGCGCCAGAAGGTCTCATACCGAATTCGTAGATTATCTGTCGCTTCGGCATAAGAGCGTTACTATACTAACCGACTATGACAGAACAGGGAAGCAGATCAATAAAAAATTGACGTCACGGCTGGAGCGTGTGGGTGTAAAGGTAGAGAACCGGTATAGGGAAAGAATAGGCAGGGTATTAGGATTACGGGGGATGAAGTGCATAGAATCCCTGAACTCACTCATGAAGAGGATTTTTTTTGTCGAGCTCTAATTCTTTTAGCATGCGTCTTAGCGCATTCACACTAAATTGACCCGGTGCTACACCCTCACCCTCTATGAACCCGTAAGTCAATGCAGACCCGTATAATGGCGCAATCACACGCAGATGCCGCCCTATGGTGCCCATCCCAATAGTGACCAACAACTTTCCTTCGATTGCGAGCTCATGCGTCAGATTGAGCAGAAGTAAGGCCTCGCTTAATGTCTTCGGCGTCACTGCGATCTTGGCTATACTTCCGCCTTCTTTATACATGCCTGCAATGATATTTAATATGTCAGAACGGCTGGGCATACCATAGAAATCGTGAAAAGAGAAAATTACAGGTATATGTAGGCTTTTCGCCTTCTCTACTATTACTCTTTTACTCGCTTCGGACGAATAGAATTCAATGTCTACTGCATTTACTATACCCGTTTCGAGAATGTCGTTCAGCATCTCAATCCGCTGGGCTTCCGTGCCCGCGAAAGAGCCACCCTCCTCTTTTCGCCTGTTCGTTACTATCACTGGCTGTTTTAGCTGTGCTACGAATCCTTTCACCTTCGCTAGGCTCTTATCTTCGTCCCTCAAAAGGTCCAGTCTCAATTCGATTATATCAGCGCCACTTTCATCTGCATCACGAACGGACAACCGTCTCATTACGCCTACTATAACAGGTCCGGTTAATACTATGTCACCTATTTTTTCCACTTTCTTAACTCCGGAAATTGTATCCCATAAATAAATTTAAGGCAAAGATATTAATATGTAATTATACTGTTTTATTTTAATAAACCTGAAAATGCCGGGGTGTGGTAGAGGCTATCCCTTGGGACTGTGGATCCCAAGACCTGGGTTCGACTCCCAGCCCCGGCCTTTAAATGCTCAATATCGGGTGTTCTGTCTGATCTTGTGGTCACTCACAAAAGATCAGGCACCTCGAAACTGGATAGCTCTCATGAGGTCTGTCCTGGAGGTAATACCCTCTATCTGTCCAGCATCCATGACGATCAAGCGACCTACGTTACGGCTGGCCATCAATTTAAGAGCGTCAAGGGCATCTGCATCAGATCCGATTGAGATTAGCTCTCGATTCATGACGGCTTCGACTCTGGTGGTATCTCGCTCCGAAGCAGGTATCCGTCGAACGTCTGCGAATGTTACCACTCCAAGCACTGGAGAAGTCTGGCTTTCTTGTACCGGGTAGCCCATGTGTTTGGCCCTAAACATCAGATCCACCAACTGATTAACTGTCCAGTCGGGAGGCACGTGGACTACATTCGGGACACTAGTCATAACGTTCCTGACTTTAACGCCCTCCAGGCTGACTGAAACAATTGTTGCCTTCTCCTCCTCAGAAGCAACAAAGTAGAGGTATACTGCTATGAGCATTAACCATATCCCCCCCCGAGCAAATAATAGCAACCCGAAAAGCCCCATGGCAAAGGCAAAACTCTTGCCCACTGCTACCGCTCTTCTGGTTGCATCTAGATACGGCATACGCATAGCGAAAAAAGCGCGTAATATCCGACCGCCATCCATGGGGAATGCCGGTATCAGATTGAAGAGTCCTAATATTATGTTGTAAAATGCGATTATACCTACTATAATGAGTGCCGCATTCGTGATCGTCTCTCCGGATCCCGTTGGACTTACCGGACCGAAGAGGTAGTAAATGGCATAGGATAGGATACCGATACCCAGGCTGAAAGCAGGCCCAGCAGCCGCCATTTTCGCCTCCATTCTTGGGTCCCTGGGCATCTCCTCCATCTGCGCCACGCCACCGAGTGCAAATAGGGTTATGCTCCGTATTTTTATGCCATAGCTTTTCGCCACTAACGAGTGACTGAGCTCGTGAAAGAGCACGGTCGAGAAGAAAAGTACAGACGCTATAGCGCTAAACAAGTATTTAAGCCATGTCGGGATATTCATGCCCCCAAAACCGATAAAAAAGCCGAATATCTCGAATTCCTGAACTGCAAATATCCATATAAAAATCACAAGTATTATCAGGAATGTCACATGCAGCTTTATCGGTATCCCTCGAATACTACCCAGTTTATAAGACCATTTCATTTCATTTCCTCTTATTTCTTTAGTTCTTGTTGCATATAAAAATAAAAAACCACGAGATTACACAAGATCTTCTGGTTATAAAAGAGGCCATACAAATACTAATTAGTTATTATGAATGCAATAGTTGTGGGTTCCGGTCCAGGCGGAGCCACAGTAGCGAAAGAGCTATCGGGCAAGGGTATTGATGTGACACTTATAGAAAAGGGACCTAAGATAGCGGAAAAGGCAGCTTTTAAATGCTATGCGAACGTTGGTTCCGTGGTTAACATTCTCAGAACCATATGTCTGGGCGGCACTACCACGGTGTCAGCGGGAAATGGAGTAAGAGCATTGGAGAAAGAGTTGAGTGTGTTCGGAATTGATTTAAGCAGTGAATTTGAGGCTGCCGAGAAGGAACTAGGAGTAAAACCGCTTCCAGATTCTCACTTCGGAGAAGCGACAAAACGTATTATGGCGGCTGCGGAGAAGCTTGGATTTGTAGTGAATAAGATGCCGAAGTTCATTGACCCTGCGAAATGTAAAAGGTGTAGCAAGTGTGCATCCGGCTGTCCAAACGATGCGAAATGGAGTGCCGCCGAATTTGTAACGGAGGCGGAGAAGAATGGTGCGCAGATAATAACCGAGATGCCAGTTGATGAGATATTAGTAAAGAATGGTGAAGTGGCTGGCGTGAGATGCGGTAGCAAAATTCTTTCTGCCGATGTAGTTGTTCTTTCCGCAGGAGCTTTAGAAACACCTCAGTTATTGAAAAGGCTTGGGCTGCCGACTACACCCTCTATGTTCGTTGACACATTCACCACAATTGGCGGTGTTCTTGACGGGATACAGCAAAACAAGGAGATAGTAATGAATGCCGTTATACAATTCAATGAGTTCGTTCTGTATCCGCATTTTTCTAACCATCTGCTGAAAAGAATGGAAGAGCGTGGGCTAAACGTTTCACCTGATGACATCCTTGGGCTAATGGTAAAGATAAAAGATGAAGCGGTAGGTGAAGTAAATGAGACCGTGGAGAAGGGAATAACGAACAGAGATGCAGTCCTTCTCTCAGAAGGTGCGTCTGTTGCTGGTGCTATATTAGCAGAAGCAGGTGCAGATCCTTCTACATTTGTCGCTACACCTTTAAGAGGAGCGCACCCTGGTGGTACTGCGAGAATCGGAGCGGCGGTGGATAAAAACATGGCTACGGAAGTAAATGGTTTGTATGTTGCAGATGCGTCTGTGCTGCCTGCTACTCCTGGTGCACCACCTATATTGACGATTGTTGCATTAGCGAAATATGTATCGACGATTATTCTGGCGCGTAATTGAAAATTTAGCTAACCACAAGGTTTTATTACACAGATTTCCACAAACCTTTTCTATCAAACTTTAAGAAAGTTTGATCAAAACACTTCGCGGAAAGAAAAGCTTTACCAAAAGAACATTTATCTTTTTCTTTTAGCACAGGTTTTCTTTTTTCCTGAAAAAGAAAAAGTGTTGTGTTAATCTTGTGGAATCTCGTGGTTTTTTAGTCTTGCTTTACAAATACAATTTTATATATCCACAGCGTATTATCATAAGCAAAACTATGAATACCATTGAGCTACGAGTTGATGAAAAAGCGAATTCTACTTATTGTGTGCATTTATTGGGCACTGATGCAAAATCAGAATTTGAGTTGCGTTTTGACCTCGTGGAAAAACAGGTACTTCAATATATAATGGACGGCATCAGTCATGGAGATGCGGAAGAGGAATTTGAAATTAAATTGAAGAATTATGGTAACAAACTATATAATTACCTTTTCGATGGCGCGGTAGGCGAAGAATTTAGAAGATTGAGCAGGGATGGTTTTTGTCTGCGAGTCCATCTGCCTCCAAGCCTTGAATCACTACCCTGGGAGTATCTTGTAGCCGAAGGTGAATTTCTATTCAAAGGCAGAGAGAACGTTCTTATACGGACACCGACATTAGAAGAGGAAGCAGCCTCGTTAGAAACGATTTCGCTTCCTGTCCGGCTTCTTGTAATTATATCAAACCCGCCTGACCTCCCAGAGCTTAAGAAGCTTGATGTTGTCAGGGAGAAGCGATTGATAAAGGAGGCACTGAAGCCGCTCATAGATGAAGGCAGGCTTGTCGTAAAGTGGGAAGATGAAGCTTCCCTGGAAAGAATACACGATGCTATGCTTGCGTTCAATCCTCATATTATCCATTATA
>JAUWND010000126.1 GCA_030612835.1 Candidatus Methanophagales archaeon | reverse complement strand
AACCCGTTAACTGCTATGGGGACTGTACTACAGAACACTGTTAATGTGTCCTGTGCAGAGGGAGTAACGGATACGGATACAGAAGCGACAACTGTCTTCTCCGAAGAGCCAAACTGCACCTGTGGCGACATATGTGTAATTCCAACCGGTTGGTGGCGAGATGGTGGTGCGTTTCATCCAAGCGATACGCCGATACAAGATGCTATTGATAATGCCTCTGCCGGAGAAACGATTTGCGTTAAGGACGGCACGTACACCGAGAATGTGGATGTGGACACGCAATTAACGATTCGATCGGAAAACGGTGCTGGATCTACCACTGTTAATGCTTTATATTCAAATGACCCTGTCTTTGAGGTGACTGCGGATTATGTAAGCATATCGGGATTCTCGGTCAAAGGAGCAACTGGTGGTGGAAATGGAATAACTCTTACTCATGGAGTAAGTTACTGTGATCTTTCCAACAACAACTGTTCAGGCAGCCGATGCGGAATCACCCTATGCTCATTCTGTAGTCACAATACGCTTACGAATAATATCGCTAACTCAAATGATATTTATGGTATCCATTTGTTTAGTTCCAATAGCAACAACCTCACAAACAATATCGCAAATTCGAATAAATATAATGGTATCCATTTATATTCTTCAAATAACAACGCAATAGCAAACAACATTGCAAATTCGAATAATAATTCGTTTGGCTATGGCATAAGCCTATTTCGGGAATCCAGCAACAATACACTTGAGGACAACACCGCAAACTCAAACAATAACGGAATCAACTTGGATTCTTCGAGCAACTACAACACGCTTGCGAACAACACCGCTGACTCGAACAACGACTACGGCATCTACCTGTCCTATTCGAGCAACAACATGCTTGAGAGCAACACCGCCTCGAACAACGACGGCTCCGGCATCTACCTGTATTATTCGAGCGACAACACAATCTACAATAACTACTTCAACAACACGAACAATGCTTTGGACGACGGAACCAATATCTGGAACATCACGCCGACCTTAGGAGAGAACATCATCGGCGGTTCCTGGCTGGGCGGGAACTATTGGAGCGATTATAACGGAATAGATACAAATGGCGATGGACTAGGGGATACATTACTCCCGTATAACGCCTCTGGTGAGATAATAACTGGTGGTGATTGGCATCCATTGGTTCAAGAACCATCACCTTGTTTCATAGCAACCGCGGCATATGGCACGCCATTACATGACGACATAAATGTATTACGCAAGTTCCGAGACGAATATCTGATGCCCAATCCAGCCGGACAAGCAATGGTCAAATTATATTATACCACGAGCCCACCGGTTGCAGACGTGATAAGGGCGAATGAAGGGCTACGAACTACGGTACGAGATGGTTTGGTAAAGCCGTTAGTCGATATTACGCGGCGGTTTGTGTAATAAGTAGCGGCACCGTTTTTCGTGTGCGCAGCTAGACTGCCGCCCCGCACTTGAAACTCAAAAAAGGATAGCCACAGAGACCACAGAGCACACAGAGCATACTGAGGGAAAATACTAGGTGCTCTCGGTGTAACAACTCAATGGCAAAATATAGTTTATCTACAATAAAAAAAACGTATTTGTTTAGCAAACCACGAGATTACACAGATTTTCACGAGAAAACAATAATAGTAATCAGGTTTTAATAAAGTACTGGCTATCCCATCCCTATTAACCTTAATTTCTTGTGTTAATCTTGTGGAATCTCGTGGTTTTAAAGACTAGCTATACAAATACAAAAAAACAAGACGACTAAAAGAGTAGAGAGGATAGCAGCAAGGGCTTTATATGTAGTTAAATCGAATGTGTATATTATATATACTTATACAAAGACAGAGAGGATAAGAGTCAAGAATGAGGCGAATTGGATTTCACAATCGTGAAAAGGAGATCAAAGAGATCAAAAACCTGCTGGATGCAGAACCATCCTTGATCACGTTTGTCTACGGCCCGATAAACAGTGGAAAAACCGCACTAATTAACCATCTGATCGAACAACTACCAGATGATTATGTTGTCTTTTACATAAACCTCAGGACTAAATTTTTAGCGAGTTATGATGAGTTCATCGAATCGTTATTTGAGATGGAACTGGAGACGGAAGAGACGAATAAGAAGAGGAAAGAAACACTGAAGGAACTGATTTCATCTGTTACGAAGGTTACCGGCATACCGATTAACAGAGAGTTTCTGGATTATGTCTTCAAGGATAAAAAGCCAAAGAACGCTTTTTCGTACATAATAAAAGTTTTTGAAGCGGTGAGGGATTCCGGGAAGCAGCCAGTTTTGGTTTTAGATGAGTTACCGAAGATAGGGGACGTAAAAGTGAATGGTCCACTCATCTACGAACTGTTCAACTTTTTCATAGACTTGACGAAGGAGTTGCATCTGGCGCACGTCTTCGTGATTACTTCTGATTCGCTCTTCATCGAACGCGTTTACAGCGAGGCGATGCTGGAAGGGCGGTGCAGGTATCTACTGGTGGATGATTTTGACTGCGAGACAGCCACAACGTTTTTAGAAACGCATGGTTTTTCGGATGTTGAGAAAGCGACAGCGTGGGAATACTGTGGCGGAAAACCGGTGTGTCTTATTGAAGTAGTGAACAGTGAAAAAAGGGAAGATAAAGCCAAAGAGATGCTTATGATTAGAATCAGCGAGATGAAAACCACACTCAAAAGAGTTAAGGAATTAGGAAGCGAAATATGTATAGAAGAGAAGAGTTATTCGGTGCGTTATGCGGAATTGATAGATGCGTTAAAACATTTTGCTGAGCGTGAAGAGATTGATATTGAAGAAATGGATGAGATCTCCACGACATTTTTTGTCAAGAAGAACGTGTTGTTCGTTGACCCGGTTAGAGGCGTCATCAAACCGCAATCACGGCTTAATCTGCATGCCATCCGGGAACTGATGAATTAAATGCGAGTTTATTTTATAAATGATCATATATCCATCCGGTTATTTCTAGCGTAGCTATATTTCATAAAAAGTAATAGGCCGTTACAGCTTACGCCCATAACATTCGTAACTATAATCGGGATAGAGCCAATATCAATCCCGTATAGAATCCATAGGAACATACCAGAGCCCATAAAAGACATCAAATGATATGATATGTCACCGAGTTTCTTTGTTTGATATCCTTTCAAAATCTGTGGGATATAACTGGTTATGCAGAGTAAGCCGGCGATTAAGCCCAAAATTGTCCAGAACATAGTCATACAATTACACTAATTGTATTTGTATATAAATAAAAAACCACGAGATTTTTTTACAAGATTAACACGAGAACTTAGGATTATTCAGGTGTAAAGTAGCTAATAGTGTACGGAAACTATGATAATATTATTCTTTTTCTCGTGGAAATCTGTGTAATCTTGTGGTTATAAAAAGTAGCTAAACCGATACCACAAATCATCTAATATATATCTATCTACGACATCCACAAAGGGAGAAAAAATAGGAGGGCTCCAATTGCCATCAATGCAATAGCTAAAAGCATCAGTATCTTTAATGTCGCAACATCAGTGCCAAATATGATGGGTATCGGACCGATCATAATAATGCCACCGCCTCTCACTTCGGGCTTTTCCTCCGTCCCTGTCTTCCAAGCTTGGTAAGCCATGCTGAATACCCCAGCGAGAATGACTAAAAATCCTATGAACACAAGCAAGAGACCCAGTGTTATTATCTTCATCTGCTTTTATTTTTCATCTGTGTTAATTAATCTGCGTTAATCTGTGTCTATAATACTGTATTTTTTCACAACACCTCTCGCTGCGAGCACGCCCGTAGCTGCTGCATTGACGATGTCTCTTGACAGACCTGCACCGTCACCGGCGACAAAAAGGTTCTTCAACGATGTCTCCATGTTCTTATCCACTTTTATTCGCATCGCATAGAACTTTATCTCAGGCGCATATAATAAAGTTGAATCAGAAGCGACACCCGGTATTATCTCATTCAGTTTCTCCAAGCCCTCTATGATGTCCATCGTAATTCGATGCGGCAAAGCCATAGAAATATCGCCGGGCGTGACATCAGTAAGAGTATTTTGTACGAGGTTACGCTTTATCCCGCGCCATGTGGACCTTCTTCCCCGTCTCAAGTCGCCAATTCGCTGTACTATCGGCTTCCCGCCCCCGATAGTAGTAGCCAACTTTGCAATTGAGCGTCCATATCTGGTAGTATTTTCAACCGGTTTTGTAAGCTCCACCCTCACGAGGAACGAGAAATTAGTGTTCTCTGATTTCTTTGACCTCAAAGAATGCCCATTTACACCTATAAAACCGTCATACACCTCCTTGACTACAAATCCACGCTCATTTGTGCAGAACGTCCTTGCAAAATCGTCATACCGCTTTGTCATTATATGAAACTTCGGGTCACGGTTTATCTTGGTCACGGGGTTCATGGTTATTGCTAACACTTCTACCCGTACGCCAACGTCTATACCTACATATTCCGCTTCTATCCCATGCTTTTTTATCATCTCCTCGACCCCGGCAGCACCCACTCTGCCAGGCGCGGAAATAGTGTGGCTACCTCGTATTTCATCGCCCTTAGCTGTTATTACACCTCGGCAAACCTTCCTTCCATTACCTCTTTCTTCTTCTATTATGAGGTCCGCAACATGCGTATTCAACATAAATTCAATCCCATGCTCCACCAAATGGTCTTTAAATGATTTTATCACTTCTTTTGTCTTATCCGAGCCTATGTGCCTCTGATTTATCTCTATGAAGCATGCGCCAACCGAAGCAGCTCGCCGCTTTAACTCCTCTATGTCTTCATCTGTGCCTTTATACAGCTCGTCAGGCATGCCATGCTCCAGAAACACACGGTCTACTTCGTTCACAAGCTGCCATGCGGTTTCGTGATCGGATAATGCTGCAAGGTCGCCTCCTATATCCGGTCTAAGGTTTAACGTGCCATCAGAGAACGTCCCGGCACCGCCCACTCCGGACATTATGTTACATTGATCACATTGAAGACAAGTACCAAATTCTTCCATTGGACAATTTCGCTCTTCTACGTCCTTGCCCTGATCTATCACCAGGACCTTCTTATCTACACTCTTGTCTATTAGCTCGTTCGCTGCAAATAGGCCTGCAGGACCTGCACCTACAATTATCACATCGTAATAATCACGTTTCATCTTTCATTCATTCATTCATTCATTCATTCAATCAACTAATTAATTAGCGGGCCAGGAGGGATTTGAACCCCCGACGGACAGGTTAAGAGCCTGCTGCTCTACCTTTCTGAGCTACTGGCCCATCTCTTAACTTTACGCACATGGTTACTTAAAGTTTAGTATATATATTTTTGTGGCTTTCGGACTTAGTTCCACTTTTGTGCTTCTTCCTCTTTATGTGTTATTAAACTCTATATCCTTTAATTTTACCGCAGAGCACGCGAAGAACGCAGAGGCATCAGAAAACTCAGCAAGGATTGAAACCGTCTTAAAACTCTGCGTACTCTGCGCTCTCCGCGGTGATAAATCGCTATATTTTTAGACAGTGCTAGCTAAAGAAGTTTATTTTTGACTTCTTCCTTTTTTGACTGCTCTACAACAACAAATATCTCCTGAATGCTTCTTTTACTATGTGCCAATAGCTTAAATCCCGAAGGTGTTTCCCGTTGGAATCGCAATTCCGGCTGTCCGGTGCCCTGTACCTGCGAATGTGAAATCATAGCAGGTATGACTTTCGCTACTCCTTCCATATCCGAGATCCGCTCTAATAGCGGCAGAATACCCGCTATGATCCTATGCTCCCTCTTGATGCCGTGCCTCACGTATTTCAACCTGGCCATTGTAAAATTATTTGCACGTTAGATGTTATAAAGTTTGAAAGAGTTATTTGTATTAAGCGAGCGAGCGAGCGAGAGCGAAATAGCCATGAGAACAGAGGATTTGCACTGTGTGAAGGTGGAGAAAGGAAGGGGCGAACAGGTAAGGCGCGCGTTGAAGGAACTCAAACTGCTGAGAACAGACGCGAAGATAATGTCTAATCATGATTATATCTATTTACCGCTTATGCGAGCGCTAAAAGCGCTGGAAAGTAAAGAGGTGGGTGTTACTGAATTTTTAACTGCCGATTTTGCGATTTCGGAGCCAAGACAAAACATAGAAGACATCCTGGGTTTTAGTCCTGCCTATGAAATAATAGGTGATATTGCGGTGCTTACAGGCGATGCTGATTCAATAACCGAAACAAATGAGCAACACGTAGCGCATACGATACTGAACCTGCATAAAAACATTAAAGTCGTTGCCAAACGGATTTCACCTGTGGAAGGCGTATACAGAAATAGGAAATTGAATATACTCGCAGGTGAGAACAGGACAGAAACGATCCATAAGGAAAACGGCTGCCGATACAAGCTCGACCCGGAGAAGGTCTATTTTAATCCTAGCCTTGCCGGAGAACGAAATAGAGTGGCGATGCAAGCTGAGCGCAGCAAAAACAAAAACGAGCTGATAATAGACATGTTTGCCGGTGTTGGCACCTTCTCTATACAAATTGCTAAACGTGCACCTCAAAGCATCGTTACTGCAGTTGACATCAATCCCGATGCAATACGGTATCTCCATGAAAATATGGAACTGAATGGTGTGCGAAACATAGAACCGATAGAAGGAGACGTAAGTGGGATCTACATGAAGTTCGAGAACAAGGCAAACCGGATAATCATGAACCTCCCAAAAAGCGCTTATATGTTCCTACGTGAAGCTCTGTGCATGCTCCATCCAGAAGGCGGGATGATTCATTTCTATGCTGTCGAGGCGTTTTACCCCGCGAAGGGGGGCAAGAAGAAGTCACTTGAGATGGCAATAGAGATAACAAAGGCGAAAGTTACAGCAAAGCTAAAGGAATTTTGTGATGAGTTCCACTACCAGTCCTTAGAACTACAGGAATTGAGGAAAGTGAAGCCTTATGCACCCTATGCGTATATCATCGGTGTAGATGCTGCTATCGCATCTGCTCAAAAATCGGTGGATTTTTAAGCCGTGTATGCAAAAAGGAAAGTGCAAAAGTCAAAGTTCAATAAATAGCAATAATGGGTGTTTTAAAATAAAAAGAGCTCTTCTCCAGCCCTATTTTATATGTAGCTCATCAGAAAATAGGGTCGTTTGCACCTCTTTCAGCACTTCGTAGTTCATTTATCATGAAACTGACATGGTTTTATATGTTTTGAACTAAATAATTTGTTTTATACGAAGTGGAAAAAAATGAGTACGAAGATCATATCTATTTCAGAAGGGGTATATACAAAATTGGATGCAGAGAGGTTGGAAGGAGAGAGTTTCGATGATGTTATTACAAGGTTAACAGATAAGTAATCGTTGATGAATCTAGTTGGATTTTTAAAAAATGAGGATGCTTAAGAAATGAGAACTGTCATCAAGTTGATGCGAGAAAAGAGCAGAGATAGAACATTGAGA
>JAUWND010000013.1 GCA_030612835.1 Candidatus Methanophagales archaeon | reverse complement strand
CGGCATCGTGTACTATCCCACACACAGGTTTACCCCCTGCATCAACAGGATCAGCGTCAAAGGTCCTCCCCGTGTAATGCACGAGAACTTTGTATATGTCCTGGGCGTTCTCATTCATTATCGAATATCCATCCCTGTCTTCGATGGTGAGTTCCATCACCCCCTGCTTCTTGTTGTTCGTTTTTAATGAGAGGTCGAAACTCTCACTCTCTTGCACTTTATCTTTCTCGAGCTTCAAGCTAAAAGAATGTTTATCCACAGCGAACCAGCAACCGATTTCTGGTCTTGCTTTCTCGAAAACTTTGAAGAAGTAGCCAGTTCTCATACCACTTGAATCCCATGACTTGTTCGCCTTTACCGAGTAGTCCCTGCAGCCGGACCTCTTATCGGCATCTCCCTCATAGGCTCCGGAGACGATGACATCTACGTAATCCCCGGCCACATTCTTAAAGCGAATCTCTTCACCATCATACACTGGAATACTCCTTGACTCACGATTTGCACTCCTTGTAAGCTCACCTTCGTATGTCAGCACGCCGCCTACTCCGTCATAGGTCCGTCCAACAGCAGATGCTGATGCTAAGGAAGGAAATGCAATAAGCACCAGGATTGCTGCTACGGAAAAAATCGATGCAGCCGTTACAATTCCCTTTAGCTCTTTCTCCATCCAAATTTTTTTCTTTTTCAAAACGTTTTCAATTCCTCTCTTATCACCATCTCTGTTATCTCAGTTATGTTTGCGAGCCAGTCATCTGTTATCCGCTCCACTTTCTTTTCTATTGCCCCCAGATTCACATCGCTTTTTGGCACAATCTGAGCATTCGCCACCTTCGGGTCGTCTATACCCCGGCCTATCTCAGAGAGGATCTTTATATACACCTCCTGTATTCCATCCACCTTCTCCACTACCTCGTTCGCTATTGTATTAGCAAGCAAATTGTATATCTTCCCGGTATGGTTAACCGGGTTTTTCCCCGGTGTTCCTTCCATACTCATCGGTCTGTTTAATGTGATAAGTCCATTGCACCTGTTACCGCGACCCTCAGCCCCGTCATCACCCATCTCCGCTGATGTCCCGGACACAGTGATATAAACAGAGTCAGGCGAGTCAGCCACGTTTATCATGGTATTTACTTCTCGGGATGTATAAGCTTCCGCAACACCGTTTATATATTCCTTTAATCCGCGCCTTGTATCTTTATAATGCTCGTAATCATCCACGTATTTAGATACAAAGGCATCACCTATCGTTAATGAGATCTTATCCTTTTCTCTAAGTGCCATCACCTTCATATCCTCTCCTATCGCTTTCTCCTTGTTGCGTAAGTCAGCCATCACTTTATTTTCTGCATTAAGAGCAATGGACTCTATTTCAGAAAGGGGTGCATGCGCAACACCGAAAGAGGTATCATTTGCCATTGGCACTTCTGTATTACCCTTAAAAACTTCTATAAGGTCTGAGGAGCCATCCCCCATTCTACTCTCTATTATAACGTGGTTATCCACGTCCAGGTTCCTTATGTTTCGCAAATAGTCCTTAGCCGCTCTCGTTGCTACGATGTCTACCGCGATCTCTTCGCCTTCAAACCTTCTTGTTGCCCGGCCGCCCAACAATATGTAAATCGGAGAGATGACCTCACCGCCACCATATCGTGGATTTGACCTGCCGGCAACGAGTTGCACCTTATCGGTATTATGATGCAGTATCAATCCGTACTTCCTCCTATACTCCTTGCAGAGCGCAACACTAACAGCCTCTGCTATGCCATCGCATAAGCTGTCCGGATGTCCCAAACCTTTCCTTTCCACTATCTCTATTTCTTGCTCTTCTACTGGTTCCCAGCTTACAGTCTCAACTTTTATATTCCTCTTTACTGATTTGCCCCCTCTCATTTTTACACCTCTTCTTACTATGACAAAAGAACTAAATTTAAATCCCTTTAGTAAAACTATCTTTACTAAAGAAAAGTTTATTGGGAATTACCGCACTGTTACCCGTAGGATCATCTATTATTAATGTCATACTTGCTTTACCCGCTTTTATTCTAGCTATCTGCTCCAAAACCGTCTCGGCACGCTTCTTCGCAGTACCTTCTACATCTCGGGCCAACATCTTCACCACCCCTTCCACTCGATTTAATACGCCTTCAACAGTGGAAATAAATGCGTCACCCCTTTTTGGCTCTACGCTTACATACAATTCTGGTATCTCAATGGTTCCAAACGGCGACCTTATAACAATTGCATTTAAATCATCCGTAGAAGAAATAACCATCTCACTTCTTGTCCTCTTCTTCTCTGTGAGCACCATTACATCGGTAGTATGATACCCACATGATGAACAAACCGCAGTAGTTATCATTATTTCGCCGAAGAAAGGGATTTTATAGGGCACAAAATGTAATTCACTTTCCGCACCGCAAAGAGGGCATTCCTCTTTCACCGCATTGCAACTCCGAGGTAAGAGCTACCGCCCACTCAGTTTTTTCCGCTCTATCCTAATTCCTTCTGGTGCTATAACTACCAGGTCATCACCGATACCGGCAATGTCTCCGCCCACATCAAATGCTGCCAGCTTCAAGTCTTTTATCGCTTTCTCTACCAGGACTCTATCCTGCCTTGCCAGCGATATATCAAGAATCAGTATATTGCCTGCATATATCTCCTTTTTCAATTCGGGGACATCATATAAACCGGTCAATTCCGAAGTCTTTATGTACAGCTTTACGTCTTCTTCATCCTTCATATCTGCTTCGTACTCTGCTATGTCCAGGTCTAGATAATCGCCCGCATTCGTACTCCCCCCCTTCTTCACAAATAGCTTCTCAAAACCCTCTTTTATATTCATTTCTTACCCCCTCTCTCGTGAACAATAAATATCCATCTTTCTTGACACATAAAAATATGGCTTTTATCAGTTAAATAGTATCTCCTGTTTTCATTTCATATCATATCATAGGTTCATCAAAACTTCCACAACTTTTGCATTCTGTTCCCGTGTCCCCACGCTAATCCGGATAAGAGAATCATTTGCACCTCTAAACGAAGCGCAATCCCGCACTATTATCCCATTCTCCATTAACGTGTCACAAACTGCATACGATTTCCGTGGTGCGACGTCTAGGAGCACGAAATTCGCCTGCGAGGGATACACAGCGAATAACTGCTGCAGATTTGACTCAAGGAACTGTCTCCCATCTCGCACCAGCTCTACGCTCCTACGCAAATGCTCATTATCACGTAACGCCACAATTGCCGCTTTTAAGGCTATGTTATTAACGGTAAAGGGGATTGAAACTTTCTTATACTGACTTACAAGCCATTCAGGTAATACCCCATATCCTACCCTTAGTCCCGCGAGCCCAAAAGCCTTTGAGAATGTTCTTAGTACCAGCACGTTCTCATATTCGTTCACCAGTTCCTCCAATGATGTATCTGCGAATTCCACATACGCTTCATCTATGACGACCATAGAATTTGTAGATTCTATTATCGCACGCACGTCAGCCCTAGATATGCAATTACCCGTGGGGTTGTTAGGCGAACAGACGAAAATCATCTGCGTCTTTCCAGTGGGTGTTAATTCTTCGACCGGTATACTGAAGTTCCCTACCCTTTTTACATAACTTGGTATGCCGCCGGCGATTTTTACAAGGGACTCGTACAAAGAGAACGTGGGTATGGGTATTATCGCTTCGTCTCCCTTATCAACAAAAATCTTAACGAGAGTGTCCAGCACACCATCTACTCCGGCGCCTATGACGATGTTCTCAACACTGGCACGGACATAAGTTGAAATCTCACTCACAAGCGCTTCCTCATTCTTCTCCCAGGGATATATGCTCAGGTCCAATTCACCGCCTTCCAAGCTCCTGACTATCTCTTTTATCACTTCCGGGCTGGGCCCTAATGGATTTTCATTGGAACTCAGCTTTATCGCCCCCTTTACCAATTTACCTGGTTTGTACTCTTCTACTTCCTTTAATGAAGCACGCACACGCATTCTGGTTTCTCCGTATATATGTATGGATAAATACAAATAAATGTTTTATTATTATTAAAGAGGATTACTAAATCTATATAAAAATGGAAGCGGGCGAAATTTGTGCTATATGCAAGGAAAGAGTGGCAACAGATAAGTGCAGTGTCTGTGACGTTCCACTATGTAAAACGTGCATGATAGAAATAACAATAGAAGATACGCATCCTTCTCATCGGATAAAAGGCATAACAACCCGGGGAATAATCGGGGAAGCGGTAAAAAAGAAGGTTGTATGTCCTAACTGCGTGGCGGAAGTGGACATATTCTAAAGCACTTAAATTATTCTTTCTTACAAAAAGAAAATTTAACCCCTAAAACCGCTCACCTATTCTAACGCTCATATCGGCAACACACCATATGCCGTGAACAAAGTCGAGAACAGAATTGCAATCATAGTCATTGCTTTAATTAGTGGATTTATTGCAGGGCCTGCAGTATCTTTGAAAGGATCGCCAACCGTATCCCCAACGACCGCGGCTTTATGTGCATCGCTACCTTTCCCACCGAGATAACCATCTTCTATCATCTTCTTCGCATTGTCCCATGCGGCACCGCCATTCGCCATCATCAGCGCGAGCATCAATCCGGAAATAATCACTCCAATTAGCAGCCCGCCGAGCGCAATCGCACCAAGCAAGACACCTACAATCACTGGCACTACTACTGCTATCATTCCCGGCACGATCATTTCCCGCAACGCTGCTGATGTAACAATGTCAACGCATTTGCCGTATTCCGGCTTCGCCGTACCGTCCCATATTCCCGGTATCTCCTTGAATTGCCTTCTTACCTCTTCAACTACCTTGAACGCACCCTTTCCCACTGCACGCATCATAACCGAGCTGAAGATGAACGGTAAGAGTCCGCCGATTAACAACCCTATGAGCACAAGAGGATTGAAAAGGCTAAATTCCGCCGGGGCTATCCCTACTTTATGTAAATAATCAGAGAAAAGAGCTAATGCAGCAATTGCTGCTGATGCAACGGCATACCCTTTAGTTACCGCTTTCGTCGTATTGCCAACTGCATCGAGCTTGTCCGTAGTGTCTCGGACATTTGGCGGTAAGTCGGCCATCTCGGCAATGCCACCTGCATTATCTGTTATTGGGCCGTAAGAATCAAGAGCGACAATCATGCCGGTAGTCGAGAGCATAGCAACTGCAGCAATTGAAATACCATACAGGCCGGCAATAGTTGAGCCAGTGACCAGGAAAGGCACGAGATACGCAACCAGTATCCCACTGCAGATTATCACCACGGGCCAGCCTACAGACATCATACCAACTGCAAGACCTGTAATCAGATTAGTGCCTGCACCTGTCTTACTTGCATCTGCAATATCCTTTACCGGTGCATGATTCTGAGTGTAATATTCAATAGCCACCACCATAAGTGCCATTATTATTATCCCCACAATCGAAGAGATGAATATAGAAATACCAGCTAAGTCATTGCCGATTAATAGAACAGTTACCGGATAGAATAGAATTACACTGATCACTGCGGCTGTAATTACGCCCTTGTACAATGTCCCCATGATGTTCTCTTTCTTGCCCATCCTCACAGCGAAGATAGCAACAATAGAAGCGAAGATCCCAATCGCGCCCAAAACAAGAGGATACTCAATAAGTGCTAACTCTGCCGCAATGGCAGGGAAAATACTCGTTACTTGTTCTGTATTTAATATTAAACCACCGATGAGCATTGCTGCTATCGCAGTAACCACGTAAGTCTCAAACAGATCGGCACCCATGCCTGCGCAGTCACCAACGTTATCACCAACGTTGTCTGCAATTACGCCCGCATTTCTCGGATCGTCCTCGGGGATTCCCGCTTCTACCTTCCCCACCAGGTCCGTACCAACATCCGCGGCTTTTGTATATATCCCGCCGCCTATTCGGGCGAATAAGGAAACCAAAGAAGCGCCGAAACCATACCCTACCACGAGGTCTACGGCATGCGTTGCGCTTTTCGTATCGCCTAAACCGCCATAAAGCATATAAAAACAGCTTGTCCCAAGTAGTGCGAGCCCTACCACCGCAAGACCGGTTACGGCACCGCCTCGAAACGCAATTGCAAGTGCCTTTCGCACACCTGAGTACGCGGCTTGTGCAACGCGGGCATTGCCACGTGTAGAAACGGCCATACCAATATAGCCTGCCGCTGCGGAACCTGCTGCACCTACCAGAAATCCTATTGCAATTCTTCCGGAATCAAAAAACCCGCCTTCATATACGTTCGAAAGTGCAACGGCTAATATCACTGCGATTATTACCGCAACGATCGCAATCGTCTTGTATTCCCTGTTCAAGTAGGCAGATGCACCCTCTTGAATAGCTCCTGAGATGTCTTTCATCTTATCGCTGCCTGCATCCTGCTTGAGCGTATACCATGCAAAAATCGCTGCGAATATCAGGCTTACGAGCCCCGCAACCGGTGCTAACCACAATGAGTCCATTTTTGTATCACCTCAGAACAAAATTTTATTAACGCTTTTATGTTTCTCTCTTTATTATTACCTACGGCACTCTTCTTTTTTCATCTTATACCTATAAATAGCTTTGTTTTTTTTTACGACCCGAATGAAGAAGAAGGAACTGGAAATCCTGTTAGAAAAATTGGCTGATCTAAGTGATCCGGCTGCGGAGAAGGAGCAATATTCAACGCCTGCTACGGTAGCTTCGGAATTACTCCATTTCGCTTTTATGAATGGTGATCTTGAAGACCGAGTGATATACGATCTCGGCTGTGGTAATGGTATTTTAGGTATCGGTGCGAAATTATTGGGTGCGAAAGAAGTAGTCGGGATCGACAATGATATGCGAGCGATAGAAGTTGCGCGAGCGAATAGCGAGCGAATAGGTGTGGCAGGCGAATTCAATCGGGGGGACGGGCGAGAGGGAGAAGGGAAGGGCGATACAGTGGTAATGAATCCCCCTTTTGGTGCACAGCGGGAAAACAGGCATGCAGATAGAATGTTCTTGGAGAAAGCTTTTGAACTCGCACACGTTGTTTATTCCATCCTTAATGCCGGCAGTGAACCATTTTTAAGGGGTTTTCTGCCACAAGCAGCGATTGTTCGCTTTCCGGTTGCATTCCCACTGAAAAGGCGGTTCTGGTTCCATAAAAAGGATAAGAAGGTTATGGTGGTTGATATATATAAGATGGAGATTTAGCTAAGGGAACTCACAAATGATAATTATCAAAATGGGTAAACTATTTACTGGGAGTTCCCTAACCATAAGATTACAGAGATTTCCACAAACCTTTCTTTAAGAAAGTTACAAAGCTTTACCAAAGAAACTGGTTTTTGATAAAACTTTTTTCTAAAAAGTTTTATTTAGTGTTAATCTTGTGAAATCTCGTGGTTTTTTATATTATCAGATAATTGTATTAAAAGAGGGAAGAAGGAGATCATGATAACCGCGGAAGAAGTGGTCAGAAGTTTACCAGTACTATTAAAGGAGCATCCCGCGCTCAGAATGGAGCTATTCGGGATTCTATCAGAGGAATTTGTGGGAAAGAGCGAGTTTTACGAGTATATGAAAAAGAGCGATGAACGATTTGAAAGTTTATTGCAGGAATTAAGAGCGTTCAGGGAAGATACAAATCGCCGATTTGAAGCGGTTGATAAGAAGTTTGAAGAGATGCGAGAGGATATGGAGCGCAGATTTGAAGAAGTAAATCGCAGATTTGAAGCGGTTGATAAGAGGTTTGACAAGGTAGATAGTGACGCTAAAGATTTAAAAGATTGGGTAGGTGTCGTAGTAGGCGGATTCCAAAGGAGAGCGGGAAGAAGTCTCGAAGAGGCAGTGGCAGGAACTTTAAGGATCGCTTTAGGCAAGGATGTGAAGCCGGAAAACATAGTACTGAGGAAGAAGATAAAGGATGATGAAGGTATGATAGGTCGTCCGGGGCGATCTTATGAAATTGATTTATGCCTAACGAACGAAGAATGCCTGGTATTCGAGATAAAATCGTATGCGAAACCAGACGAGATAGAGAATTTCAATGAAAAGGCGGAACTGATGAAAAAGAAGTTGGGGCTGAAGAAAGTAGTGAAGGCTCTGATTACGCTTGAGAAACACCCGTCCGTAGTGAAACAGTGTGATAAGTTGGGGATTCTGGTGGGGTAGAGTTTTGAGTTTATGAGTTAGGTCCAAAAGATACTCACACAGGACAACTCATAATTGCTCAAAATCTTGTAGATTGCGAGCAATTAATTGCAAAATGCAAATGGAAGAAGGGAAAAACAGAAGAAAATGCTGTCAGATACATGATACCTGTTTAACTTGCATCTTTACAATTTCTTGGCAGATAAGATACCGTGGGAATTTATTTTAATATTATCCGATAATTGTATTAAAAGAGGGGGAGATCATGATAACGGCGGAAGAAGTGGCCATGAGTCTACCACAGCTATTAAAATGGTATCCAGAGCTCAGCTCAGAAAGGTAATATTTGCGCCCAAGTAAATCACAAACAATTTCCAAATGAACGAGGATTATATTGCAAGAAGTGCGCAATTGGCGTTGCTATTAGAAGTATCCGCATATCCTAAGCCAGGTAACGTTGACAGGACACACGATTTCACGGATACGAGCTACGAGCATTTTATCGCTTCTTCGGTTGCGCTGTATCCAGTTTTAAGAGAAGCGGCTGTTGGTGAAAAAGGGGTAGGAGAATTGATAAGAGCGGGCGTAGAAGAGAGTATGACGTGGCAGCGAGGAGGGAATACTCATTTTGGTGCGCTACTTTTGCTTATGCCCTTAACGATGGCGGCGGGCGCTTGTAAACGTAGCGATCTGCAAGAGCTAAAGAGTAAAGCGGAGGAAATCATGCGGAACACCGGTGTGGATGATGCAATAGAAGTTTACAAGGCATTTTCAATGGGCAAAGTAAAAGTGAGAAGAGATGTGCCTGAATTTGATGTTATGGCGGAAGATTCGCTAAATGAGATAAGGGTAAAAGGATTATCGCTGTATGAGATACTTACAATTTCCGCATCTTATGATTTGATTTCACGTGAATTGGTAGGCGGATTTGATAAAACTTTCGGGTGTGCAGTGCACTTAAATGATTTCGCAGATGCGGGGAACATAAACGAGGCTATATCTCATGCGTATCTGTGGTTGCTTTCTGAGACGGAGGATACATTTGTCAAAATGGGGTTTGGCGCAAAAACGAGCAGATACGTGCAAGAAAGGGCGAAGGCGATTGTAACGGGAGGATACGAGCATAACGAGATAGAGGAATTCGATGAGGAATTGATAAGGGACGGGATAAATCCGGGGTCTACCGCGGATATAATAGCAGCCGCGTTGTTTATTGCTATTCTTGGTGGGTTGAGATTTTAGTAAAATTTATAAACACTCGCCTCCTTAAATTTCCCATTCTCCTTTATCAACTTCAGACCGCCGGTTTTCATTTGTATTTCCGTTTCAGTATCAGTATCAGTATCAGTATCATCCACCGGCGTGAATACAATCACCTTTCCCCGTTCATAATCCCACTTCACCAATATCCCGAGCCCAAGGATTTCGCGCTCATCGCTACGGGAAAGCCCCATTATTGTGCCTTCTTCCAGCGTCCATGCCAGAGCAGGCGGGTCAAAAACTCTGGTCTTAGCAGTGCTGAAATATCGGTTATACGCCTCTTCACGCAGTGTTTTTCGCTCTTCCCTCGATCTGCTCCTCACTTCTCCTGACACCGGCAGCTTAATGACCTTCATATTTAGATCTGTTAGTATATGCCCCAATCTCTCCTCGCGCTCTATCGCGATGACAAGGGTAGGCTTTATCTCTTTTATCTCATATAGCTTGAACCGCTTTGCATCTTCTCCTTCTATCCATCCTGTTGAGTCCACAATTATAACATCTGCCCCTAATTCTTTCGCTTTCGCCACAGCAGCCGCAGCGGCTTTTACACATTCATGCATACTCAGGTTAGGTGAAGTAGTGCCAACAAAATAGAGGCTGTGAAGCGGCACTTCCGAAAGCGTTCTTAGCGCCTTTTCCTGTATTCCCATCCCTATGCAGCATGGCGGCCCTATATCACTTTGACCCACATCGGTATCAACAACCGCTACTTTTAGCTCTTGTGCGAAAAAAACGTTTGCAATAGAAGTAACAGTATACGTCTTTCCCACATCTACGCCACCGAGCATGAAAATGACTACCGGCTTTTGTTCTTGTCTTAACGCATCCTCTACCGCCTCTTCAATAGCTTGCTTCATCATTGCGCCTAAACCTAAAACTTATTTCTATTTCTATTTCTGATTTAAAATTTATATAGGTCGTGTATCCAATGGAGGGGGCAGAAAAAGAAGAGATTTTGGGGCGATGTGCCGAGATGCTTGAAGAACACATGACTGACATTAGTGTTCCGAGGAACATAAGGATCTAACATGATAACAATAGCGATAGCAGGAAAGCCGAATTCGGGTAAATCCACCCTTTTCAAGGCGGCTACACTCGCAGATGTTGAGATAGCCGCTTATCCGTTCACAACTATATCGCCTAATATTGGGATAGCATACGTGCGAGTAAAATGCCCCTGTAAGGAAGAAGAGATTCAGCAGGTGATTCCGGACGGGTGTGGAAATTGCATAGATGGTTCTCGCTTCATACCGGTAGAGCTTCTGGATGTTGCAGGACTGGTAAGAGGGGCACATGAGGGGAAGGGCTTAGGGAACGAATTTTTAGACGAACTGCGGCAGGCGGAAGCGATAATACATGTTGTAGACGCATCTGGTGGGACAGATATAGATGGTAATGTGGTAGAGATCGGGAGTCATGATCCAGTTGAGGATGTCAATTTCTTCAAAGAAGAGCTGAATATGTGGGTGTACGGGATAATAAAGCGGAATTGGCGAAAACTGGAACGTAAAGCCGAGTTAGAAGAGGATAAGATAGAGCGGTTGCTTTCTGAACAATTAGCGGGTGTTGGTGTAACAGAAGAGCAGATAAAGGCTGCTATATTCAAATCTGAAATATCGGACAAGGATAACATAAAGTCCTGGGGCGATGAAGACCTGAAAAATTTGGCTGCTCATATAATAAAGAGGAGTAAAAAGATGATTATCGTGGCCAACAAAGCTGACATTGCACCTGAAGAGAACGTGAAGCGGCTGAAGGAAGCAAAAGAAGTCGAGTTGGTGATTCCATGCTCCGCAGCGGCAGAACTCGCTTTGAGAACCGCAGCAAAGAATGAGTTTATAAACTATCTGCCTGGTGATACGGACTTTGAGATCGCACATGAAGTTACAGAGAAGCAGAGAAAAGGTCTGGAGAGCATAAAGAAATTAATTCACGCTTATGGCGGCACTGGCGTGCAGGAGATTATAAATCATGTGGTGTTCGATCTGTTAGAGAATATAGTTGTGTATCCTGTAGAGGACGAGCATAAGTTGACGGATTCCACAGGTCGGGTTCTACCAGACGCGCATATATTGAAAATCGGGAGCACACCACGGGATTTGGCTTTCTCTGTTCATTCGGACCTCGGTGAGGGCTTTCTTTATGCGGTGGATGCGCGAACAAAACTCAGACTTAGTGAAAAACACGCATTGAAGGATAAAGATATAACAAAGGTGGTTTATACGCGGTGAAATGGCTTTTATTTGTAACTACAAGATTATATGGATTTTCAGCGTTCTATAGGCTACAACCCTAAAAGAGTGCATCCGCAAACCCCAACTTTTCCATAATATCCCTTTGCTCTTTAGCGAGAACAGAAATATACAATGCCAAAGCCAACATCTCGGAGCACATCCGGAAGATGCACAGTTGGTGGAAGACCACAATTCAATTCAATTCAATTCAATTCAATGCAAAAACGGCTAAAGTCTATGGAAAATGAGAAAGCTTGTTGACACCTTCGATAAGAAGGCAGTGTCAGGAGCATAGCCTTATTTGTCAGCAGTTTAATAAAGTGAAGTGAGTGGTGTGTGGAAAATGAGATGGATAAGGAGGAAATAAGGATTGTTACCGGAATGAAAGCTCATTTAATAGAGGAATACCTAAAAATTATAGATGAGCATAAAGCTGCCCTTCCTCCTTAAGGAGTACTGGCCAAATGGCACAACATGAATTCGCGGGCATCATCGCTCGCCCTTCATCTTGCGCCCTCCTCTTCTAAAATTGGTATGACATCTTCTACGCTACAAACATCTTCTCTAAAGTTACATTTCCGAGTTATTTTTTTAAACCATATGCTTACCCATCCACAACAATTATGAGATTCTGGATCCCTATTGAATCCTCTTTCTCCCTGTATAGAAACAAATTCTACACATCTACAATGATTAAACCCTGTAACATCTTTATAACGTACTTTAATTAGAATTCGTTCTGCTTCTTCAAACGCAAGACTTCTGTATTCTAACGCAGGAACCGAAACTTGTTCCTGCCCAGGGAAAAGATAATCATCGTAGAGAAGTTTGTGCCCTGCTTTTTTAATAGCATCTTCGCTAATACCCCCTTTTCTCCCGCTAACAATCCAGTTATATTCGGTCTTGATATTACTTGCTTTACCGTTCCCACCATTAAATAAGGTTAAATGCGAATAAAAATCACCATACGCTTCACTATTGTTATTGATAAAATGCTGTTGTATGGGATCCGTTATATACTCAGGTGCAATCTTCTTAATCTCATATCGAAGTTCTATATCAGGTAAAATGCCCCACTTACTTATGGTCAGTGCGTGTTTACTTATAGCCATAGCTATCACCCCTATAACTATTCCTGCTAATATGCCCAACCTTTCCAACGTTAGCCAACCAAATGATATCTCGCAAAAAGCCACCTTTGTATTCCCTTTTATATATCTACCCATCATCATTACGAAGCCCCAACCTATCCACCCCCGAATGAATTCGGGGGCATCCCGGTTGTTTCATTTCCTCCTTCTCAAAAGATATGCCACAGCCAATAATCCTGTGATTGCGAATATGGCTTCGAATCCCGGTACTTTCACCCCACCCATCTCGCTCTTCACCTTTTCG
The DNA here is from genome assembly GCA_030612835.1 of Candidatus Methanophagales archaeon. Taxonomy (GTDB): domain Archaea; phylum Halobacteriota; class Syntropharchaeia; order Alkanophagales; family Methanospirareceae; genus Methanophaga. The sequence continues at coordinate 15,756 of JAUWND010000013.1, read as the reverse complement.
ACTGCGTTCCAAAGTCCTCGTTTATGTGACGGTAATTGGAAGTGCAACATCGTACCGTATGTCGGTCCAACCTATAGCGTAATCTACACGAAAGACCATATCGTAGATGCCAGGTCCTGGGAATTGCATTTCTGGGCAATCAACTCTTATTGCACATACAGGTGAATCTATTCCTACATACCAAGGAATAACAACGATGTCATTCTCGTTCAACATATCATACCAATCAAAGTAATATCTTGGGAAAACCAAAGCACGACCGGTGAGTTCGTCTTCTTCATGCCAATCTAATTTGTCTGGTTTCACCTCTGCTCCGAATTGTGCAATACCTAGTATTATTCCTAATTTTCCTTCTAAAAGAGTAACTGCAAATTTTAGTGATTTTTCTGCTAATGACATCTCGGGATTGATTTTCCTGTAATTATCTTCCCTGAAATGTAGACCTGTAACATTAGTAGTAGGGTTGTCGTAAAATATGACAATGCTTTCGGGCACTGAAATTGAAACACTACCACTTCTTAATCCACAAGAATCTTCCCGAAGTTCGTCTATGTGCACTCGGAGATTGTTTCCCTGTTGGTAAAATGACATGTTAATAATCTTATAATCTTCCCGAGGATAATTTTTATAATGTATAAGCTTCCATACTTCATCACCTGTAACCTTTATTGTGCCTATTTTCTCTCTCAATAGGGGAAGTCCAAAGTATAGATTTTTTGCATCATCACACGTATATCCCATTGTGTGCAACCACATGATATCATATGTACCTGGTTCTGTCGGTGCTGTCATTTCGTAGAATACTTGGTCGTGATCAAGGATACCAGGATGTATGCCTGGAATGCCATTGTACGCACAGTACATTGGATTGTCCTCTAATCCTATTACTATCTGTTGAGTGATTTCCGGACGATCGATCGGGTTCCAAATCTCGTAATATATGGTTATTTTAATTGTTTCTCCGGGTTTTGTTTCTAAGTAATCATGTTGTCCGTTAAGAAGAATGCCTTTGACTTCACAATAAGTATCACAGATTCCGCCACTACAATCCATAACCTTTATTGTGCCTATTTTCTTCCACAACGAAGGGCTCAATGTATACTTGTTCTTTGCGTTATTGCAGGTATATTCAATAGCACACATCCACATTACATTGTATGTGCCTGGCTCTGTTGGCGCTGTTACTTCACAAACTCCGTCTTGTATGCCATTTTGTACGCCAGGAATTCCATCGAAAGCGCAGTATAATGGGACGCCGTTATCCAATCCTATTACTATCTGTTGCCTACAGCCAGGACATTCGTTGCTATCAGAAATCCTATAAGTCGCGTCCATTCTAACTGTTTCTCCGGGTTTTACCTCTAAGTAGCTACCTTGTCCATTTAGGTCAATATTGCTAACTTCGCAATAGGAATCATGATTTCCATTGTCTGTAACTATTATTGTGCCTATTGTATATCCCAGATAGTCACTTTCTCGGTACTTGTCTTTTGCATCATTACAAGTATACATTGAAGTGCACATCCACCTAATGATGTATGTGCCTGGTTCTGTTGGTGCTGTTATCACAAGTAGGTTGCTTCCTTTCACACCGGGATGTGTACCTGGAATTCCATCGTAAGCGCAGAACAAAGGATCTCTATTTAGACCTATTACTATCTGTCGGAAGCATCCTGGACATCCGATCCGGTTCCAAATCTCATAATCTAAAGAGATCTCGATTGTTCCTCCAGCTTCTATTTCTAAATACTCGCCTTGAGCATTTAAATCGACGTTACTAACTTGGCAGTAACTCTCGGAATGTTCAGGTTGTGCATAAACAACCGAGACAGAGAGAAATAAAAATACTGTCAAAAAGATAGCTAATATTGCTCCAGTTTTTTCCATTTCCATTACCTCCTTTTATTTTATTTTCTTATACCTCTTAAGTCACTATACCCCGTACTTAAGAGGCTGTCCCACAATTGACTTTAATTAGTACTATAGTTGGTATATACTTAAACCTTTGCTAAAAGAAGATAAAATTTGGGACCATACCCCTTTAATGCTTCTACACAAATTTTTGAGGGATGAATGATCAATACGTCCATTTTTGGTAGAATTCACTCCAATAGCTTTAGTTTGACTTTTTATCGTCCATATTCTCTTCAAATTATGTGCTATGCATGCCAGATCAAACCTTCCCGATTCTTTAGTTTCGCCTTGCATCTTGGAGGCAAGCTTCTCATGGAGAATATATCCGTCTAATATATGAGAATTCGGAGAAATGGTTTTTGTTTTTTATGAACAAATGTACATGATTCACATTCATCGCCATGTCTATAACCTCAATATCCAGCTATTTACAGGTTTCCCTGATAATTTCTTCCGCCACCTCTGCCACATCCCCGAGCAATACCTTCCCGCGATATTTTGGCGAAAAAAGCTTTTCTGGTGCTTTTCCACTCGAAAATATGGGATATAAATGCTCTATTCGTAAAATGACGAAAAAAAAGGCAGGTGAAGTTGAGAAAATAAGCTCATATAGAAGAAGTTTGGCAATTTTTTTATCGAAAATTCGCTAAACCCTTTAAAATAGAAAAGCAAGATTTTTGTCTCGGTAAAGTTTTCAAACGGAGCTTGGAGCATGGAGATCGGATACAAGATTCAAAAACCATAGATCTAACTTGTGCATCCAGCTATCCTTACCCCAGGGACATACCTCATCAATGAAAGTTTCTTTATACCGAACAAATCCTGCACTCGCCTGTGTATTCCGAATCAGCACATACGTATTCTTCAAGCATGAGTTTTGGAACTTCCAGCGATAGAATTCCTTCTTTACAACCATATCTGTAAACGGTAACACCTTTGCATTTAAGTGTATAAGCCAATAAAAACACCCTTTTGACATCTCCCCATGCAGCATCGCTCGGCAGATTCACTGTTTTCGAGACGGCATTGTCCGTGTATCTCTGAAATGCCGCTTGCATTCGTACATGCCATTCCGGCGAGATGTCCAGCGCTGTAACAAACACCCTTTTAATATCCTCCGGAATACCCTCAATATCCTGTATCGAGCCACGTTTTGCAATCTCTGCAATCAATTCTTTACTGTAAAAACCCCTTTGCTTCGCTATTTCCTCAAACAGCTTGTTTATCTCTAGCATTCCGCCCATTACATTACGAACAAAAGCAACAGCAAATAAAGGCTCAATGCCACTGGAACAATTTGCTATTATGCCTATTGTTCCTGTTGGTGCGATGGTAGTCACCGTAGCATTTCGCATTGCATCGTATGTAGACCAAACACTGAGCTCGAAGTTAGGAAAAGACCCTTTTTCAAGTCCGAGTTCTGTTGAACACTGCCGAGCTTCATTTGTAATGAATTGCATTAGCTTTTCAGCTATTAAAACAGCATCCTTTGAATCATACGCTATTTCAAGTTTGATTAACAGTTCTGCAAACCCCATTATACCAAGCCCTATCTTCCTGTTCGCTTTCGTCATCTTCTCTATTTCAGGTAGCGGATACCTGTTCACATCTATGACGTCATCTAAAAACCTGACAGAACTCCAAACCGCTTCTTTAAGCCTTCCCCAGTTGATTTCGCAGTTTTCAACGAATTTTGAAACGTTTATCGAGCCCAAATTGCAGGATTCGTAGGCCAATAGTGGCTGTTCGCCGCATGGATTTGTCGCCTCTATCCTTCCAACCGCGGAAATGGAATTATGTCTGTTGATTTCGTCCAGGAAAATAATGCCAGGGTCCCCAATCTTCCATGCGTAAGTCACAATCTCGTTAAAAACTTCTCTTGCCTTTATTTTTCTCACTTCTTCCTTTGTCCTTGGATTTATGAGTTCGTATTCTCCATTTCTCTCCACTGCCTGCATAAACTCATCTGTAACCGCAACCGAAGTATTGAAATTGGCAAACTCCCCCCCTTCTTTCGCTCTTATAAATTCTAATATGTCTGGATGGTCCGCGCATATTATGCCCATGTTCGCGCCTCTTCTTTTGCCACCTTGCTTGATTACTTCGGTAGCTACGTTGAAAACACGCATGAAAGAGACAGGACCTGAAGCGACTCCGCCCGTGGATTTAACCACATCTCCCTTTGGTCTCAGTCGTGAGAAAGAAAATCCCGTCCCACCACCACTTTGATGAATCTTTGCCATGTCCTTAACAGCGCCAAATATGCCTTCTATCGAGTCCTCAACAGGAATGACAAAACATGCTGCAAGCTGCCCGAGATCAGTTCCTGCGTTCATTAATGAGGGACTGTTTGGCAGGAATTCCAAGCTATGCATTAGCAGGTAAAATCTCTGTTCTATCTTTTTCACCTCCTCTTTGCTTTTTCCATAATTCTGTTCCGCTCTCGCTATTGCTTTTGCCACACGCGCGAACATTTGACTCGGAGTCTCGATAACCCTTTCGAGTTCATCCTTTAACAAATATCGCCTTTTCAATACCTCTGCTGCATTCGCTGAAAGATTTAAATCGCGCTTATCACTCAGTAATTTCTTCAGACCTTGAATATCCGCACGCTGCTGGTGATATGAGCTATATGGTTTTGCCATCTCGCTAAATCCCTATTTAGACTTCTACCTATAAATTTAATTTAGGACGCAGATTTACACGGATTTGCACTGATTTGATTTGTTCTGCGTTAATCAGCGTTAATCTGTGTCAATAATTAATTTTAATAACATCACCTATCAGCCGCTTCGCCCATTTCAATTTCTTCTTCTTCTTCGCACTTACTTCTTTATCCTCGAAATCAAAACCAATGAGTTCTATTTTATCCGCACCAAATTCCGTCGCTAGAAACACACACCTGTCACCATCTGTGAACCCACCGAAGTTGAACACATTGTGAATCGGTTTACTCTGTGTTGTGCATATCACATTTTCGTTTAGTACAGGCAAGACCTTCTTCAGCATCGCTATGTTATCGCCATGTGCATGCACCACAATTATCGCGCCCAGCCGATTTGCATATAATATGTCCGCGATGTTCCCGTCAAGGTCAGAAACCACGAGTTCCGGTATTATAGCATTACGTAGAAGAACCGACGTGGCACCATCCGCTGCTATTACGACATGATCACGAGATAAATCATCGAACTTCTTCTCTCGTATATCTCGCTCCAAACACGGTGCATTACCACAAATTAATGCTAATTTACCTTTTAGCAGCATCTCTACTTCTCGTTTTACCGTCTCTACCTCTTCTCGTGTACAAGCTATCAGCTCCGAAGCCACTTCCGCCGCTTCATCGTCCTTTTCCTGTTCAAATCCAAAATCTACCAAAATCGCCTTGTATATCGGATCCCAATCACTATACTTCATATCACTGTGTTTCTTTTATTTGGAAAGAAAGTTTTATCAATAAAAAATTTTGAATAAGTTTTAGAGTATATTATACAAATAACAAAAATAAAAGTGAAATAAATGAGCGCAGAAGAAGGTACAGAGCACAAAGCGAAAGGAAAAAGTAGGGTGTTGCAAGTAATCTTTGGGTGCGGCAGAATTGGCTATGCGGTGGCAAAGGCGTTGAAAGGGCAAGGGCGGGATGTTGTCATCGTGGATATAGATGAGAAGAAGGTGGAACTATTGAAGGAGGAGGATTTCATCGCTTTCATCGGCGACGTTAGCAATCCTGAGGAGGTAAATAAAGTAAAACGTGAAGGTGAGCCCGAAGCGATATTTATCCTTAGCAGCGATAGCGAAGTGAACATGAAAGCGGTGAAAAATACAAAAGAGCTGCTGCCTCATACATACACCGTAGTACGAGCTGTTGACCCTGCAGATAAAGAAGAGTTAAAAGAGTTAGGTGTTGACGTAGTTTTATCCATTCCCGATACAGCAGCAAGAACAGCAATTGAGTATCTGGAGAAGGTAAAATCCAGGCGGAAAGCGAAGGAATTGACCGCTATAATAGAAACGATAAATGAGCTCGGGGATGGCAAAGGGAAGTTAGGGATTATAGTTCATGACAGTCCGGATTCAGATGCAATTGCTTCCGCTCTCGCACTAAAGCAAATAGCAAAGCAAGTGGGTGTCTCCGCAGATATATTGTATCATGGCGAGACCGGGCATCATGTGAATCGAGCTTTTGTAAACATCTTAGGGATAGAGATGCGGCAAATAGAAGGCGAGGCGGAATTAAAAGAATATACTAAGTTGGCGCTCATAGATGCGTCCGTTCCGGGTGCAAACAATCCTTTGCCACCGCCTCCGGAAGGTAATGTGGACATTATCATAGATCATCATGTGGTAATTAATAATGGTGCGGTACATGCAGATTTTTTTGACGTCCAGAAGGACAAAGGTGCAACTTCAACGATAATGACGAATTATCTGCAGGAGTTGGATGTCCCGGTAGATAAAGTGTTAGCAACTGCGCTTTTGCATGGGATAAGAGTAGATACCGCTAATTTCAAACGGGGGGCGCATCCATGTGATTTCTTCGCCTCCGCGTATCTCCACGAGAAGGCGGATAAGGACCTTTTAGAGCGGATAGAAGCGCCCCCTATGTCTACAGAAATGCTGAACGTAGTGGGCGATGCGATAATAAATAAACGGATTAAAGGTAGTTATTTAATCACAAATGTGGGCGCTGTGGCGAATCGAGATGCTATTCCACAGGCTGCTGATTACCTGCTTAATCTGGAAGGAATCGCAACGGTTATCGTTATAGGACTATGCGAGGAGTCCGCATGCGTTTCTGGTAGGAGTAAGGATATAAGGGTGAATTTAGGAGATGCGTTTGAACGAGCCTTTAATGATATAGGTTCTGCGGGTGGACACGCGACAATGGCGGCTGCGCAGATTCCACTTGGTATCTTCAGTGGACTAAAGGATAAAGGTACTATTATACAACTCGTAGAGGATGCTGTATCAAAACGGTTCCTATCGGTTATGAAAGAGGAACAGCGCGAATAAAAACATTATTTTTGTTTTCTTTTAGCACAGGTTTTCTTTTGTAAAAAAAAAGAAAAAGTGTCAAGAAGACAATATCAGATCTAAAAGCGATTTCTTATCTACTTCTGCCCGTGTCCTCCATCCGATATATAACACCTTATCATTTTCGCCCAGATAGCCTTGCTTGATATATCGGTCCAGAGTGAAATAAATTCTACGTTTGGGGAACTTTTCGCTTAAAAATTCTTCAACCGCTTTCCTCGTGGCTTTACCCTGTTTCGAGATGATATATGCTAATGTGGCAGCCAGCATTGCGACATTATCTATTCTTTCACCCGAAGCCTTTTCGATCGACGGACTTTTTAGCACAACCATAAATCGGTCTGTTGTTTCTTCAGTGCCTTCTCCCTCTTCACTTGTCCGTTTCACTTCCATTCCCAATCTGTCGAGCATAGAATTTAAAACCACTATTACCTCCATGTAATCCTCACCCAACGCCTTTTTGAGCTCCCAGCCTTTGACACCCGGGATTCTATGGCTTCTGAAGAGCAATAACTGGGCTGCCTTCTTCACTTTCCGTTCTGTTCTTGATTCCTCTTCTGTCTCCATTGTAACCAGTCCTCATAGCTCAACGAAATTGCGATAGACCGCACCTCGCCTGTGTTCGCTTTTGCCGTCCGCGGAGCGATAAAAACTTCTTCTTCTAATGGGTTTATCTCGAACTCCGCCTTTCCTTCGCTCACTAGGTAACTCGTTAGGTAAGCCTTCTTAACACTGTGTTCAAAATCGCCATCATAAATAAAATCGTGGTATTCGATTCTGCCTCGTTCTTCAAGATCCTGTAACACTTCTTTCATTGAGTCATCAAACTCAGTCCTGGACAAGATTTGCATATCAATCAAATCCTCGTGGTTGAACGTAACGGTTTCTGATGTTGAAGGAAGCGGGAATTCATCGCCACGTTCTGCGAACGGTAAAAGGGCATTCCAGTAATCCAGCCCCTCTTTCAACCTCTTTGGCGTAAGTCTATCCATAGCTATTATCGGCTGCCAGGACTTGAAGAATGCATTTGCTAACTGAACAGGCTCCAGCATTTTCATTTTGAGCTCCATTAGCACGGGGTCAATATAGAATGATGTGGAGCGGTCTCGTATCCATTTGCCTTGCAGTTCGATTATCTTTGTTAATTCAGATATTACTTCAGCATCTAAAAGTAGGTCGTCCCGGGACTTCCACTTGTTGAGATATTGTTTCAGCGTTTCGAGGAACTTCTTAACGTCCAGATCAAATGGATCTGTCCCCTCTTTTTGTACCGTTTTGCAGAAGTTTATCAGTCGAAATAGCTCGTCGAGTTTCATTTGATTTCTATTTATATACGTTATAAAAGACAAACTTAAATTAATTTAGAACTATGACCGAAATAGAGCGTACAATTTTTCAACTCATCCGTTTTAGCAACCTAAGACTTAATAGAACCGGAAATAAATAATCTTATGTATATCTAAATAAATAAATACGATGTGGTTAATAGCGCTTCCAGTAATAGCACTTCTCATTTTGTTATCTTCATTTTTCGCTGCTGCAGAAATGGCTTTCGTATCAATAGATAGAATTAAAGTGAGGGAAGAATCAGTAAAGGGCAAGAAAAATGCTATTTTGCTTGAAAAACTTTTAGAAAGTCCAGATGAAGTAGTAAGTGCCGTAGTAGTTTGCAATAATTTGGTAAACATAACTGCTTCTATTCTTGCTGGAACAATAGCTACAGATTTGTTAGGTAATATTGGCGTGGGCATAGCAACAGCAGTAATGACCTCACTTATCATCGTTTTTGGAGAAGTCATACCAAAAGCATTTGGTATAAATAATGCACAATTTGCTTTTAAAGTGTCAAGACATCTCCATTTTATAAGAACGATCTTTTACCCAATTGTGAAGGCACTTACCGTAATTTCAGATGCTTTCTTAAAAATATTTGGAAAAGAAAAAAGGGGGAAGTTAATTGTTACTGAAGAGGAGATTAAAACTATGATGGACTTAGGCGTTCAAACGGGAACAATAAAAAAGGATGAAAAAGAGCTTGTAGAAGAAATTTTCGACTTTGATGAAACAGAAGCGAAAGAAGTGTATGTTCCTGTGAAGCAAATACTTGGTTTACAGGAGAACGATACGGTAGAAGAACTTATTAATAAATCTATTAAAACCGGCCATTCGAGATTCCCCGTTTATAGGGAAAATAAAGAAGATATTGAGGGAATGGTTCATGTAAAGGATGCTCTTCTCAAGGATAAGAATATACCGGTAAAAGAGATAATGAGAGAAATAATAAAGATTCCGCCAAAAATGAAAGTAGATGACGTTTTGAGAAAAATGCAAAGGATGAAGATGCATATGGCAGTAATTCAATCAAAAGAGGGAAAAATAATCGGGTTAGTAACTATGGAGGACTTGATAGAAGAGGTATTTGGTGAAATTCAAGATGAACATGACATAAAATGAAATGAAATGAGGTGATGAATAATGCAAAAACACTTTAAAAAAGGTCATAGAAGAGTGGGCCACCTCCCGGGACTCTCGTTTATGTCTGAGAAAAGAAGATGAACAAACTAAAATCAATTATTGACACAGATTAACGCAGATGAGATTAAATCAGTGTAAATCAGTGTAAATCTGCGTCTTAAAAAGGTAGAAGTTATACTTTATATACTATAAAAAAGAGGAATAATTTCATTAGTATTAGAACTCAAACGCTTAAATTTATTATTTCCTGTGCCCACACCATAGCTATTTCATGAGTACCATTTATTAGGAATTGAATTGCCACCGTTGCGAGTATCAACCCCATTATACGAGATATTGCCAGTGAGCCAACCCTTCCAACACGATTGAAAATTCTATCTATTTTAGAAAAGAGGGGATAAAAGTTTAGACATATTTAAATAAATGGATATAGTATAAGGAAAGAAAAGCATGAGGTGAGAGAAATGGTAGAAGAACTATCAGGCAACATGAAAAAGGTGTATGATGCGATGGTAAAGAAAGGTGCGACAAGCGAGGGAAAGGCAAAGGGAATGGAAGACATTGTAAGGGAAGCGAAAATCCCGAAGGGAGTGGTAGCGAACAGCATAAACGAGCTGATAAAGAAGAAACTTGTGAAAAGGAAAGCGGGAGAAAAGACCGCAAAGTACTACCTAATTGGATGATTCAAGCTCTTTCTGATACTTGCTGTGGGGAAAGGAAGTAGTTATGAAAATATCGAAGGCGAATAGAGAATACTAAAAATGAAAATCGCATACGTATCAACCTATCTGCCCCAGCAGTGCGGGATAGCCACTTATACCGATTATGTCATTCGGGCAATCCAAAAGGTGAGTCCCTTAGTGGACATTAAGGTGGTTGCCGAGAAGGGGGCGTTACCATTTAAGCAGGACAAATTTGAGGTGGTTCCCTGCTGGGATCGAAATGAAAATTATGTGGACCCAATCATCAGCAATGTAAAGGACGTAGATATAGTCCATATTCAACATGAGTACGGCATTTACAAGTTTGATGACCGACTGCCAACGCTACTTAAGAGATTGAAAACAGAGAGAAAAAGGACGATCGTAACTATCCATTGTATAACCCCCTTCCAATTCGCTAACGGAGAAGTGTTGATGATGGCCGAGAATTGCGTTAAGAAAATTGCTGCACTTGCTGACGAGGTTATTGTACATCTTGAATCGCAAAAAGCGATATTAGAGCGACTCGGAATACACTCAGAGAAGATTCATATTATTCCGCATGGAACAGAGGTCAGTAATGAAGCTAAGAAAAAATCGAGGTTGCTGCTGAACTTACCGGAAGAAGGCAAGATAATGACTGTATTTGGTTTTATCAATCCCTTTAAAGATCTGGATGTTTCGCTTGAGGTGCTCAAAGAGGTAAAAGAAGAAGTCGAAGATTTGTATCTATTTATTGCCGGGGGACTTCCACCGGGCGCATCAAAAAAAGCTAAGGATTACGTCGAAAAACTCAGAAAGAGGATAAAAGAACTCGACCTCACCGATAACGTGATATTCCCAAATAAATTCATTCCAAACGAGGAGATACCCAATATTTTTGGTGCTTCTGATGTTGTCCTGTTCCCACATTATCACGAAGACAGGTCTGTTTCTGGTTCTCTTCATCTCGCAATAGGAGCAAAGAAACCGGTTATCGCTTATAGAATGCCAAAGTTTGAGGAGGTTAAAAATATCTCTGATGAACTGCTCGTTCTTCCTGGCAATGCATCAGGAATTGCAAAAACTGCTATTCGCATTTTTACGGATAAAGAATTTGAGCAGTATGTACTTGAGAGAACGGATCAGTATCGGAGAGCAACTTCATGGCCGGTGACCGTACGCAAACATTTACGCTTGTATCTGGGCGTGGATTAGAGGGATGGCGGAGAGGCTGATAGAGGCGGAAGAGGTGTACACGCATATGCGACTAACGATAATAGGTGGTGCAGGGGCGATGGGGCGCTGGTTTGCTGCTTTTTTCAAAGCGAACGGTGTTGAAGTGCGGATAGTGGATACAAACGCAAATACTGGCGAGATCGCAAAGCGGCTGGGTGTGCAATTTTCGAATACTGACGTTTTAAAGGAAGGCGAGCTAAACGAAGAGATTCTAAATGTCGATGTAGTGCTCATCTCGGTGCCCATAGATATAACGGCACGTGTGATAGAGCGAGTAGGGCCAAAGATGCATGCAGGGTCCCTGCTGATGGACATAACCACAGTGAAGAAAATGCCCGTGGAAACAATGCAAAGATGTATAAACGCGGGTGTTGAAATTCTTGGGTCACATCCTTTATTTGGCCCTTCGACAATGAGTATGCAAGGTCAAACGGTCATATTCGTGCCTTCAAAAAAGGGTCAACTATACGAAAGGATCTATGAGCTGTTTGAGGGTGCCGGAGCGAAGATCGAATTTTTAACTGCAGCGGAGCATGACGAAATAATGGCGGTCATACAAGGGCTGACCCATTTTGTTCTTATATCGTTCGGCATAGCGTTAAAGAATCTTGATTTTGACGTTGCCAAGTCAAGGAGATACATGAATCCAATGGTGGCGATTTTAATGGACTTTGTAGGTCGGCTATTGCATCAGGACCCGCACTTATCTGCAATGATACAGACGAATTTTGAGCTGGGCGAGATACACGAAGCTTTTTTATCAGGAGCAAACCGGTTATTTGAATTGGTATCCGCAGGTAATGTGGAAGAGTTTATGGCTGAGACGAGGATGGCGGTGAGACACTTCGGTGATACAGAAAGAGCACAGCTAGATTCAGATAAGATAATAGAAGAGCAGATAAACCTTTCTTCGAGAAAATTAATTGTTGACACAGATTAACGCTGATTAACGCAGAAGAAATCAAATCAGTGTAAATATGCGTCCTAAATTAAATTTATTTATGGGTAGAAGTTATAGTTTACAAACAATAAAAAGAAAGCGTTACCAGAGAATAAATCTATTCGATCTTATCCGCTTCCTCCACGCTGTAGTCCTCATGCACGATCTTTGTGATCTTTCTGATGAGCAATGTCGGATTCCCCGCCTGGAAAATATTTCGCCCGATAGAAACGCCCATAGCACCAACATGTATTGCATCGTAGATCATCTCAAATAACTCCTGCTCGGTGTCCATCTTCGGTCCTCCGGCTATCACCACGGGGATCTGACATCCCTGTACCACCTCCTTGAATGTATCCGGATCGCCAGTGTAGTTGGTCTTAATGAAATCAACACCTAGTTCTGCCCCTACCCGTGCAGCATGCTTGACGTACTCTACATTGTGCTCGGACTTCACCTTTGAACCGCGTGGGTACATCATAGCCAAAAGCGGCATGCCCCAGTGATCACACAATCTCGCTACGCTACCGAGGTCCATCAGCATTTGCCCCGCCTTCTGCCACTTTGTCTACCGTCTCGCGTAGATCTATCAGACCGGGAATCGGACCGACTGTGATACCATGATCCAGCGGTACAATTACTGCTCTGCACGTCTTCCGATCGACGATTCGCTCCATTCTAATCGCCTTTCCAATTATATTCATAGTTAGCAAGTAGAGAAGGGTATAACTTAAAGCAGATGCAATTGCAAACTGCAGAGTTCAAATTGAAAAATGCAAACAAGAATTTTTTAAAAATCAAATATCATGAAAGTTTCTTTATGTAACTCCTCTTTTTTAAAAGGAGAATGAAGAGCATATTCGTTTTAGAGGAGCGGGCAATAGGGCAAATTGCCGCCGGTGAGGTTGTAGACAGGCCCGCGTCGGTGGTCAAGGAATTGATAGAGAATTCCATAGATGCTGGAAGCACGCATATAGTCGTAGAGGTGGGTAATGGAGGAAGCGATTATATCCGGATAACAGATGATGGCAGTGGCATTTGCGAAGAGGATACAGAAGTCGCATTTGAAAAACATGCAACGAGCAAAATAAAGGGTATAGAAGACCTGGTTTCTTTACATACGCTTGGATTTCGCGGTGAGGCGTTGCCGAGCATAGCCGCGGTGTCGAGGGTAGAGCTGAGCACAAGGCACAGAAGCGAAGATTTTGGCTCGTTTCTTAACTTAGAAGGCGGCGTGCTAAAAGGAAGAAGAATGATCACCCGGAGTGTTGGTACTACCGTGGAAGTCAAAAGCCTATTTTATAACCTCCCTGCACGAATCGGCACCATTAAATCTAAATCAACTGAACTACGACACATAGTGGATGTGTGCATAAATTACGCAGTGATCAATCCAGCGATAAAATTTGAGCTCTTTCATGATGATAAAAACATTATAAGCACGTTAGGTAATGGGAAGATGCTGGATGCCATTGTCAATACCTATGGTAGTAGCGTTGCTAATGATCTCATCGAGTTAAAAGAGCCGGATTCCTCTACCTGTTTTAGCGGCCGTATCAATGGCTATATCTCCAAACCCGCGGCATCTTACGGCACAAAAAAGCACCTGTTCACGTATGTAAATAACCGTTTTGTACGAAGCGAACTCGTGGAGAGAGCGATAAAGAGAGGTTACATGTCCTTGTTACCGAAGTACGCTTACCCTTTTGCTGTTCTCGCTCTTTCCATTGATCCGGGCGAAATAAATGTGAATATCCACCCGAAGAAGCATGAAATACTGTTTTACCATTCTAATGACGTTTTCCATTTTACCGCTGGTGCGGTCTCCACGACCTTACGCCAGGCAGATTTGATCCCGGAAGTGGTAGAGCGCGAAAAGGATGCCGTAGAAGCTCTTGATTTCTTCGCTCCGCCTCAAGAGAAGAAAGCACCTGTAAGCGCGCAAACTTCCTTTCACGCGGATATGGATGCGGATGTGCCGGACAGAGGCCGTTTAGACATCTGTTCCGTTCCTCTATATCAGGTACTCGATAGCTATATCATAGCGCAGAGCGAAGCGGACGATGTGATTATGATAGATCAGCATGCCGCGGCAGAGCGAGCGAATTTTGAGCGGTTGATCGAGCGGTATGGCCATCGAATAGATAAGCAAACGCTTTTAAGACCTTACGTGCCTGAACTCAGCCCACATCAATTTTATCTGATCCGGGAGAACGAGGAAGCACTTAGAGATATGGGCTTTGATATAGAGCGACTTGGTGATGACAGTTATATTATAAGGGCGATTCCTGTTGTCTTTCATGGTATGATCGGGGAGGATGAGGTAACCGATGTGATAGTGCAATTAGTGGAGGAGAGTGGTAAAAGAGAAGAGCGGATAAAGGTTCTGTTCAGCACTGCAGCGTGCAAAGCGAGCATAAAGGCAGGCGAGAAACTGTCTTATGATAGTATGCGGGCGATCGTAGCTGGCTTGAGGAACGCGAAGCTACCTTTTACATGCCCGCATGGTAGACCAACAATGATCCGGTTGACAAAAAAGGAGATAGAGAAGCGGTTTAAGAGAAGATGAAGGGGTTTCATTGGCTCTTTGAAAAAAATCTTCCTTGCTCCTCGAGGGAAGGGGTATTATTTTGTGGTTACGGCGAGATAGGCTACAGACGCCGAACGAGGAAGACTTTATAAATAGAAGGCTTTGTTATATAAAACAAGAAAAGGCGAAATGAGTAAGATACCAGGGTTTAAGAATGTTGAAGAAGAAGCGAAATTTTGGGATACTCATGATACTGAAGAGTTCGCAGATGAATTTGAGTCCGTAGAGGTGAAGTTCGCTTACCCCTTGAAGCATAAATGGATGTTAACACTGGAACTGGATGAAGAGAGCTTTAACCAGGTGAAGAAATTAGCTGAAGGCGCAGGGAAGGAGCCTGGTGTTCTCATTCGTACATGGGTTTTAGAGCATCTTAAGAAATAAAATAACTTTTCAATTCAAGCACTTGCTATTATATCCTCTTATATATCAAGCTATTCCTTTACGACCTTTACGATGAAAGGGGTCTTTTCGATAGTCCTTGCGATTTCTTCTGCGCTCTTCCTGTCTGCTAGCATGCGAACCTTATTAAAAGCCCTGATATACATATCACAGGCATCCTCTGAGTGTTTTGTCATCCTCGCGATCTCGGGAGTGAGATTTGCCCTCCGAGATAAAGTCTGATTATGATCCTTTTGTGCGTTATAGCTCTGCCGAGGTCATGAACAGTTCTTCTCGTTGGAACTACTTCCTTTGTCCTTTCCATGTAATGAAACATAAGAACAATAGATACTCCTGCTCATTTTTGTAATACATTCATGCGATTAGGGGTAATTTTCACGAGGATGTAGCACAAAGTCCATAAATGTTGTCGCGCCTAATGTTACACTTGCCGCTGTTGAATCCGACAATAGATTAGTTCCGCTTGGCGGATCTGCAGTAACTGT
>JAUWND010000083.1 GCA_030612835.1 Candidatus Methanophagales archaeon | reverse complement strand
ATGCTTGGCTGGTGAAGACGGATTCAATCGGGAACAAGGAATGGGATATGACCTTTGGTGGATCAGCCGATGACGAGGTATACTCAGTCCAGCAGACCTCAGACGGTGGCTACATCCTTGCTGGATCTACGAGGCCATGTGGTGCTGGTGAAGATGATGCTTGGCTGATAAAAGTAACGGGAGTCCTATCAGAAGACAGAGTCCACAACCTCATCACAGGCGAAGACTTTGCAACGATTCAGGATGCAATAGATGATTCTAATACATTAGATGGGCATATGATTACTGTTGATCCTGGAACTTATACGGAGAATGTGGACGTTTACAAATCGTTAACGATTAAGTCAACCATTGGAAATCCTGGGGATACGATTGTTCAGGCCGCTGATCCAGAGGATCATGTCTTTGAGGTGATGGCGGATTATGTGACTATAAGTGGGTTTAGGGTAGAAGGGGCAACATACCCCTTCCCGACAGCGGGAATATATCTTGATTATGCAGATTACTGTAATATATCGAACAACAACTGCTCTAACAACTGGCATGGTATCTCTCTCAGTAATTCAAAGAACAACAAAATATCGAACAACAACTGCTCTAACAACACTTATTACATCTCCTGGCCGTTTTTTGTCACCATCGGCATCTCCCTTGTCGGTTCCAGCGACAACACTATCTTCGGGAACAAAGTCAGCAACAACAATGTCGGCATCCACCTCAACGATTCCAGCAACAACACAATAACCGGCAACACCGTCTCTAACAACAGCTGGGACGGCATCTCCCTTAGCGATTCCAACAACAACATTATTTCCGGGAATACCGTCTCTAACAACAATGACGGCATCTCTCTCAACCATTCAAATAACAACAAAATATCGAACAACATCTGCTCTAACAATGAAGTAGACATCGACCTCTCTTATTCAAATAACAACAAACTAAGGGGCAACGCAATGCGGGAAAAGGGAATATCTATCTATGGTGATTCACTAAGCGATTACACGCATGAGATAGACAAGAGTAACACCGTAAATGGAATGCCAGTTTACTATTGGAAGGATGTAGAAGGAGGGAGAATTCCTGACGGTGCAGGTCAGGTTATACTCGTAAATTGCGAAAATGTTATTGTAAAGAATCAGACCATGAATGATGCAAGCATAATAATCGCTTTCTCATCTCATTGCACAATAAGTCATATAAATGGCTGTTTAGGTATTGGACTCATATACTCAAGCAACAATACTGTAAGTGATAACAACTGCACAAATGGCAGTTTTGGTATTGGACTCATATACTCAAGCAACAATACTGTTTCTAATAATAATATCCGCTCAAACTTTAAGGATAACGAAAATTGTGACATCATCCTTCTTGATTCAACCGATAATAAGATACTTAATAACAACTGCTCCGGTAAGTATTTTGGCATCGGGCTTTTGGATTCCCCCAACAATAAATTGGCAGGAAACACCCTGCATGAAAACGGAATAGTTATTGGGGGTGATTCTCTAAGCGATTACATTCATGATATTGACGTAAGCAACACCGTAAATGGAAGACCTGTTTATTACTGGAAGGATGTAAACGGAGGAAAAATACCTGTTGGTGCAGGACAGGTTATACTTGCCAATTGCACCGATTTAATCGTTGAGAATCAGACCTTAGGCAATACAAGTGTAGGTATGGAAGTAGCTTTCTCTTCTCACATCACTATACGAAACAACATCTACTCGAACAACTTAGGTGGCCTTTTTCTTATATTTTCAAACAGCAATAACATATATTTAAACAATTTCGTTAACAACACTGAATATCAGGATCAGGCATCTTCTTCGGATTCATCCAACACTTGGAACCCCCCTGCGTCAATAACCTACACTTACAACGGAAAAACCTACACTGATTATGTGGGCAACTACTGGAGTGATTACAGAGGAACAGATGCTGATGGTAATGGAATTGGCGATACTCCTTATGACATAGATGATGATGAACAAGACAATTATCCTTTGGTGGAACCTTTTGAGTATTATCTTCTATCAACGCTACCACAGGAACCGTCAAAAGCCGCATTTTGCCAGGACAGAATAGGAATAAACGCCCACTGGCAGAATTGGGCTGCGATGTTCCCCGCGTATAAAGCTAATATAAAACCCTTTGGCGTTGTCCGTGACCAGGCCTGGTGGAGCGGTTTAGAACCACTAGATCTAGAAGGTAATGAATGGCAAAAAGCGAAATGGAGTTACCCGTATTGGCAAACCACACCCTGCGGCAGCACAGAATTTTACGACTCAGGCTATGATAATCTGGTAAAACTGTATCACGATCCCGACTCGCCTGACTTATTGCTCTTACTCAGCATAAAAAATACCGATGTCGCTTTTGACATCCATGATATCACCGCAGCACAGTACTACGATTACGTCTACCACGTAGTGGAACGCTATGACGGCGATGGATTAGATGACATGTCCGGACTAAAACGCCCCGTTATCTATTTTGAGCTTGGCAACGAAGTGGATTACAAAAGAGAAAATCAGGGTGTGAACCATGATTACATGTCGCCAGAAGAGTACGTGCGTAAAAGACTGATTCCAGGCTACAAAGCAGCGAAAGCCGCAAACGCTAATTGCATTGTTATGGGCGCAGGACTGGGCATGGAGAGCAACGTTGCAGGCGATCATGTGGGACGATTCAACACCGATTACCTGGAGGCGATGTACATGGAGATAAACCAAAATGAGGGCTCTGCGTATAACTACTTCATGGACAAGGTCGCTATCCATTATTATTCTGAGTATCAGAACCCGGAAAAGATTGAACAGAACATAGAACAAGTCAAAGCGGTGATATTGAACAACGAAGGAAAAGAAAAACCCATTTGGATAACTGAATTTGGATTCCCAACAGGCGCAAATAAAGATGGTGGATTTGTGTATAGCGAGGATAACCAGGCAAGCGTATTGACACGGTATTTAGCGCTGATGCTCGTGAATGGAATTGAAAAGGCAGTGATATTCAATCTTAAAGATGAAACGGCGGATGATAACGCCCCGGATGCTAACAGTTTTGGACTCTATGATGTAGCCTGCGAAGATGGCACTGAGAGTATTGCAGCTAAGAAATCAGTGAAGGCGATCGAGACAATGATTGATCTGCTGGACGGGCTCGTGCCGTTAGAAGCAAAGCAGCAGAGTGTAGGAAAAGGGACGCTATTTGAGATAGTGTTTGAGGATCCGGAGGATAAAAGCAAGAAGGTGACTGTCTTTTGGTACACAGAAATGGATGGCACAGGCATAAAAGATTCGGTGGATTATTCGAATGAAGAAACCTCGGTGGTGCTGCACGTTGATTCGGAAGATGTGTATCTGGTAGATATGGAAGGGAGATTATCAACGCCTGAGGTGTATGATACTTCAGTAATGGTGAAGATAGAGGAAAAGCCGCAGTATCTTGTTGAAAGCATTATGCCGCTAACTGAGCCATTTACTTTTGTTCAAATCACAGATGTCCATATCGGAGGTGTTAATGCCGGAGAAGTAGAAGAATCAATAACCAAATTCAAAGACACACTTGAAACTATAAGAACCTTGAATCCCAAACCAGCGTTCATGGTAATTACCGGCGATGATGTCGAGTGGAATGACGAGAGCTTCTTTGGCGCGTTTATATCTACCTTAAATAGTTACATACTCCAAGAAAAAAGTGATGGACATGATATTTCTGTTTATTTCGTCCCTGGCAATCATGATAGACGTAAGAATCTAGCGGGAGGTGATGATAACCTTGAGAACTACCACAAATACATAAAAACACCTGGTCAATGCATCACGTATTTAATCCCGCCGGATAATTACACCTTTGAATTTGAATATGGTGGATACCTTTTTATATGCTTAGATTCCGGGAGCGATTTCAGTGGAATTGATATGATTATGTCCGGAGGGAATACACCAATTCCCGTGCCTGACCTGAGTCCCGAGGGCAGTGGGTTATCAGATGTCCAATTAACAGCGCTTGAGAAGCTCAATCGGGATATTCCTAAGATCATCTTCATGCACCATCCGGCAATTAACGACCGAGAAGACATAACATGGGAAGATAACCCTCCAGCTCCCGGAGGCAATGACGCTTGCATATCACAAAACCGAACGAGGTTTATTGACTATTGCAAAGATAACAATGTCCAATTAGTGCTCTCAGGGCACACGCACGCCGATAAGTTCTTTGATGCTGACGGCAATGTAAATGTTAACAATAGACCGCTCTTTATCCAAACACGAAGTGCGACCAAAGATACCGATGTGTGGGGTACCACCATCTACGAGCATGGCTATCGCGTGATTAAGGTGACCGATAAAGGTGCTTTTCCTTTCCCTTCTGAGCCAGCAATCGCAACGACCTGCACCAACAGCATCGGCATGGAATTCGTGCGGATACCCGCAGGCGAATTTGAAATGGGCTCGCCATCAGATGAAGAGGGTAGGAGGGATTGGTGGGAAGGACCAGTCCATCATGTAAATATCGAAAAGGCGTTCTACATGGGCAGATATGAAGTCACGCAGAAGCAGTGGCGTGCGATTATGGGCGATAATCCTTCCTATTTCGTGGGTGACGATCTTCCAGTTGAGCAGGTTTCATGGGACGATGTGCAGGAATTCATCAAGAAGCTCAACGAGAAAGAAGGCACAAACAAGTACCGGCTGCCATCAGAGGCAGAATGGGAATATGCCTGCCGGGCTGGCACCACCACAAGATATTCATTCGGCGATGATGAGTCAAAACTTGGTGATTATGCGTGGTATTATAAAAATTCAAGCGGTAAGACGCATCCGGTCGGTCAGAAGGAACCCAATCTCTGGGGACTGTATGACATGCACGGCAATGTCTGGGAATGGGTGCAGGATAAGTGGCATAGCGATTACAACGGCGCACCTGCTGATGGTAGTGCGTGGGAAAGAGGAGATGGAGCCGACCGGGTCATCCGCGGCGGTGGCTGGTACTGCATCGCCGGGTGCTGCCGGTCTGCTAACCGCGGCGACATCGACCGGGGCGACCGCAGCAGCGGCCTCGGCTTTCGCATTCTGAAGGAGCAGTAGCCACTTATTACTTTACGCCATTACCACTTACATGCCCTACTACGAGGGCGTTGCCCTGAAGGCTGTGTGTGCGTGCGAAGCCGCACAGCCGAAGAGGCAACGCCGACAATACCTGTCTAAACGTGCGCGAAAAAGCCACCACAATATGCCCGGGATGGGATACGGCAGCTTTAAAATTGTATTATGATGATGATGATGCGAATTTGAGCAACTTATCAGAGAAGACGATAGCAGAGATAAGATATGGGAACCAGGGGATCTTGCACAGCATAAGAAAACTCTACTTTTTAAGTGAGCGGAATGATCCGCAAACACCGCGTTATATGCCCAAGCCGATGGCGAGGCAATGCTGCGAAGGGTCCCGTAGAGCAGACTGAATTATACGTCAGAGAATAGTATGTCCTCATATTCAATATCATCAACCCAGAGTTCAGAAATCGCTTCTGTTGATTTCTTTATCTCGTCTCTTCATTCCTTCATTTCTGTCGTATGCCATATTATTCAGCCTACCGCATCAACCGTCCAAATAAGCTGTTCAGTCCTTTTCTGCGCCGTTTCGCCATCATCTCTTCCCATTCTTCAACTGCTTTAGCCTCTTTGTCGCCCGTATAACCCGCCTCTGATTTCCCCTTCAAGCTCTCCAGCTCGCCAAGGTCCAGCCACGCACCATTACAGTTAAGACAGACATCTATTTCTACCTCTTCTGCATATTCTAAGTCCATTAACCAGCCGCAACGAGGACAGACCAGTTTACTCTTACTCTGCGTGCCTATGTGCTTAGTGAGGAAATTCGCGAGTTTTCGGTCTCCCAGTACCTTCTTCAGTTCGTTATTATCAAACCATACACCCTGACATTTGGGGCAGACATCTATGATAACATTGGGTCCCCGCACCTCCACTTCCTCCTTCTCCATCGCCACCCAGCATCTTGGACATTGTAGGGTCTTGTCCTTCTCCTTCTTGCTTTGCATACTTTCTTAAATATAGATTACCATATTAAGCAAATCGTCAAATGTTTTGCAAACCACAAGATTACACGGATTTTCACGAGAAAACAATAATAGTAATCTGATTTTAATAAACTATTGGCTATCCCATCCCTATTAACCTTAATTTCTTGTATTAATCTTGTGGAATCTCGTGGTTTTTAAGATTAGCTATACAAGTTGTGGCGATGATTTTCTAACAATCGGAACCAATTTTAAAAAATCCTCTTGAATTCATGATTTGACGAACTTAAGGTTAGAATTTAGGATAAAATACGAAAACATCGGCTTTTTTTTTTACCAAAAACCCAACTTTATTCGGCTTTTTATCCAAAACCAAACTCTTTTAGGGGATGCTATTTGTATACCTAACAACCTAACAGTATGCATTATGAAAGAAGGGAAAAAGATAGTTGAAAAGATGGCGTTTGCACTTGCACTTGCGCTGTTCGATAGTAGCTGCAATTGTGGTGGTGGGTGCTGCCGGGGTAAAGCGTGCAGATGCAATAAGGAGAATGGCAAGCGGGATGAAGAGGATGGGTTGGATGATGGAGGGGAAAGATAATTTCAAAAGTGCAATAAAGTTTTTAAATGTCCGGTCCTTTCTTTTCTTGCTAATTGAAAAATGAGTCACATTAAGGAAGTAGCAATCTATGCGGTTTTGATGTTTGTAGCGATGCTGAGTTTGACGCTTATGGCGCCTGTGATCCAAGAATTTATTATTGATCGTTTCAATGCCAGCAATACAGAAGCGAGTATGTTTTTCAGCCTTGAAATGCTAGCCTACGTAATTTTTGCCATGATTTGGGGATCTCTCTCTGACAAATGTGGCAAAAGGAAGTTTTTCATTGTTTTCGGGTTTGCAGGCTCTGCCGTGCTATATTTTCTTATGGCGCAGGCGAATACACTTCCCATTCTTTTGATACTGAGATTTATACAGGGCGCTATTACGGTTATGGCATGGTCGCTCGTGATGACGAGTGCGTTGGATTCTGTGCCGAAAACAAGCTATGGCAAGACAATGGGCGTGATCGGTATGGCAATGATGCTTGGAATGGCATTTGGTGCACCATTAGGCGGCTTTCTGGCAGAGCGGTATAACGTGTTTGTCCCAATGTATTTGACCTCTTTCCTCTTCCTTATGGGTACTTTGATTTCGGCGACCCTGATACATGATGTTCGCATTGAAAACAAGCCCGATACCATGCTTGAATCCATCAAAGTTCTGATTGATGAGAAGCGACTCGCAGTTCCTTACATTTTCAGCTTCGTTGATCGATTCACAATTGCATTTTTTATCTTCGCGTTCCCGCTGTATCTGTCCCATGCATTTGGATTTGGTGGTGCGGAGCGAGGTATGTATCAAGCACTGCTTCTCTTTCCTCTTGTCGTATTCCAGTACCCATTTGGGAGACTCTCGGACAAAATAGGTAGAGCACCACTACTCGTTATCGGTTCTCTTTTCTACGGCTTGGAGATGTGCCTGGTGTGTTTCGTGGGCAAAAGTGTCCTTATCGCACTAATACTTAGCTGTGGTGTGTTTGCAGCAATGATGTTCCCATCGAGCACTGCGCTGGCTGGAGACATATCACCGCCGAATAAGAGAGGTGCTGCGATAGGCGGCTTCAATGTTTTTGGGTCACTGGGCTTTGTAGTGGGATTTTCTGCGGCTGGCATTCTTTCTGATATGTATGGTTATAGCACCTGTTTCGTTTTAGCTGGATTTTTCGAGATATTGGTGGCATTGTGTGCGATACCATTCCTATTGAAGTTGGGTTTTGGATCACGAACAATAAGATCAAAGAAGATTTCTAAATAAACGTGCCTAACAATATCATTCCTGTCCTCTGGTGCGTATCGCAACTTCAATACAAGTTGTACCGATATAATTCTCACATTCGCAACCATTTATTTTTTTGATCAAACTTTTCTAAAGTTTGGTTGATGTCTGCTACCTAACTACTGAACACAACCCGATAAAATGCAAATTCGCGGCTTAACGAATCAACATTATTCTTTCTAATTCGGAATCCGTGTGATTCACCTTCATACTCTACATATTCATACCTAATCCCCCTTTCTTCGAGGTTTCGCGCTAACTCGCGTGAGCAGTCAGGCGTGACGATTTTATCTTCTGTGCCCTGGAATATAATCATGGGCGCTTTTAATCGATCCAAATGATTTATTGGCGAACGCTCCCTGTACTCGTTCTCGCCCGCAGGCAATTTCGCACCAACTAAATTATCTATATATCGTGACTCAAACTTGTGTGTCTCTTCCACTAACGTAATGAGATTGCCAATCCCATAGTAACTTGCCCCAACGGTAAAGAGATCGGGATATTGAGTCATAACTCGCTGCACCATATAGCCACCTGCACTACCACCTCTAACTGCAACCTTGGCACCATCAACCTTCCCGGCCTTTATTAAGTACCGCACGGCATCTGCCACGTCCTCCGCATCAATAACGCCCCATCGTGATAGCAATTCATCCCGAAATCTCCGACCGTAACCAGTACTACCACGGTAGTCCACATCAATTACCGCAAATCCGGCAGAAGTCCAGAACTGTATAGTCGCGGAAAATACACCTCTTGCACTACTTGTTGGACCGCCATGCGCCATCACCAATAACGGTGGTTTATCATCTTCCGGGGCTGTATATCTGCTATTCCGAGGCATGTAAAGAAAACCATGAGCATGTTCCCCATCTTTTGTAGGATAAGAAATGAATTTTGGCAGAGAAATATCCGCGCCACTCATCGCTATACTTGAACTTTTCTTCAATATCTTCTCTGTTTTCGATTCTAGATCTAAACAGAATATAGCAGAAGACGTCTTAGCGCTTGCACCGATAAAGAATACCCTGCCCCGCTCATCTGTTCTGATATTGCTATAACAGGATAAACCGGTTTCAACTACGGATAGCGATTTCTTCTCCGGATCAATGACGACCAGATAATCAGCCCCATCTTTAACCATCTTTGCTATTATTCGATTATCCGGTAGGAAATCATAATTACTCTGCCCAAATACCCAGTGTGGTTCACCAAATTCAGCCTGCTCGGCTGTAATCTGCTCTACTGTATCTGTATAACAATACAAATTCCACCAATTCGCGGATTCCAACTCAGTATCTACCACTTTGTCCATAATGTAGTATAGTCTACCCTCGCTATCAAATCGTGGGAAACAGATAGAGCCACCATCGGCAACCTTCTTCACCTTATGCAAGGCGTTGTCTTCAAACGAGCCCATCATTAATTCTGTACTATCCCAGGGCATATCAGGATGATTCCACTGAAGCCATGCCACTTCCTTCCCGGTTGGAGAGAAGATTGGGTCGGCATAGAAGTCGCAACCTTTTGCAATTATCTGTGGCTCGGATATACCTTTAGCGGCCAAGTCCAAGTCCAAAACCGCCAATAAATTCGCGTTTTCTTTATTGCTATATTCTTTCTCGTATACAACGAGGAGTTTCGTACCATCGGGACTCGCAGTAAGAGCGGCATATTTGCCTAACGACCCGTCTTCATTCGTTATGGGTGTAAGTGGCACTGCTTCAGCGTTATCTTTTGACTGGTAATAGATGCGTTGATCATCGAAATTGACGAAATAGATGACATCCTTGTAAACTGCGTATGCCCCACCGCCATATTCATGTACCCGTGTCCGTACATTGAACCCCTGTGGTGTAATATCACTAACCAGACCATATTCATCTCGCAGCACAACAACGCATCTGCCCTTTTCTACGGGCCTCATCTCAAGCCAATACGTTCTTTTACCCAGAACGTGTATCTCATTCAATCCGATGATGTCAGAAAAGACCTCTTCTGGCGTGATTGCAGGCTCCCAGTCAACAAATGCTACTTTTTTGCTCATACCGCTATTCACTATGTGTACATAAATGAAAATGATATATATAATTACAACATTATTTTTTAGTTTTACTAAAGCTGAATGACAGGCCCTTTGGGTAACGGATCGAAAAAACCCGAAAAGCTATTATTGTAGTAACCGCTAATGGATACTACGAAGAAGGAGAAGAAAGCGAAAAGATTAAGATGAATAGCCGTAAATTTGTCCTGGTGGCGATAGCAGTTGTTGCAATAGGGTTATTCGCACTTCCGAGTTCAATATCGCTCTTCAGCGGGCAGCATACCTGGTATAATCTTTCAGAGGGATCGAATGATGTGCCGTGCGAGAAGTGTCATGCCGAGATAGGAGATGAGATGCAGAGCGACGATAATGGCGCACATGAGGATTTAACATGTGCTATGTGCCACAGGACTCTCTTAACTAATTATACGTATGGAAGCGGTTTTGGTAGCGGTTCAACTCCGGGTATAGAGGCACATGCCGCGGCCGTAGTCCAGTGTATGGATTGTCACGATTACAACAAGGGTAAACCCGGCTACTATCCTCATATGACGGACCCAGAATATTCGGGATATGAGTGCTTTGGTTCCGAATCCCCCTGTCATAAAACGGCTCCAGTTACGTTCGGTGCCGGTGGATTTGGTTTGACTGGTTATGCAGATGACACGGGGGAGAAGGCCGCGCATAAAAAGTTCGTGCTAGATGCAGAGAACGAAACGCTGATGGAAGGCGCAAATGAAGCATGTATCGCATGCCATACGAGAATCAGTGTGAACATCACATGGACGAAGAAGGAGCATCTGGACTTCACTGCAAGTGAAGATTCAGAGGGTGTATGGACTATTTCAGGCTTTGCAGCCAGCGGGGAGAACGTAACGCATGTAAATTCTCCGAATGAGTGGACATCATAAAGAAAGCAACAGATGGGGGCAACTTATTCCTTTGTGATGTGCTCCACCACTCTCTTCACACCGATAACAGACGGGGCATTATCGGGCA
>JAUWND010000112.1 GCA_030612835.1 Candidatus Methanophagales archaeon | reverse complement strand
TTCATTTAGTGCGTGGATCTCTCAGAAAAATTCAACGTAGAAAATCACTTCATATTGCGTGTCTCAAAGAGTCTGAACTTCCTTGGGGAATGTTGCTTAATTAGTGCGTATTGCTATAGGGGTAGATTATTTACTGTGGGTTCCCTTAGGCTATGTGCATAATAATATCGCCATACAGATCAACCGAAAAACTCGTGCCTGGAGGCACAACGATGGTAGAGTCCGTAGCTTCAATAATTGCCCCACCTTCGTGCTCCAGGGGCAAATCCTCTCTTCGGTATATTGGTATTTTCTCTCGCCCTTCTTCAAACAGCACCGCTCTATAGCCAACAGGTTTGCCCTTCCCATTAACCACAACCTTCGGTGGTTTTGGCTTCGCTCGGGCTGCCATCACCTGTAATCGAACATTAACGATTTCTACGGCCTCAGAAGGCATATAATAGCCGTATTGTTGACGGTAGCAATCGTAAAAGCGTTTTTGTGCCGCTTCCAAGCCCTTGTAGCTCACGTTCAGTTCATAACTTTGACCAACATAGCGCATATCCAGAGATGGCAACAGCATCGCATCCTCAAACTCAATATCCTGCACCATAAGCTCTCTTTTGGCTGCTGCAGTAAAATCTTCTATCGTCTCATTTACAAACTCTTCTGCATCCGCTTCTCCCACTCGCAATATGTTAGTCCTGCTATAATCCAGTTGCACATCAGATACCAAGATACCATAGGCCGAGAATACACCGGGTGCAAAAGGAACGATAACTTCTGGTATGTTCAGCTCGCGCGCCAATGCGGCTGCATGCACGGGCCCTGCACCGCCAAAGGCGATTAAAGCGAAGTCACGGATGTCAAGTCCTCTTTCCACAGACGCTAATCTGATGGCACTAATCATGTTTGAGTTCACTACTTTCCAAACGCCCAGAATCGTATCTTCATAGGACATCCCAATCACATTCGCGAGCTTTTCCATACCTATTTTCGCGTTCTTTGTTTCTAAAACCATTTCGCCACCCACGAAGTAGCTCGGATTGATAAACCCGCATAATAAATCAGCATCTGTTACCGTGACGTCCGTTCCACCGAGCCCGTAGCAGATAGGGCCCGGGGAAGCACCTGCACTTTCGGGGCCCACACGTAAAGCGCCACCAGCATCTAACCAGGCAATGCTTCCGCCGCCCGCGCCAACAGTTACGAGGTCTACCAGCGGCATTTTTAGCGGTATGCCATTAATACTGCCCTCGGAAGTCCATGATAGATTACCGTTGATTACCGTAGCGACATCGGCACTTGTTCCGCCCATGTCATAGGTTATTACGTTGTTTAGCCCGATGAGGTCGCACAGGAACTTTGAAGCGGCTACTCCGCCTGCGGGACCTGACAGGAGCATATTCACGGGCTTTCGCTTTACAAGTCCGGATTTAACTACTCCGCCGTTGGATTGCATGACGTAGAATTGCACTCTCTGCGCCAGAATGGATTCTATACTGGTGATGTAGCTATCCACAATTCGCTTTAGATAGGCATCTAAGACGGTTGTGGACATCCGTTCATATTCGCGGAATTCCGGTAGCACTTCGGAAGAGCAAGAAACGTTTTTTATGCCTTTTCGTTCCAGCACAGCTCTTACAGCACGTTCATTTGCGGGGTTCCGAAACGAGAATAAAAAGCAGATAGCTACGGACTCAATGGCAAGTGATTTTAGCTGTTCTACGACAGCCAGAACCTCTTCTTCTGCCGGTTGCATAATTATGAGACCTTCAGAGGATACGCGCTCGGAGATTTCAAAATAGTGGTCAACCAATGGCAGTGGTCTTGTGGAATCGAGGCTGTAGAGGTGTGCACGTTTTTGACGACCGATTTTTAGGACGTCCGCAAAGCCTTTTGTTGTTATCAACGCGATTCGTGCACCTTTTCGCTCCAGGACAGCATTTGTCGCGATCGTCGCGCCATGAGAGAATGAAGTAACTGTAGTGAGTCTATCAAGACCGTTCTCGATAGCAAGTTCCGGATTCTGCGGTGTGGACGGCACCTTAAATGACTCTATCTTCTCGCCATCGGAGATTACGAAATCGGTAAATGTACCGCCAATGTCTGTGCTGATATGCATCATAAATAATTGTTACTTTTTATTCTTCGTTCTTGAGAAACAGTTTGAATTTCTGCTCAAGCTCGGGCATTTTTCCTTGCAGCAGTTCGATCAGTTCCGCATCCTCATCTTCGGTCATGCCACGGTTATATAAACAATGGATATAGCCGCCGACAATGGAGTCCAATACGCCAATAGTATAGCTCAGTAATGTTTCAAGCTTTGGCTCTAGCCCTACAGCATCTAAAAAATGGGATTCCGATTTCGCTATCTCATCGAATCCCAAGAGCCAATCGTTAATCACTTCTTCTAATCTCTCTTTAACTTCGTTTGGGAGTGTCATTGTTCTGGTTTGGTTATATCTTTATTTGTAGTGCTGAGACATATTTGTGCGTGAATGACCATAAAATTATTAATGAAAAACCGAAAAGCTTTTTATACTCTGAAACGTACGATATATACAATGATAAAAAGTTGGCTAACGGCGGTAAGTGTAGTTTTGATCTCTATCTTCCTCGTAGTAGTGTGCAGTGTCGCTTCTTCTCCACTCAATGATGCCCCAGAGCCTTCTCCAATTATATCAATGTCCATACAAAACAGCACTGATATTAATTCTTCCGCTGAACTTCTTCGCTTTGTAGAGCGCTTGTTGACATATCCCCGCTATCCCCCAAGTAAACCTGTTGCCATCCTACCGGGTGAACTGCCAAGTAACCTATCGGTGGATGTTCCCATTCCAAGTGATGCAGAGGTTATAGGTAGCTTAATACGGTCTGAGGACACATATAAGCAAGTTGAAATCATCCTTGATGTACCGATGGAGCCGAACGAGATTATCGAGTTTTACCGCGATAGTCTGAAGAATGCCGGATGGAATGAGACTGAAGGCTTTTATCACTATGAGGAAAGCGGATTTATGTCTACTACGCCTGAAGGTGTTATCTTCTGTCGGTATGAAGGTGAAGGGCCTTCTCTGCAGATAACCGCACATACTTTAGCCACAGAAGAGGGGAATGTATCAGATGTAAGATTAGACTTGGATACCGATCCAGGAACTGGAGTCTGCACGGAACGTTTTTATGGGCCATCCTGGGATGATAGGGCGAAAATATTACCTCCACTAAAACCCCCAGAAGGTGCTATTCTGAGAAGTAGAAGTTCCGGTGGTGGCGAAGGTCAGTGGCAGACAGATGCAACCATAGAGACGGAACTAAATGTAAGCGAATTAAGCACTCATTATCAGGAACAACTCATGGAAGCCGGTTGGGCGTTAAAAGAGGATGGAATGACTGCTTCTTTTGCCTGGAGTACCTGGTCATTTAATGATGAGATTGACAATCCTTGGTCGGGTCTCCTATTAGTTAGCGAGGTAGGGCGAGAGAACACACGGTTTCTCTATTTAATGGTATATGCAGTATGACATCTCTTTAGTCTTCTCTGTAAATATCCAAAATGCGGGATTGAATGTTTCAAATATAAGTTTACCTGAAACTAATGCACCCCATAAAGCATGGAAGCGGGTAAAGACATTCCCACGACATTTTCACGAGGGATACGAGACGAATGTTGTTGAGAGCAAAATCAGTTCCATGCCAAAAGAAGCGATACGCGAGTTTTTTGAATTTATTAAGGGGATTATTTCTTGATATTTCTCCGTGTTTTACTATTAATCGGGTTATTAATCAAAATTTGTAGTTCCTTCTAATTTGATCCTGATCCGGACGATATATCAGCAAAAAATTGCAGCAAAAGATTGAAAAGATTATGTTTATGGAATATGGAAAGAAAGGGGTTGAGAGGTTTGTTTAAAACCAAAAATTAAGTTATTACACAAAGAATTGTTATGAATATATAGAGATGCTCTTAAAGACGCTAACACTGAGGAATTACCGGAAATATAAGAACGTGAAGGTTGAAATCCCAGATGGTGTTATAGGCATTATAGGTCTAAACGGCGTTGGGAAAACGACGTTAATAGAGTCGATCGGCTGGGTCTTGTTCGGGCATCATGCCGCACGAACAACAAAAGAACTTATAAAGCGGGAGGGCGCACCGCATAGTGAATCTTGCAGCGTTGCCTTAGAGTTCGAGCTGGACGGTGATGCGTATAGAGTAGTAAGGGAGATGGCAGGCAAGAATTTAGTGCCTAAAGCAAGTCTCGTTATCAATGGCAATCAGATAACAAACAACGCTGACGAGGTCTCCGGAGTCATAGAGGCTAGGATAGGTATGGATTACCAGTCCTTCTTCACTTCTGTTTTCGCACGACAGAAGGAATTGAATGCGCTATCAATAATGAAAGCAGCAGAGCGAAAAAAGCTCGTGCTTCGTATGCTCGGCATCGAGAGGATAGAAAACAGTATAGATGCAATACGGGTGGATAAGCGAGGTAAAGCGAAGCGGATAGAGGGTATAAAAACCGCAACTGTTGATAAAGACGGCGTAAAGAAGCTAGAAATATTTAAGAGTAAGAACGAAGAGCTGGAGAAGCAGAAAGAGAAGCTCATACCTAGTATAAACGAGCTAGAAGCCAATAAGGTAACTAAAGAGAAAGAGACCGCAGTTGCGAAAGAGGAACTGGAATCGGCAACGAAGAAATACGAGCGATACATGGAATTGAGCAATACTATGGGCGCACGAAGAAGTGACCTAGAGAATACGAAGAAGCGAAAAGACGAGAAAGCGAAAGAGCTAACGGATTTGCAGACGAAGAAGAAACGGCTTGATGGTCTTCTGGATAAAGAGGTCCAGTATTTCCAATTTAGAGCGGATAAGGAGGAGCTGGATGCGCTGCGTGAAAAATATCAACGGAAGCATGAGCTATTGAAAC
This sequence comes from Candidatus Methanophagales archaeon, assembly GCA_030612835.1. GTDB lineage: Archaea > Halobacteriota > Syntropharchaeia > Alkanophagales > Methanospirareceae > Methanophaga. Next base: position 3,369 of record JAUWND010000112.1, on the reverse strand, counting down.
GTAAAGATAAAATCACGCAAGAGCTAACGAGACGAGAGGGCGAGCTAAAAGCATTGACCACTAATTTATCAGGATTTGACGGTGTAGACGCTGCCTTTGAAGCGCAGACGCAGCACAAAGACGAGCTGGATGCGCTTAGAGTGCGATTTCAGCAGAAGCTAGAATTAACGAGACAAAAAGAGAAGACAATGACGGAGATCGGGGCACGAGAGACGAGAACAAAGCGGCTGGTAGAAGACCGGCAAGAATTTACGGGGCTAAAGGAGCGGTTGCAAACGACGAAACAGAAGCTAGAATGGCTAAGGCCGCAAAAGGAGAGTTTGATTTCTTCTATCGGCGCACTTAAATCGTCTGCGTTAGAACTCAAGAATGATGTAAAAGAATGCATGACGAAAAGGAAGAATATCGTGGCTTTGGGTCATGATGGCGAATGCCCGATGTGCGAGAGGCAATTGGGCTCGCATTACGAAGCGTTGCTAAATAAGCTTAATGATGAGATAGAAGCAAAGAAGGCGAATTATTACACACTGTATAACGAATACAAGAAAAATAAGGAGGAGCTCGGTTCTAAGACGCGAGAGGAAGATACACTTAATAAGGTGGCGAATGAGCTGGATATACGGATGACTGAGATGCGTGCACTGGACGTAAAGCTAGAGCAGGAAGATAAGGAATTGAACTTATGGCGCGTGGAATTGTCGCGTATTTTAACAGCTTTGAGGCCTTTTCAAGTTGTGGAATTTGACGAAACGGTGTATAAAGCGGTTAGCACGAAGCTAAACGAGCTTGATAAGAAAGTTAGCGCGAAGAAGGAATTCGAGCTGAAGATAACACATGAACGGCGTGAATTAGTGCGCTGGAGCACGGAATTGGAGCAGATAAATGCCGATTTTGCACCTGTTATGGCTGTGGAGTTTGATATTAACGTCTACAAGTCGGTTATCGCAACGTTAAAAGACCTTGAAGTGATATATCGTGAGATAATCGGGTTACGAGCAGAGGTAGAGCGAGCAAAAGAAGTAAAAGATAACTTGCAACTGCTTAGCGAGTTGGAACGCGAGATTGCAGCCGATATAAGAGCTTTGAAGCGGCAGATGGATGATTTGGCGTTTGACAAAATGGCGTTTGTTGCGCTGAAGACGGGCTACGAACGCAAGAATAATGAACTGAACGAACTGAAGCTGAAGCTTATGGCGAAGAGGAATGAGTTCGAGAACGTGTGCAGGGAGATAGAGCATGTGCTGGCGGATATAGCGGAGCAGAAACGGTTACTGGCGGATAAAGCGAAGGAAGAGACAGAGCTAATGTATCTCAGCTTGCTTGAGCGGTTAATGAACGACTTCAAGGTCTATATGGTGGGTATGATTCGGCCGATGCTTTCTGATTACTCATCTGATATGCTGCGCCGGTTAACGGATGGTAAATACAGCAAGTTGGAGCTGGATGAGAACTACGATGTGTTCATCTATGATGAAGGGACGCCGTATGCGATAAACCGGTTCTCAGGTGGAGAGGAGGACTTAGCGAATCTGTGTCTACGGCTTGCGATTTCCGCTGTCGTCTCGGAACGAAGTGCGATTCAGACTAATTTCATTATCCTCGATGAGATTTTCGGGTCGCAGGACGCGCTCCGGAAGCGGAATATCATAACTGCACTGAATGAGCTATCGAAGAAGTTCCGGCAGATATTCCTTATTACGCATATCGAGGAGGTTAAAGATTATATGGAGTATGTGCTTAGGGTGACGGAAGATGAGGATGGGGTGAGTTGGGTGCGGATGGGGGAATAAGACCCAATTACATAAGTTTTATCTCTTTTCCTTCTCGTAAGATATTTTCTATAAATCCATTAGCATCGCGGATTTTTATGACTTCATGCTGTGGTAGCGGGCGAAGTTTTTGTGTCATGGTAAACACCTCTTATCTTAACGGGAACGGAAGTCATAGTTACTGAAGTTGACATAATTGTCTCCCAGTCCGGTTTTTGTGTATCCGGGTCTTCCATGTACTCTTCGATTAAATCCACCATATTTTCTTTAACTTCCTCTTCGGTTCTTCCCTGCGTGGCTATGTCCAACATGGGGCAACAGGCTACAAAACACGTTCTTTCTTTACTTATGAGAATGGGAAATGATATTATATCCATGATTTATATTTATATTATCGGACATATTTAAGCTTTGCTCTAAATAGGGGTTGGAACACTTCTGTATCTTCAAGAGTTAGGCCGCACACAGCGCACTGCCCGACCTTGTGCACCTTTATGTAGTCAGAGTTTGCCACGGGTTCCAAAGTATGGCCTTTATGCCTCTTCTGACCGCCGCTTTTTTTTTTTGCTGCCTGTTTTTATCGAGCTTTTGGTGCGGGACTTTTTGAAGCCACCGCTAGAAGGGGGCTTTTGCTGCGGTTCTTGATGTATATAACGTATAACTTCTACCTATAAATTTAATTTAGGACGCAGATTTACACGGATTTAATTTCTTCTGCGTTAATCAGCGTTAATCTGTGTCAATATTTGATTTTAGTTGGATATTATGCTTTCTTGATCACATCGGGATGATATATCTTAGCAAGTCTGAAGTACGCATCCTTTATCTCCTCTTGAGTAGCATTCCTGCTCACGCCAAGCACACTATAATAGTATGGCTCGGTTTCAACTGCGGTATATTTTTTCCCCTTACCTTATTCTTCAGGATCTCTTTTTAATTTTACAGTTTCTTCATTGAGTATTTGCATAATGGCGCTGATATAACCCGCGGAATTTCCCGCAAATCTACCGACTTTTTTATAATTCACTAGTATGCCATTTTTAAATAAGAAACAACCACAAAAAGCCAATTTATTTCTCTTAAGGTATTTTCGTAGCTCTGAGCGATGGAAATTGCCTACAAAAATGCTTTCAATATTCGACCAATATACTCTAATACCTATTTCTCTTACCAGAGGACTGACTATCGGGACAACTTCCTTTTCAAATTTGTCAATGGCAGATCTTTGGCCGGAACCGGAATCTGCTTTATCGGTAATCAATAATACTGACATTTGCTTAGACCAATCTTCTATTTCAACCCAAATTTAACAACAGCCATATTTTAAAAGCGTTAAATGCCCCCAATTCAATTATTGGCAGGTGTAAAGGCAACTTATTGCCTCTTTCACGTTTCATTACAGCTTTTATACACCACGGTCTACGAAATTATATCCTTTTTATTTTTTAGTCATTTAAATCACTTATTTTTGTAGTGAGATATTTATACTATAAAAACAATGTATACGCATGACCTATTTGAGGACTTGGAAGAAAGGAAAGCGGCTATACTTTGCCTTGGTCAGGACGAGGCGGATAAAAAGGGGAGCGAAGAAGGGAAA
>JAUWND010000057.1 GCA_030612835.1 Candidatus Methanophagales archaeon | reverse complement strand
CGGGCGATTGATTTTTTGATCTGAATTACAAATTTTATCTGTGGATGGATGACCAATAGCTCTGGAAATATACGAAAAGCCATCAAATAATTTGAGTTGGTCGGTATTTATATAAAAAGAAACTATCTGAAATTATAAAGTCCATAATGCATCACAATGGATGCGTAAATGGATATGTCATCAAAAGACTTTCCGATGTATTGACCCTTTATTTGTCAAATGAAATGGTGAACGATGTATTGACCCTTTCCAAGGTAAGTCATTGGAGCAAATTTCAAGCAGTGAAACAGAGCGATATTGCGGTTAGTTACATCGTAACTGGTGCTCTACTCTATCATTGATTATTATATTTCTTGCAGTCCGATGAAAAGTGGAGATGAGCGTTTATTTTGTTTTTGACAACTTAGCAACCTAAATTTCAGACTTTATATAGTCCACCTCCAGCACTTCCAAAGGCGATACTGGTGGAGATCGAAGATGCTGAACTATCAAAGGGGCAGACCCGCCCTTTCACCTTAACTGCCTTCAGTTGCATGTGATTTAATTATTGACTACATGATAAAATACTTTTCGATGCATTCGTAGTTCAGCGTGGACATAATTAATAATGAATGTTTTATAATGGATTTTTGCTTTTGGTATGTAGTAAATTTTGTTAGTAACCACCCCCTACATGTCTAAATAACTAATTAAATGCCTCCGTTCGCAATGAATAGTGCCAAAATTTGTTGAAGGAAATCATAGGATTATTTATACTCTGAAATTTAGGTAGCAAGCCACTTATCTGCTTCCTCCACCACTATAGTGTATGCTTCTTCTTTCATAGCATCTTTTTTAAGCTGTTCAAGGCATGTTTCTGCTTCATTTGCCACTTTTTTAAAATCTTTTCCTTTTTCCATAGCAGCTTTTCCAATAACTCCGAGGGCGGTTGCTACTTGCATTGCCGTGTCTATAAAATCCGAAAGAACAGATTCATCGTTAGAACGAGCAGATTCATCTCTACCATCCAACGTGTTTTTTTTTAACCTTGCCGTAATTATAGAAGCCCTATTCATAACATTTTTTCCAAACTCTCTAAGAGATGTTACTGCACTCCATGTTGCTTTTTCAAGTTTACTATTCGCAGCACCCACACCAGCCGCCTTGAGGATTAGTACTACTTTAAATACCACATCGTTTTGGTTTTTATTCGCAGCATCTTTACCTTTTACTCCACACTTCGTAATAACCTCTTCTATGATTGAGTCCTCATCATCTGCATCAGCAAACAACTTACAAACGTGCTGCAGGTCCCTGAGAAGATATATTTTAAAAAAATCATCCGTCCATGTATCCTTCACCGTAGGTGTATCATAGATTAGCGTTTTTGTAACATCCATCATCTTTTTTAATCCCACACGCATAGTAGCAATATCCTGTTTCAGACTTGCCCCGTGGGTAACCTCTATAAGAGGTTGTATAGGATCATAAGCGTCTATTTTTTGTCCCGCAATTTCACGTTTTGCTTCCTTAGCCAATTCTTCTAAAATATTTTTGGGGTCCAAGAGGGTGAAGATGCTCCACATATAATAAAATAGAGCAATAAAAGTAACAACGCCAAGCCAAAATGAAAGCAAAACAAGATGTTCAAATGATATAGGAATAAGATGCCAGATGCTACTCTGGTTTACTATGTAGATGCTATATTGGTTCGCCATATGGAAATTCATCACTCGGGGTTCTGTCTTCAAAAGTTGTAACACAAGGAGGCTCCAGCATACAGAGAAGGCATACAAACCAAAAAGTATCCACATGGCATGATTACGCCTAAAGAGCCTTATAAGATGAGGCGAATACGCAGAAGCAGTAACTTGAACAGCAACCAGAGACAGAGTGATAACAAGAGCAATAATTGCTGCCTGACTCTGTGCCAGTGCGCTGAGCATGTATCTGGCATTAGCTGCTTCGATAGGGAAAAAGTTAGCACCTGTAAAACTATACATAGCCACCAAAAAAAGAAGGACACAAACTGCTACAACTACATATCGTGGATTGCTAAATAACCCCTTGAGCCATTTCGTAATTTCCCTAATCGTAGTTCGCTTTTCTTGCATACAAATCAAATTGTTCCGTATCACTAATAAATCCATCATTTCTGCTGCACCTTTACAAGTTCTGTCGGTAATTTTCTAACACTCGGAACCAATTTCAACAAAGTTCCCTCCCCCCGAGTTCTTTATATTCACACTTGATATCAATTCAATATGGCAATAGACCTTAATTATGTGTTGGAGCGATTATCCCAGACAGATGGAATCTGGTAGATAATATGGTACCGATGTCACAAAACAGTCCAAAGAACTGGGTGTTACACCATAGGGACTTAGAAAGCAAATATCGGAGTGGAAGAGAAAGAATTTCGTAATCTGAGATATTCGATTATTCATTCCTGCTTGAATATTCAAAAGAAGTTCCGACTGTTGGAATTATATCGTCATAACTTGTATATATATATCAAACTATACATATAAAAAACATGGTATTTGCGTTACCAAGAAATAAGGCGATAGAAGAAGCCCGACCGGTTGGAACGAAATTAACGCCGGAAGAGATTAGCAGAATACAGGGGCTAATAGAAGCAGGTATGTATATCAGTGTTTCCGATTTTGTACGAGAGGCTATAACGGATAAGCTGCGGGACGTAAAGGTTATTAAGGTGCGTGATGTTAATTATGATGAGGCAACGAGAGAAGTATTGGATTATTATAGAACATACAAAGAGGCGTACCCACATGAAGTTGCCGATGCGTTAGAATTGGACTATGACCTCGTTTTGAAGATTACCGAGGAGTTGAAGAGAGATATGAGACTTGAGGTGATTGATTGAAAATGAGTACATGCGTAGAGGAAGGGGATACGATTGCTGGTGATGTTCTTGTCGGAGAAGCGAGAAATATTTCTATCTAAACCGCAGGTCATCGTCAGGACAGGTAAGCACAAAGCACAAAGGATTATCCTCAGAGATAATGCAAGATGTAGGATAGAGAAGAAGTTGCGATTTATCTGTTAATACGGCATGCCTTTCTTCTTCTTCTGATGTCACTTGTAAAGTACCAGCGCAAGTTCAATCCTTAGTTTCTAACCTGCTTTTGGTATTTGCATTTTGATGCATTTGCGTCCATTTTTCGAGTTCCTGCTCATATAGCTTCTTGCATTTTAGGTATAGGCTACGATCTGATTCTTTTAACTTCGATTCGTAGTTGCGAATCGTAGCTTTGACGATTTCTTTGCTTGATAACGAAGCAAGACCCGATGCTGCGTGTCGTTTTCCATAGCAGCTTTACAAACAGCTAAAAGAGACAATGCTGCTCGCATTGTTGCCTTGTCAAGTCCTTCTGCCGCAGCAACTTTTCCAACAGCAAAAAGAGACGATATTACTCGACTTGTTGCCTAAAGTCCTGTTCCGTGGTGTTGTTTCCAAATTTTTCTAGATATAGTATAGCATCTTTGGTTGATTCTTCATCCGCTACGCTTGCAGCCAACTCGCGGTAAATGATTGCAAATATATCCCGCATTTCGGTGAAATGCCGCCCAAAAAGTGTCAAAAAATCCCAATGTTAAATACTACAAAATCCCAATTTCCAAATCCCAAAAAGGTCGAAAGAAAACTTTTCTTTAGATAGAAGGTTTATATTTATAGTATGTGAATAAATTCTAATGGTAGAAGGTGATAGCAAAGAAATGCAGGTTCTTCATCCATACATTATTGTTGATAGAAAAATAAGTAAAGGAAGCCCGATTATTGTTGGGACCAGGACTCGTGTATTGGATATTACCATTGAATATGAGTATTTAGGTTCCACACCAGACGAAATCGTTGATGCACACCCACATCTAACACTACCTCAAGTCTTCTCTTAGTGCACTTATTTCCGTTACAATCTCTTCTTTACTTCGGTCTATCGCATCAATGGTTTCATCCTGCTTCTCCAGCATCTTTTTACCGATCTCGACCGATTCTTCACCGAATTCGGCTGATCTCTCTGCAACTTTTAATGTACCTTCGCCCAGCTCTACGGACCTATAAAGCAATATTCCTGCGGTATCTAAACGTTCAGCTATTTCCTCGCCCCACTCGCCCCGCTTTATCTCGAAGTATTCAAATTCACCTGTGAAATCATCAAAATCAACTTCTACGCTTTCCACATCTATCGGGAATCTATTTATCTTTAGCCCCTTGATAAACCGGTCAATATGCTCATCTTCGCCCTCCGCAACTATTCTGACATCATAAGGTTTAACATTCTCTACAAAGCCTGTTATTTTCAGCTTACGAGCTATCTCCTCCACCACATCTCGATAACCCACCCTTTGCACTCTTCCTTTCGCTGTAATCGCCACTCTTTTCATCTTGGCACCCACAGTAAGTAATAATCTTACTATATTATATCTTTATTCCTGGGTGTTCGTAAAGGATATAATTAAGGAGTATGACATCTCTGTTGGAGCATACTACCATTGGTCTAACAGATATGCAAGAGATGGGATTCGGGGTTTGATTAATAAGAAAGCTGGTGCTGGAGTGCCTTACAACAAAACACCAGAGGATATTGAGACAAAAATAGTACCGATAGCCACAGATAAATAGACATCGGGGGGGCATTCAAAAAAACAACGGAGAGAAAGAGGATAATAATTCCCGTCCAAAAACAGAGATTAAAGGAGTAGAGAAGGTGTGTGGAAGATCCAATGTCTACATGAACCCTCTGACAAATCCTCAGAGAAATCCAAATGTTGATTCTAAACGTACTGAGCCGTTGACAGTAATGGAAATAGAGGCAATTAAAGAAATTTTGAAAATGTTGGAAGAAAAGTAAAACAATTTGGATTATTTGGCAGCCACTTAACCACATCTACCCACATGAAATAGCGAAGAGCCTAATCTCTATTACGTCTTCATGCCTGCTATACGTTACAGCCATTGTTCTCCTCTTTCCAGCATAAGTTAACCGCTTTAGCGCTACATAATTTGATGTGCTTGAATATCGTGAATCTACTCTTTTGGAAAAACCGCCGCGAACTACCTTATTTACTATTTATATCCAAAAGTTGATAATTTAATTTACTCTTATATTGATAAAAAATATAGGGTGAATTAAGGGTGATAAAAATGGAGGAGGGAAATATGGAAAGTACAATGAAAGCCATCGAAGTGATAGGAACAGTTGACAAAAAAAGCCACCTTTTCATTGATGAACCATTACCGATCGCCGGTCCCAGTCGTGTTCGTCTCATCATTCTATTTCCATTTGAAAAGGATATGGACGAAAGTGAGTGGCTTCGAGCAGCAGCAGCTAATCCTGCTTTTGAGTTCTTAAAGGATCAGACAGAAGATATCTATAAGCCAGCCGATGGAAAGCCATTTCAGCCATGATAAAGGGTAAAGTTGTCCTGCTTCCTTTCCCGTTCGACGATCTATCGGTGGCAAAAGTGCGGCCAGCAGTTTGCCTGACGGAGCCTATTGGACCCCATAATCATGTCGTTCTGGCATTCATTACCAGCCAGATTTCACCAGACATAATCCAATCCAATCCAAATGAGAAATTACGAATTACGAATTGAAAGCTAAATGATAAGATGAGAAGTAGCAAAAAGGGTTTTATATACAAAAATAATATCATAACTTATGAAAATATAGAGAAGGAAGTGTTGCCAAAAATGCAAAAAACAATTGAGGTGGTTTATGAAAATGGTGTGCTTAAGCCGCTAGAGCCCGTGGAATTAGAGGAAGGGGAGAAAATGGAAATCAGAATGGAGGAGAAGAAAAGCCCTTTAGAGGAAAGTTTTGGAATTTGGGCAGGAGAAAAAGCTGGGATCGAATATGTAAATAAAATTCGCGACGAAGCAGAGAAAAGATTGATGGAGAAGGGCATTGATTAGGATTGTTATTGATACGGATATACTGATTGATCATCTTCGAGGCATGGAAAAAGCAAAGGAGTATCTCAGAGAGATAGAACAAGGTAAAGTAAGAGCTGCTATTTCTGTTATAACTGAAGCGGAGTTGGCAGCAGGACAAAGTATGAAGGATTCATCAGTGCAGATGAAGGTTAAGCGATTGCTGAATATCTTAGAAAAAGTTGAAGTAACCTCAGAAATTGCTTGGAAGGCCGGTGAACTGAGGCGTGACTACAAGTGCCGCTTGATGGATGCGTTGATTGCTGCGACTGCTATGAAATTAAACTTAAAACTGGTGACCAGAAATGTTAAACATTATGAAAAGGTTATAGGGCTGGAAATAGAGCTGCCATATTAAGTTGTGTCGATAATTTTCTAACACTGGAAAAATCAATCCTCAGATGAAATCAGTTCTGATGAAAATAGAATGTCTGAATATACAGACATCAACTTTGCAAGAGGACTATGGAGACTACAATTAATGAAGAGATTGCCAATAAGTATTTAAAGATGTGAAACAGAACATTAAGCATGCTAAAGGTTATAGAAGCAGTATATGAGAAAGGCATCTTCAAGCCGCTTGAGAAGGTTAACATGAAGGAAGGGGAAAAACTAAAGATAAAGATCGAAAACATGTTGTTATTCGACATTGTAAAGAAGTATAGGAAATATTTTGAAGATATTGAGGAAGACTTAGCAGCTCAACTTATCAGTGAAAGAAGATGATAGTCCTAGACGCTTCTGTTATCATAGACAGCTTGCTCCCGAAGATGGGAGATAGATATAAGAAGTCCTGTGAGCTATTGGAAATTATCACAAAGAGTGGAATTGCTGTTCATGCTCCGAGGATACTAAAAATCGAATTGGCAAGCGTTTTAAGCAGGAAAAAAGATGCAAAGGTCGTCAGGAGATTTGTGGATGAGCTAATATCCGAAATCGAGCTAATTCGCGAAGAGAAATTGATTGAAATTGCTTATAGGTTAGCATTTGTGGTTAAAGGGAGAGCAGTGGACTTATACTACATCACAGCATCAGAACTAACCGGTTCAATTTTAATAACAAATGATAAGATTATGGCGGATAATGCTGAAAAGTGTGGGATTGAAGCATATTATCTTATTGAAGAATTTGAGAAGGCCTTGAAGAGAATTGCGGATCACACCTTCACGATACAACAAAGATAGTACTTTGACTCACAGCTCCACATCCTTCCCCATTCACCAGTTTCCTAACTGATAACGATGGCTGCCTCATACCGGCACAATCGATTTTTCTAGTGATATACGTATAAACCTCTTTCCCCATCAAAAAATTTTTTGAAAGAGAATTTTAGGAGAACCAAATAACCCATACCCTAACACAATCCATGACCCAGAATTATGATTTGATCTTTTGCATATTTGCGCATGCACTCTTCTCAAATTATAAATGCGTTTCGTTAAAGGTGCACCGGCTACGGACAATGGGGTCGAGAACTACTACTCAACAAGCTTGAAGACGCATAGAAAGAAGCAGCTCAGGACGGATAAGGGAATCGAGAACCCGATGAAGCTATCAGCGATGAAGAGGGCGGGACTACTAGGTAGATGTAAAAAGACACTGCGGGAAGCGTTTTTAATGTTCGTACCGTTTTTGATGTTTTGATACAGTTTTGGATAAGAATAGTGTGGATTTTTGACAGGAACTCAATGTGGGATCACTTTATGGTAGGTCATTTTACTATTTGCAAACACGATGAAAATGTTGGGTACGATGGATGAAAAATTAAAAAATCACTGACCTTTTCGATTGTGCCCTTAGAGCGATTGTTTTCTTCCGGTATTGGTCCTTTGACGATTTTTTCCTTTATTTATCTATTTTTCATTTTTTTCGATGCCGCAAGAGCGACACTCAATATCAAACCGAGCAACAATCCTGAGATTTTGAATCCTGGAATTGGGACTGGCTGTTCTGTTAGCTCTCCTTTTACCTTTATCAGCCAAACATCATAGTCATCATAGTCATCAGAAGCGTACGACCGCGTGCCACCAGCAAGGATGTAACCACCGTCCGCGGTCTGCTGGACTGAATTTGCCATATCATCAGTAGGTCCACCAAAGGTCTTGCTCCATTCCTCTTCAGGGGATGGTGACATTAGAACTGTTACCTCTTTGCTTGTTGATTTCTTTGCACCATCGTTATCTGTCACAGTTAAATTCACGCTGTAATCGCCTTCTAAAGCGTATGAATGCGTTATTATCTTTTCTGTCAAATGTTATCGGCTGATTTACACCGGGGTATCTTGGAGTATAAGTGAAAAAAGCGGTGGGCGTTGTTCCACTTGCGCCTCCGAAACATACAAATATCAGTGTTGCGAATAGGAATGCGAATATCAACGCCTTTCGCTTTCCAAAATATACCCTTTTTTCACTTTTCATTTTCTCTTCTAATTTCCTACAAAGGAGAATTTGCGATTTTGACACTTTCAGCCTAAATTCCAGGAGATTTATTATCAGCCTTGGCAAAAGTCGTAACTATCACTATTTCCGATTCATTAGCAACTAACTTTCTGCAATACAAACCATCACACGTCTTCGCCGTTAAATTGTAACGCATTCCGGCTTTTACAAAAAAACTATCATAGCTCGATAAGTCCATGGAACTTGAGATACGATTGAGATACCATTCAACCTCTTTATCGCATATTGTCGCGTTATACCTATATGCAGGAATGGAAAATGAACGAACTTCACCATCTGAAAACCCTGCTGGAAGGTATATTACGCATTCCGTACTCTCTAAAATACAATTTAATTCCTCTTCTGTGCAACCTCTCAGCCTCGCATCCTCTCTCAGAATAGGATATTTCTGCTTCATTATCTCTGTCGTAATATTCTCTATCCTCTCAATGTCCCTCTTTGTAACTTGATACAGCCTATCTCTAAGCTGATAGCCGTAAAGGCTTTCCGTCTTCGATACATTCACCTTCTCCCCCGATAGCGTAACTTCATAAATGTCAATTCTTTGAATCTCTTCGCAATTGTAAAGATTGTTGTAATAGTAGGATGCAATGTGCATCACCGGCAAATGCTGGTCAAGAATAAAATAATCCCCGTTCAATTCCACCGCCACAGCAGCATGCCCTCCTGATTCGCTATCCTTGTACAGTTTAATATTAAGAATATAAACAGGGTTTATATCGAGATTTAGAAGTAAAGAAGCAGTTAGGAGTGCATAATCGGAACATATACCGTCTCCTTTATTTACTGTCTCAACAGGACTTTGAAGCTCTGTTTCCGAAATCAAAGCCTTTGTATCATTATACTCGATATGTTCATCCACCCACTTAAGTATGTTCCACGCTGTATCTGAAGTTGTATTCCCTTTTAAAGGACGAGACAAGTGCTTAACTGGAGCTAACATGGCACCGCAAAGACCGGATTTAAAAGCCTCTGTATCAAATCCTTCTCTCCAATTCATCACGGGATTGGTATTTATTACCCTTACTTCATAGCGGTCATTCAAGCCATCGCTATCGCTATCACTGCTTTTTGGATTGCTTCCATATTTCAGTACTTCTTCTCCATCGCTTAGACCGTCTCCATCGGTATCTGCATTGAACTTATCAGTGCCTATCAAATCCTCGTAAAAATCATACAGTCCATCTCCATCCGTATCTCTATTTGTGGCTGATGCAATAGTAGATGATGCAACAGTCAATAAAAATGCTACTATCAAAACAACTACAAAAGCGTGTTTCATTTTTTCCCCCCTCATACACATTAGTCCCTCCTTTTATATAAAAAAGTGATAAGTTATATTAGCCTTCTTTTTAGATTTAAAATTCGTATTTGTTTAGCTCCTTTTTATAACCACCCGATTACACAGATTTTCACTAGAAAAAGAATAATATTGACATGGACTCAGTACACTATTAACTACTTTACACCATAAATGTTAATCCCAAGTTCTTGTGTTAATCTTGTGAAATCTCGTGGTTTTTTATAGCTATACAAATACAAATTCTATTCATCATCCTTCTTCTTCTGATTTGGGATTGTTTGATAGCATCCCAACCACATCTACCCACATGAAACAGCGAAGAGCCTATTTTCTTGTGTGATGAGCGACTGTATACAGTATTAGCATATAGTATGTACCTGTGGAGAAATTAGTAGGTTTTTATATTTATGTCCGTTATGCTAGATTTAGGAGGTGAAAAAATGAAACAAAAAGGAGAAAAAAGCGAAAAATCTTTAGCGACGAATCCAATACTAAAGAAGGGGTTTTTAGTTGTGGCTTTGGTGACGGCGATTTTGCTGGTCGCTGCTCTTGTAGCTCCGCTCAATGCAGTTCTACCACCGCCATATCAAAAAGGTTCTATCGCAGTGTACTCGTCAACCATCTGGTGCAACGATTGGATTAGATGGGCCTGAGGGGATGCTTGTTGGTACAACTGAAACAACACCCCACACCTTTACTGATTTAGAGCCAGGCAGGTATACAATTACACTCTCGCTCGACGGTTTTTATGACTGGTCAAAAACGGTACGGGTAAATGGTGGCAGAACTACACAGGTACATGCAACTCTGACTCCGCATTACACGCCAAAAGCAACAGGGTCTATCTCTGTCTCTTCTGAACCTTCAGGCGCAACGATCGAATTAGTGACCCCTGCTGGTTTGTTTATTGGTCTGCCAGTAACAACACCCTACACCTTTAACAAGATAGGAACCGGCACCAGTACAATAAAACTCTCTCTTGCTGGCTATCATGATTGGTCAGCGAATGTGTATGTAACTGAAGGTGCGACCGCTTACGTAGATGCAACATTGACTCCTATGCAAACAACTGGGTCTATCAGTGTAAGCTCATCACCATCTGGTGCAAATATAGGTTTAGATGGGCAATGGTGGGGTATGCTTAGAACAACGCCTGACATGATAACTAATGTACCTCCGGGACATCATACATTAGAACTCACTCTTGATGGCTATCGGGATTGGTACGCAAATGTACTGGTAACGCCAGGTGAAACAAAATACGTACATGCAACATTAACGCCAATTCGAGCAACTGGAGCTATTAAAGTCACTTCGGAACCAGAAGGCGCAACGATTAGCTTAGAGACTACTCATGGTACGTTTGTTGGCCCGTCAGTAAAAACACCACATACGTTTACCCGGGTAGAACCCGGCACTTGTACTGTTACACTCGCTCTAGAGGGTTATGACGATTGGACAACAGATGTAACGGTTAGACCAGGAGAGACCGAATACGTGCATAAAACCTTTGATTGGCTTCCCGCACCATAATTAGATTAGATTAGCTTATGGTGCCAGCGCGAGGAATAAAGGCATTGGTGGGCTTGGCTTGTTCTTGGTTGTCGCAAAAAGCAAAAAGCATAGAGAGAGGTAAGAGAAGGGGATAAATAACCTCTTGCTCTTTTATTTTTCTACAAGATCTCAATTTGGGATTTGGACGTATTTCGTGTCTGTTGTGTTCAGTTAAGTATTTATTTAGGGCCCAGAAAACCAAAAGAGGAGATTATCATACAAAAAGTACTTTATGGACACAGATTAACGCAGATTAACGCAGATGGAAATCACAAACTTCTAATTAATTTTGGTCGCTCTGCTCTGCTCTGCTCTGCTCTGTGACGGTAAAACGTCGTATGAAAAACAAAAACAAAAACAAAAAAGACAAATCAGTGTAAATCAGTGTAAATCCGTGTCGGAAATGTGTTGTTATATTATTTTATTTTATTTTATTTTATTTTATGGGTCATTATTTATGTTGAGTCGTACTTAACCGAACACATAGGGGGATAATTACCCCTTGCTCTTCTATATATTTATATAGCCCCTGCTTGTTAGTTTAAGATAGGAGGAAAAAAATGAAAACGAAAGAAAAAGAAAAAGAATTAGTAGGTAAATACAAAACGAAAGATACTTCAGCGAAGATCGCTTTACTAGGCTTTTTTACTGCGCTATTGATTTTGCTCTTCGCCGTAGCGTCTGTCACTGCGGCCGAGTATCAGGTCCATGAAGGTGAGTCAATCCAGGCAGTAATAAACCTGGCTAATCCCGGTGATACTATCATTGTGCACAATGGCACATACACCGAAAATGTGGTTGTGAACAGATCAAATATAACATTACGTTCGGCTAACGGCTCCGCAGTTACAATCGTAGAGTCAAATAGTACAGACCGGCATGTGTTCAACATAACAGACCAGAAGAACGTTACGCTAGAGGGATTCACTATAACAGATGCAAGTGTTGCACCAAGCGCGACTAAGGGCCTTATTGCTATGAGTCTATCAGCCCTAGTACTACCACCGCAATATCAAAAAGGGTCTATCTATGTCACTTCAGAACCATCAGGAGCAACGATAGGATTAGTGACCCCGGACGGGCCGCTTGTTGGGCCAATATTTAGAACACCGTACAAGTTTGATGATGTATCCATAGGCGACTCTACAATCACAGTCTCGCTTGAGGGTTATTATGAGTGGTCTAAAACAGTGCAGGTACAGGTAGATCAAACAAGAGATGTACATGCACAATTGATACCAAGACCAACACCGACACCGACACCGACGCCAACACCACCAGGGGCCATATATATTACGTCCATACCTTCTGGTGCTTCGATTTGCTTAGATGGTCAATGCTGGGGTATGCTGCGTAAAACACCGGATACGATACAAGAGGTAGATCCAGGATACCATACAGTTGAGCTCTCTCTTGCGGGATATGAAACATGGTCGCAAGAAGTACCTGTAACGGCTGGTGAAACTAAGCCCGTACATGCAACATTGACTCCAAAACAGCAACCACCAACAACAGGGTCTATAAAAATTGACTCTACGCCATCGGGCGCAACGGTAGAATTAGATGGGCAAACATTTGTCGGTCCCATATCGGCAACACCAGCCATGATCCCTGATTTGGCTCCCGGCAGCCATACAGTAAAACTCTATCTTCAGGGCTATTATGACTGGGGACCGAGAGAGGTAAATGTAAACGCTGGTGAAACTACACCTGTACATGCAACAATGATCCCGAAACCAACGCCAACACCGCCACCAACAACTGGGGCTATCTCAGTACAGTCATCACCATCAGGAGCAACGATAAAATTAGATGACATTATTGGCCCAAGAACACCCTACACGTTTACTGCGGTATCCCCGGGTCGCCATAAACTTGAGCTCTTGCTTGATGGCTATAATGATTGGAAAACCAACGTGGATGTAGTGGCTGGCATGAACACACCCGTATATAACGCATTGACTCCGATTCCTGCAACAGGTGCTATCTTAGTCAAATCAGAACCACCAGGTGCAAATATCGGATTAGATGGCGTAGCTATAAACGCACTAACACCCTACACGATAAACAATGTGGCGGCCGGCACCCATATACTTGTGATCGCACTTAAGGGTTATCGGGATTGGTCGGCGAAGGTGCAGGTAGTACCGGGTAAAACAGCAGAGGTAGATGCACCATTGATCCCACGTCCTATCCGAGCAGGCATATACATGAACAATGCAAGCAATTGTGTGATTATCAGCAACAGAATATTAAACTGTGGCCAGGGAATATGGATTGCTTCGGGCAGTGAAAACGAAATTGAAGGGAATAAAATCCGGAATAACACTGTTGACGGTACGGGAGTCCGGTTAGAAAGCGGTGTTATGAATACAGAGATACATGAGAACTGCTTCTTTGATAATGTGCCACAAGCATGGGATGACGGGACATATAATAACTGGGTGAGTAATTTCTGGTCGCAACCGCCGGGTGGAACGGGCAACTACACTATA
>JAUWND010000111.1 GCA_030612835.1 Candidatus Methanophagales archaeon | reverse complement strand
TCGCTTTTCGGTGACCGCTTCAAATTCGGTAAAGAGGTGGCGGAGATTTCCAAGCTATCTGAAGGTGAACGAATCCGGAGGGCGATTGAGGAGCTTGGGCCCACATTTGTCAAATTCGGGCAGATGTTGAGCACCAGGCCCGATATAGTACCACAGGAACTTATCGAGGAGCTAGAAAAGCTGCAAGATGAGGTGCCTACATTCCCTACGGAAGATGCAAAGCGACTAATAGAGAAGGAATTGGGCGGTTCCATTGAAAGTCTCTTCAAAGAATTTCCGGATTCACCATTCGCCGCAGCTTCTATGGCGCAGGTCTATAAGGCTGTTCTGCCCGAAGGCGACGAAGTCGCAATCAAGGTTCAACGTCCGGGTATTGCCGATATAATAGAGGTAGACCTGGTGATAATGCGGGACTATGCCAGGCGACTTAAGAAGAAGCAGAAGGCTGAGATGGGTATAGACCCGGAGACAATGGTATCGGAATTTGCACGTGCAATCAGAAAGGAACTGAACTTCAAAATAGAATCCGGAAATATAACGCATTTTGATTCCGATTACCAGGATGATCCGACTATACACGTACTAAAAGCCTATAAGAAGTACACTACCGAGAAAATCTTGACGATGGAGCTCATTGGCGGGGTCAAAATCACTGATAGTATAATACCAGAAGTGCAGGAGCAGTTTAGAATAGACCCAAAGCTAGTGGCATCTCGGGCTTTAGAGCTCGTACTCAAACAAATTTTTGAACATGGATACTTTCACGCGGACCCACACCCGGGAAACATCAGAGTTCTGGAAGACAGTATCATTTGTTTCCTTGACTTTGGTATGATGGGTACGCTCTCGGCACGGCTTCGAGAACAGTTAGCAGATATTCTTATTGGCGTTGTATCGAAAGATGAACGAAAACTTACGCGGACTATTATGTCCTTAGGCCAAGGTGGCCAGAGCGTGAATGAGGATGAGTTAGAATCGGACATCGCTGAACTGATCAAAACGTATGCCTTTGGTTCTACCTTAGAAGATTTTGACTTAGGTGCTTTTCTTGGTGAGATTTCGGATCTGATTACTGCCTATGACTTGAAAGGACCACGTGACTTCTACTTACTCGGAAAAGCATTGTCGTCCATACAAGGTGTGGGTGCGGAAGTGGACCCGGACCTTAATCTGATGGAACATGCCAAACCGTACGCAGAGCAGTTGGCTATGGAGCGTTTGGATCCAAAAAGGGCAATCAAAGAAATATCTAGCTCGGCTCTGGAAACAAGCAAGCTAATGCTTGAGCTGCCATACACGTTGAATGATCTACTGACACAGGTGAAACGAGGTGAGGGAAAGGTTAAGTTTGAGATCTTTGGTCTTGAACCTTTGCTTGATACTCTCGAAAAGATTACCGATCGACTATCATTTGCACTTATTATGGCTGCTTTCCTGGTCGCTTCTGCTCTTATTTCTATTTCTAAGATACCATATTCCCTGTGGGGGATAGAGCTTGATACCGTCTTCTTTTTTATAGCGCTGGCAATAGGCATTTGGCTGTTAATTTCCATTGTGCGGCGTGGTACGATGAAATAGGTATTTGTGTATCGGCAAAATGAAAAGTGCAAAAGTCACAGTTCAATAAATAGTAAAAATGGATATTTCAAAGTAAAGAGGGTTCTTCGCCATCCAAATCGCATATTTTGTATTTTTACATTTGCATTCTGCATTTTGCAATTACGTAGTTGTATAAATTATTGACTTAACAAAATAAGAAAGCATAAATATTATCCGACTAAAATTAAATATTAACACAGATTAACGCTAATTAACGCAGAAGAAATCAAATCACTGTAAATCTGCATCCTAAATTAAATTTATAGGTAGAAGTTATACTTTATAGTATTTGTATAGCTAACTAAAAAAAACACGAGATTTCACAAGATTAACACAAGAACTTGGGATTAACATTTATGGCGTAAAGTAATTAATAGTGTACCGAAACTTTCTATGTCAATAATATTCTTTTTCTCGTGAAAATCTGTGTAATCGGGTGGTTATAAAAAGGAGCTAAACAAATACACTTTATATATATACAATGAAAAAGGTATACGGTATTATCGGCGACCCGATCGCACACAGCCTTTCCCCGGTTATGCATAATGCCGCATTTAAGAAACTCGGACTGGATGCAGTCTATCTCGCATTCCGTGTTCCCCTAGAAGAACTTGGCGATGCAATAAGAGGCACGAAAAGTCTCGGCATCTCTGGTCTTAACGTTACTATACCGCTGAAGGAAAAAGCACTTTCCTTTGTGGAAACAGAAGAACTAGCGAAGAAAATAGGCGCTCTCAATACCATTGACTTTAGCAGTACTCCTACTGGCTACAACACTGATGGGATAGGCGCGCTTATGGTATTAGAAGAGACAGTGGGTGAAATAAGAGGTAAGAACGTGTTGATTCTTGGTGCAGGTGGAGCAGCAAGGGCTATTTCATTTTATCTCGATGCTAGTGGTGCGATGGTGACATTGGCGAACAGGACCGAAGGTAGATCCGCGCAATTGGCTTCTAATCTCCGTAATGCGAATTCTATTAGCCTGGGTGCAGACCTTAAAAATCAGATTTGTGATTTTGATATTTTGATAAATGCAACTTCTGTTGGTATGCATCCAAATGAAGATGCTACTTTGATAACCGCAGATCTAATGCATCCGGACCTTGTAGTGTTCGACATAGTGTATAATCCAATAGAGACGAAGTTGTTGAAGGAAGCGAAGCGTGCGGGTGTAAAGAAGATAGTAGATGGTGTGAAGATGTTAGTATATCAAGGAGCGGCATCGTTCAAATTATGGACGAAAGAGGATCCACCGGTAGAAGTGATGGAAAATGCGGTTAAGGCTGCTTTGATTCGTTGACTTTTGCATTTTGCATTTTGCATTGTCCGCACAAAAATCGGTGGATTTTTTAGCTGATACCCTGTTTATATCGTCAATCCCAACCAATCGAATACGCCAATCACCTTTAATGCCACATAAAACATCACAGCGATGAAGATGTATCGTAGTTGTTTTGCCGGTAGCCTATGAGCTATTCTCGCACCTATTATGGCAACAGGAATGCTGGAGATAGCCAGACAAGCCAATACAATCAGATTGACATACCCGATGGAAAAAGGCGGGAGATCGGGAACGGAAAACCCATTTATCATATAGCCTATGGAACCCGCAAAGCTTGTGAATATCATCATTGAAAGTGAAGTTCCAACTGCGCGATGCATTTTGAATTTTAAACCCATTGCGAGCAAAGGAACCGTAATAATTCCGCCACCAATACCTATCATTCCACTGATAATGCCGATAGGAAGACCGCAGGCAGCCCAGAGCAAAGGATTATCTTTCGGGTCTTCTTCTATCTTTTGTGGCTTCATTATCAACATACTCGCCGCACCAAGACCTATTACGACCCCAAATACTGGCTTCAATATCGCTTCGTTGAGCAGTTGCGAAGCGATTGTAGAGCCTATAAGTGCTCCCACTGAGCCACATACGCCTAACACAATCCCTGCTTTCCACCATACAGCTCCTTTTTTCGTGTGTGCCCATGCCCCGCTAATTGCCGTTGGGAACACGACAAGAAGATTAGAGCCAAAAGCAAGTATTATTGCTACATCTGGTGAATAACCCATCTCTGTGAATAGAAAGAAAGTCACGGGAACCATGATGAAGCATCCACCAACACCGAGTAGACCTTCCGCGAATCCCACTCCGATTCCTGTCAATAGCAGAATTAATATTACTGTTAGTAGTTCCATGTCTTTTTATTTAGTTGCGTTCTTGGTTTCTGCATCTTCTTCCGATTCACCAACTGCCTTTTGCAATGCTGCGCCACTTGCAACTTCGTATGCCTTTGCCAACAATGATGCAAGATTAATTTTACCAATTGCGAAAGGGGCATCACCCAACCGTTTGAGAATTGCATTCTCTACTTCAGGCCGATTGGGGTTGACGGAAAAGGAATCTAACGCATCGCCCGCATGCCAGAAAGAGTCCAGGCATTCTGCAAGGGGTATGACTCTCTCGCCAGTATAGGGAGCAGATGTTTTCGCTTCGCTTTCCGCACTTGAAGCACGTTTATCACGGAGTGCATCTATAATCTCCGACTTCGTTCGACCACGGAGTTTAAAAATAAGAAACGGATCTTCATCGAACCGCTCTGCCAGGAGGTAATAAACCGCGGCGATATGTTTACATGGATTTGCCCAATCGGGACACGAGCATTTAGTTGCAAGTTCGTTCTTTGAGCTCGGAAACAGAGCGAGCCCAACTTCGCTAAATGCAGCCTCTATATCGTGTGGCATCTCGCCGGAAAGCAAATTAGCTGCAAATATCGCTTTTGATGCCATTGCTTCTGTTACTTTCTCCCAGTTGGGTTCGGAAATCGGATTCAAGTGTATTCTAACGCTGTATGGTTTTGATCGCGTGCCTTGAACCTTAGCGGTAACTATGCCTTTCTGGACCTCAATTGAAACTACCTGACCCTTACGTGCATAAGAGCGTCCTCGGGTTAGCCTCGCACCCATATTGAATGATTCGAGCACGGCAATCCATCGTTTTGACCACCATGTCTCTCCAATTGCGCCTCGTTTGCTCTTTGCCTTTATGCCTTCTTTTACTTCTTTCGGTTTCGCGGGTTTGTAATATCCCCAATAGCTGTCCCAGCCCATATCTTGTATACATATTGGGTGTGTAGTACATTAAATGTGTTTGTTTGGCGGTGATGATTACCATTTTTACCGGATTTTTTTGCTTTTTTCTTTAAATAATTATGAATTATCAATTACGATTTGAATGTTGTATTTGATCTCGATGCTCCAAGCTCCGTTTGAAAACTTTACCGGGATAAAATTCGTATTTTTTCACCGAAGTATCGCGAGAAGGTATTGTAGGGGGAGTAGCGGGAGCGGCGGAAGAAATCATTCCGCAACCAAAATTGGCTATTTCCCCCGACTATAGCTGACTTAATCGAAGAAGACTTAAGTATATACCAACTATAGTACGAATTAAAGTCAATTGAGGGACAGCCTCTTTATTCCAGGTGGTGGAAGGTTGAACCCTTAGTGAATGCGTTGAGAGATGCTGACTGAGAAAGAAATAGAATAGAAATTCTTTATTGTAGCAACTATATAGATATGCAGTCTCAATAACAGTTGGCATAGCATCAGAAACGGAGATGGAAGAGATATATCCAGTTGCGAAAAAGTGCTTGAATGAGGGTATATAAATGGCGACAGAAGAAAAGCGGTTCGTTGTGGAAACGGCAAATAGGTGTGGCCGGCTTCGGGTCTCGTGAATTATGCGGAGGGGGAGATTCGAACTCCCGAACCCCTGCAGGATGAGGCCCTGAACCTCACGCCTTTGTCCACTCGGCAACCTCCGCAATACATTTCTTAGAGAAGAAGCTTTATTTAAATGTATCACATATCTTATTATAAGTATAATGGAAGAAAGCTACAGTGCCAAGGACATACAGGTGCTAAAGGACCTCACAGCGGTGCGAAAACGACCTGCTATGTATATCGGTGACACCGGTACCAGAGGTCTTCATCATTTAGCAAACGAAGTGATAGATAACAGCGTAGACGAAGCGTTAATGGGGTTCTGCACCTCTATTGTGGTGATAATCCATCCTGATAACTCAGTGACGGTAACAGACAATGGACGTGGTATCCCGGTGGACATACACAGTGAATATAACCTTTCTGCGCTGGAAGTAGTGATGACGAAGTTGCATGCAGGCGGCAAATTTGATAATAAAGTATATAAAGTGGCTGGCGGGCTGCATGGTGTGGGGATTTCGGTTGTTAATGCACTTTCCGAATGGCAGGAAGTGGAAGTACAGCGAGACGGGAAGAGGTATTTTCAAAGATACGAGCACGGGAAGCCGGTATGCGAAGTAAAAGAAGTGAGCTACACGGACGAGAATAACGGCGAGTGTGGGACACGGGTAAGATTTAAACCAGATAGCACTATTTTCGGAGTCTATGAATTTGACGCTAACATCTTAGCAACTCGACTGCGAGAGCTGGCTTTTTTGAATCGTGGGCTTTCGCTATCATTGAATGACGAACGGAGCGGTGAAGAGCGAGCATTTAAATATGAGGGCGGTATCACATCGTTTTTAGAATATATAAACAGGAATAAGAAAGTGTTGCACAGTCCCATAACCTTTGAAGGCGAGAAGGAGGATGTTAAAGTGGCAATCGGGTTGCAGTATAACGACAGCTATGCTGAGAACATCTTCTCGTTTGTGAATAATGTGAAGACTGTGGAGGGCGGCAAGCATCTGAGTGGATTCAAAGCGGCTTTGACAAGAGTGCTTAACGAATATGGCAAGTCGAATAACATGCTAAAAAAAGTTAATCTGGATGGCGATGATGTGCGGGAAGGACTTGCAGCGGTATTAAGTCTGAAGCTACGAGAACCGCAATTTGAGGGACAGACAAAGACAAAACTCGGTAATAGCGAAGTAAAAGGGATTGTAGAATCATTTGTGCGGGAACACTTATGGGATTTCCTGAATGAGAATCCTAAAGATGGTGATGCGATAATACGGAAAGCGTTAGAGGCGTCAAGGGCACGAGAAGCGGCACGTCATGCTCGTGAAATAGTGCGGAAGAAGGACTCTTTTGCTGATTCGCTACCGGGTAAGCTCGCAGATTGCTCTGAGCGAGATCCCGCGAAGAAAGAGATATACATTGTAGAGGGCGATTCCGCCGGCGGATCGGCGAAACAGGCACGTGACAAAAACTTTCAGGCGATTCTCCCTATACGCGGCAAGATCCTGAACGTGGAGAAGGCGAGGCTGGACAAGATATTAAAGAGCAATGAGATCCGTACGCTTGTTACTGCACTGGGTGCGGGCATAGGCGATGATTTTGATATGCAAAAAGCACGCTATAATAAGATAATCATAATGAGCGATGCGGACGTTGACGGCGCGCATATAAGAACTCTGCTGCTTACTTTCTTCTATCGCTACATGCAGGAGTTAGTAAGCGCGAAGCACATATATGTAGCGTTACCGCCGTTATATATGGTGAAGAAGGGTAAAGAGATAAGGTATGCGTTCTCGGATGACGAATACGTAAAGATTCTGGAAGAGTTAAACGTGAAAGAAGGAGATTCAGGCGTTAAGATACAGCATTATAAAGGTTTAGGAGAGATGAATCCGGAGCAGTTATGGGAGACTACCATGAATCCTGCTACAAGGGGCATAAAGCTAGTGACGTTAGAGGATGCTGCCGAAGTAGATTGGTTATTCACCGTGCTGATGGGCGAGGAGGTGGAGCCGAGAAGGAATTTTATACAGGCACATGCAAAGGAAGTGATGAATCTGGATATTTGATTTGTTAACGGATTTAAAATATTAAAAGAGAAGGAGGAGACTGTAATAGACATAAATTTTTAGACGGGGGGCGATTATCATGACAAAAGAGAATATAACAATTTTAAGCTTGTTATTTATCATTGTGCTAAGTTTCGTCTTTTTGTGCGGATGCATTGAGCAAACTGAAAAAGAAACAGCACTGATAGACGGTAAAGCAGAAGAATGGCGAAATATTCCTATTTTCATTCCTGAAGATGTTGAAGATATAGACATCTTCGAGAACGTAACATTAACAGAGAATGGAGTGCAGAAGGTTATAAAGTTATACCATTATGATGTTAAAGCGATTAAAATGATAGGTAGTCCAGATGATTTATATATTTCAATAGAGTTGGCTGACCCCTTAGATGACTATTTCAAAAGAAATAGGGAGAATAAAGCACCAGGTGGTGCGATTGGGACAATTTATATTGATATTGATAACAACAAAAGCACCGGTGGCGAGGAATTCTTTACTAATCTTGCGGGTTTTGATAAGAAGTTAACGGTATTGACAAAAACGTCCTTATCCGGTGACTATTCTGTAATGTATTTGCTAGAGACTTACGATTCCGAAGAAAACCGCTTTGACTTTTTTAACATGTTTGAAAAGGAATTTAATACTAATCCCGATTATATTGGCGTATCAGAAAACTTTATTGTGATACGAGTACCATCAAATGAAATAGAAATATCCAAAGGACAGACTATCAGGGTGATCTTTAGCGAACAGGGCGCAAAGGGATCATGTGATGAAAGCTTTTCAGAAGAGATAATTAAATCTGTGTAAATCCGTGTAAATCTGCGTCCTAAATTAAATAAGGCCATATGACCCATACTATACCTATGATCCCAATACTTAATTAACATTTCTCTTTCTCACCACCACCATAGAGCTCTTTAATCAACTCTTCATACTCTAAGACCAGAGATTTACTCATTTGTGTCGTAAATGC
>JAUWND010000169.1 GCA_030612835.1 Candidatus Methanophagales archaeon | reverse complement strand
TTATTCCACATCCACCTCCTCGATTTCGTATTTGTTTTCCGGTTGCATCCCTTCCAACTGTGCTTTTTCCTCTTCTGCTGCCTCTCTGTCGGTATACAATATATCCTCTTCTGGCTCAATACGAACAGGTATCCAAACTTTTATCCGGAACATTTCAATTTCCCCCAGTCTATCCTCTCATCTGCCTCGACAATTGCCGCAGCGACTTTACGTAAATGGTTTACGTCAAGCTGCCCGTCATCGTTGCGGGCTATAATGTTCTCCAGTTCGTTTAGTCTCTGCGATCCTTCCTTCTCCAATTCGTCCCTTTCCAATATTTCTAACGCTGCTCTGCAATTCTTACAGCCGCACCTCCAGAGTTCTTCTTTTGTCTTTATCCCTTCCCTGACATTACTGGCTATCTGCCACGGTTGATCTTCCAATCCATGTGTTGCATTCATCTCTTTTTACACCCCTACGATCCCAAAAATTACTATGGCTGTCCCGAATCCCATTCCGAATCCGATTAGCCAAAATGCTACCAACCCCCCCAACATTTCCGACACTTTTTTACCTCCCGTAATCCTCTTCCGATATGAACTTAGCTATATCCACGTAGAGTTTTAGAATGTCTGTAACCTCTGCTTTCGCTTTTGTCGTCATATCGGATTGATTAACGGCTTCTATTAATTCTGATATGCTCATCATTTACCCCTTTTTTATCTGTTGTACCAATTCCTCATCATCATCTTTGTCTCTCCTCAATCTCTGGCATCTTTCTTATGGAATTGCCTGTATAACTGTCCTCGATAGTGTAATCATCGAATCCCTTTTCACAGAGAGCAGTATCAAGTGCATCTTCGAGTTCTTCTAACTGCTCACCATATCTACGTGCTTCCTTGTCGTGCAAGGTTATGACTATTGGCATCACTCGTTCGCCTCCCGCTCCTTCTCAAATCTATCGTTATGCCACCGGTGTCCATCGTATTCTTTGACATCCCCAGCTACCATACCGCAGTTGCATATCCCTTCGGCTATGATTATCTTGTCGTCTAATATTTTCCCTTGTTCTTTCCATCGCCCATAGCTTTCTTTTGTATGAACGTGGTGCTGCCCTCGCATACCCATTATCACGTTTGTTACGTGATACAGTCCGTCCGTTGTTATATCCACCGCAAAACGCATGTCTATCATTTTTTTTCTCCTTTTTACCTCTTTTGAGGCTTTGATTTTGTTTTGTTCGCCTCTCCCGGAGTTGCACCGAGAAAAAAAGAAGTGAAGGGTTATTCGCCCTTCTCAAACATGTCTTGATCTAGAGTCGTCTCCGTGAACAACACATAAAGGCTGTCCCAATATAGTTGGTCAATATAATCATTTCTCATCTTGTCTGCTAAGTCTTGCATGTCCTCATCCGTGATGTTGGCGATAATCTCTTCCATGCTTGGTATCAACTCGTTATGATCCTGCATAGCTTGTTGTATGTCGTCTTTGGTTACCCCAATAACTATCTTAAAAGGTTCAGTGCTCATTTTTTTTCTTTTCACCTCCTAAACGCCTTATCCAACACACACAACCGGCGTTATTTCGTTCCCGCACATCATACACCGACGATAGTTGAAGTCCCAAACAATATTATGCCCTGTTCGTTCAAGCTTTTGGTATTCCTCGTGTGTGTATTCCGTCCCGCACCGTTCACATATTATCATTTGGGCTTTCTCCTCACGATATTATAACTTATCCCGATGTCGCCTTCCCATACAAAACCCCCGCTGCTCGCTAACATCGTCGTTTTTCCGCTCTTGCTAAGCTGTTTGCTATTCGGGTCAAACTCAATTACAATCTTATTTCCTTCTCTTCTGTATCCCATTTTTTTCCTTTTTACCTCCTAAATTTCCCTTTCGCCTTTTCTTCATCGCCGTAATGGATACACTGAAGCTTGCATTCATGTTCATGTATGCAAAACTTACAACCATCGCCGAAGAAATGCGGTTCAAAATGTTCCGGGTCATTCATTGGTTGAAATTTTATTTTCCCTCTTTTCTTTTTCCCAAGCATACGGTCTAATGCGTCCATCTCAATCATCCCCCGGCAGCATAATTGTTATTACGGGGTCAAGATTGCCCCCCGGTCCGCATACTGCGTTAATCTGTACTTCCTTCATCTTCCTTTCCTTCGTCTGGAATAGTACGCTATATGTCAAGTGGTCGCTAGTGGCTTTTCGCGCTGCTATTGAGAACATCCATAACACATCCCAAAGCCTTCCAGTTTCATCCTGTATTCCTTCGAGTCCTTCCGGCACTTCAATCCAACTACCCCATAGATTTTGAGTTACCGCCACCGGGTACTTTATCCCAGCACCCTTTGCAGCATCGGATACGTCAACCAGTACACCGTCCTTTATTGCCTGCGCTCGTGTGTATGTGCTTATTACTTCTGCATCTTTCCAAAAGTCTTCTTGATCAATTTCAACCTTATTCCCTTCTATTTCTAATCCCATCTTTTTTACCTCCGCTTTTTTTATCCGCTTTTCGGATATGTGTTTATGTATTTATATATATGTATATAAAGGGTATAAAAAGCTTTCTGTTTTTAATTTTTTTTTTTAAAAAAAATAAAATCAAATGGATAAAATACTTAAACCTTTAAGTTTCAAAGGTTTAAACCTTTAAAATTTAAAAATTTTTAAAAAAAAAATTAAAGTGCCCCACGCCCTTGGGGGTAGAGGTGGAACGGCGGCTAATCCCCGCCTTTCTGAAGTAAAAAGGTTATGGCGATGTGGGCTGCGATTCTGGATTGTCTTTTTTGTCCCTGTTGTCAAGCTCTTCGGCTATGCGCCCCAGTGCCCACTTTATCGCGTTCGTTCGCGTGTCCCATTCTTCTTTATCCATGTTATTTTCCGCCTCCTTCTTTGTGTTTCTTCAATGCCACCACAACGTCCATCATACCCATCTTTTCAGCCATCGCAATGATTGTATCCTCTACCGCGTTTAGCTCCCGCTGTTGTTCAAGTTCAGTTTTTGGTTTCATACCCGCTTCAATCGTTTTTACTGCGTCTCCATAAGCTGGCGGTAGTCGTATTTCAAACTCTTTTAGTAGTGTTAACGCTTGGAGTGGCATTATATGGGTACGATAGTGTTTCAGCACGGTTTTTGATTCGCGCCACCCACCGGCTTCCATTACCGCTTCTGACTGCGCCCCAGAGCATACGTATATCACTGATGCCCATGTATCACGGAAGCAGGTAGGTGTGAGATCCGTAATCCCCGTCTTCTTCCTCAAGCCTACCGTTCGCCCACCGCCTTTTATCGCGTTCTCTATGGTGTTGAGAGATATTGAGATGATGCTTTCGTGTGCACTAATGTCTTGTTGCACAATATATTCCTCGATTAGTTTCATTAATGATGTGGGAAGATAAATATAGTCTGGTGGCAGCTTACCATGAATCCAGCCCTTTTCCGCCTCTTTAGCCTTCTTCACGAGGTCCCAGAACCGTATCTTGTAGAACATGCGCCCTAAAGCGTCATCGGTATCCGTGACCACCGCAGTTTCAATATCCGTAGGCGTCAGTACGAGTGTGTGTACCGGGCGCAACCCCGTAACGGTCATCAGCCGGAAGAAGATTGAGTATGTTTCGTTCGCAGGGTATTTCATGCCTCTCACCGTGCCCAGCACGGTATTTATCTCCTTTGCTGTAAGAACCCGCCCGTGCCGTGATTCTATTGCTACTTCTAACGCTTTTGATTCTTCACGTGGTTTTACACGTGTGAATGCACGCAACGGTAACCCCTGCTCCGCGAAAACCTCGTCGAGCCAGCCACGGAATTTGTTTAGTATTTTACGATATGTCTCACGTGTCTTCTCCTTCCCGGATTTTGAAAGCAGAAACATTGTGATTTCTGTCTTTGATAGTTCCTTTGCTGATAACGAGGATACCGTTAGCTTCTTCCGCTTTCTTTCGTATAGGAACTCGATGAACGATATAAAACCAGGAACAACGTAACGTGAAAATGTCGCTCCAGAGCCGTATATGTTGGTTGGTGCTTCGACTGTAAGATAATCGGATAATAACATTGCCAGATCTTCGTCTATCTTGTTAGCTTTTACAAACCTGCCTATCGCCATACCCGCCTCTGTAACGCCTCGGTCTTTGTAATTGGTAAGGTTTGTGAGCAATGCCCCCAGGTATCCGCTGATCAGGCTGCTAACCTGAGATTTGGTGAATCCCGCTGTGGAAATTTCGTATTTGAGATTTAGTAATTCCTCTACTGATAGCTCTTCGCCACGCTCGCGTAATAGCTGCCTGTAATATTCGTAGTCTTTCCTTTCTTCTTTTTCCGCAGCCATTTTTATGCTCTGAATATTTGTTCTATTAGCCGGTGAATCCGGTCAAGCAATCGTACTTTTTCGCTTTCTGTCAACATGTCGCTGTCCGCGATAATCTCGCCAAACATGTATAGACGATCCGAGTCGCTCTCGCTTTCTATCTCATCACTCCACTGATCGTAGCCCCACCTACTCACTTCCTTTTCTGCTTCTATCCACTCACGCGGTTTTAGATTATTCGTTCCCATCTTTTTTACCCCTCCTATTATCACAGTCCCGCCGGACTTCTGCGGCTGACTTCCCTTCCGCCTCGGCGATTTGCGCTTCTAACTCTTTGACTTCCCGCAGGGTTTGCAGGTGCTCACGATTGAGCCGTTCGAGTTTGCGCCACTTGTTGCCCATCGCCATTTTTGCGAGCCATACTTTTGATTTGTCCATGCTGTAAATTATAAGGGTTTAGGTATATAAAGGTTTACGGTTTAGTGTGCCCGCTGATTATCTCCGCTTTACGTGCTTCCACCGCCTTTCCCACTTTCAACACTTGTTCTTTGCTCATGTCAGCCCACGGTAATTTCTCTCTTTGAGCGTATAACGAGTAGAGTGTATCCTTGCATTCCAGCGTTTCTAATAGTATCTCGAATGCCG
>JAUWND010000082.1 GCA_030612835.1 Candidatus Methanophagales archaeon | reverse complement strand
TGAGTATCAACCTCATACTCCGAGGTCAAATGCCCTACGCCTTTTACGTTGCTTTCGACCCAGATGTTAGTCGCCGCGGCTGCACTTCCTATTACACATATCAGCCCAGTGATAACCATCGCTGCTACAAGCATTGTTAATCCTTTTTTCATTTTTTTTTCTTTCACCCCCTTTTT
Organism: Candidatus Methanophagales archaeon; assembly: GCA_030612835.1. Classification (GTDB taxonomy): domain Archaea; phylum Halobacteriota; class Syntropharchaeia; order Alkanophagales; family Methanospirareceae; genus Methanophaga. The sequence goes on along the minus strand of JAUWND010000082.1, from coordinate 10,800 downwards.
ATTTATACATCTCTTATACTATACTTTAGTGAGGGCATATATATATCTTTCGTATTTTTCTTTGTTTGCATCAGCAAATTTGACAATTCTACAAACAACAGAGACTTGAAAAGATAGGATAAATAAATAAAAAAAAGAAAAAAATATTTTTTTTTTTCGGTTTCATCTCGTCGACGAGTATAACTTATTTAGCTTAGCTTAGTTTATGGGCAGCCTAACCAGTCTCCAATTTGATCTGTCCGGCAATTCGACTTGATTTCAATTGTCTTCTCTATACTGAACTGTCCAATAGTCTCCTCACGACCGTAAGCAATTGTGTGACGATGCTCATTCGGATCTTTAGCTGAGAAGCCTATGTGCGATATACCAAGTACATCTGCCGATACCGTCTGTACTAGTGATGGAGTTCCCCAGAAAAGATTCTGCTGCGGCCTCGGTACAGGCCAAGGCCATACCTGATCTATCCCCCAAACACCGTTACCATACGTCACAACAGATTCTTTCTTCTGCAATTTCTCACATTGCATGAAGTTGGCGTCTGTAACTGCACCAAGATCGTAGTTCTTCACGCACTTCTTCTGCATCCATTTCTGGTCATAACTGTGGTTCTGGTATGTAATCGGGAAATACTCGACGTCAAACTCCTTCTCCTCTATTAAACCCTCTAGGCAGACCCCCACGAAACGGGCAGGATCCGTGTTACCCATCGGATTCACTTCCAGCGTCCATTTCTGCTTTGTGACAAGACCAGATCCTGATTCGAGTTCTTGCATCTCTATTCCATTTGCGAGACCATACTCAGTATCAACCTCATACTCAGAGGTCAAATGCCCTACCCCTTTTACGTTGCTTTCGACCCAGATGTTAGTCGCCGCGGCTGCACTTCCTATTACACATATCAGCCCAGTGATAACCATCGCTGCAACAAGCATTGTTAATCCTTTTTTCATATTTTTCTTCTTCCACCTCCTAATTTTTTTTATCCGGCTACTATTTATTTATAACCGCCATTTATATGTTTTCATTGTGGTGATATATAAGCTTTTCGATAGTTTTTTGTTCCGTTATACCCAAGAGTCGTAAAGATGCCTATTGTAGCCGCTTAATACCATAACTAAAGCAAGCAGTAGAAGTCTTGGTAAGAGGAAGGGGGGGGGTAAGGCGGATAAATGGTAGCTAAACGAAAATCCATTTCTCTTTTGCTTTAGTGATTCGCCACTTCTGCTATCTGAGGTAAAGGTGCACTTGTAAGTTTAAAGGCGATGAGAAAGGGGGCGATGAGAAGGTGCGGTGCGGGATATTTTTTTTAATAGCCTGTTTTCAACTCTGCGTGACCGTAATTCTAGCCTCAATTCCTGCTCGCGTTGAACAGGCGCAATAGAGAGCGGAAAAAATTAAATTTAATGCCAATCTCAACTAATATACATCATTTCAAACGGTGTGGTTCTGTCCCCAAAAATAAGATGTGATAGAGCATAGCACTAATTAGCCTATACCGAAAGCTTTATATAACCCTACATCTAAACTAGTAGAATAGAAGAATAGACATAACAAATAAAAAAAGAGGAGGTGAAAACGAAATAAAATGAAAAAAGGAAACATAAGTATTGGAGTGGCGATTGCAATAGTGGCACTTCTGTTTGCAGGTACGGGTATTGCATTGGCGGCTGATTATGATGATGTCTACTTCTATCAGGAATCTATGGTAGTGGGAACGGGTCTGGTTATGGTGGATAAAGATATAAGTACCGCGCCAGCGCCAGGGCCAGGTTGGTTGTATCCCGCCCATAATCTCGAGACAAATCTGCACATTCATGGCTGTGGAGACTACGAAGTAGACCAGGTGCTAAAGGTAGTGATTGTGAAAAATTATACCCAAAAAGGAAATATAACAACCATACGAGATGTGAGTCAATCGATATACTTCTGTGAAGATGCGGAGATGACATTTAAGCCAGTGGCTCTTACGAGTGGAAGCATGACTTTGATCGATGATGACACTTCGGTTAAGTGGAAAGAAGACCTGTGCATAAAGAACTATCAGATTGACACAGCAATGAGAGCAAAGTATACTGATGCCGATTACATTAAGAAGACGATCGTAAGTAATGTGTCCTGCGTTGAGCCATATGCACTCAACGTGGACAAATTGACTAAGAACAAAGAGACAGCGGTGCACGGATATGGAATTGCGAAGATGGACATCCTCTCTACGGTAAGCGGTGCAAGTCACATTGGAGTGGTAGTTAAAGACAGCAGCGATCCTCACATAACGATGATACGAGTGTCTGAGGACTACATTGGCAACTTCACCATAGAAAAGAATATGAAGGTGAGAATAGATAAGCCGTGGTATGCTATAGATGATGATGATGGAGACTGGTTACCGTGCCCATTTGAGGCAGACCTAGGACACGACGCGGAATTCTATGAAGGGGATTGCTAGACGAAGCGTAAAGCCTCTGTCAGAGGCTTTTTTTTACTTTTTTGGACAGATCGAGAGAGAGAGAAGGAAATAGCAGCGGTATAATATAATAAAGAAAGAGGAAAATTTAGTTTAGGAACCTTTCTAATCTAAATAAAGGAAAAGGAGGTGATAAGAAAAGAAATGAAGAAACAGAAAGTAATAGTCTTGTTTGCTATTGCGCTCTTATTGGCTGTAGTAGTAGGCGGTGTGCAGACAGTAGCAGCGGGGATGGACGTAACTACGTACAAGGATAAAATAGTAGAACCGATAGACGTCGCTAAAATCCAATTTGTGAGCAATGCGGTGGATAGCAACTGGGTAAAAGGTACCAAATTCGCGGGGCAACCAATGGAAATTATGTACTGGGAGAAGGCGACAAAGTATTTGGTCAGTATACACTTAAATGACTCGGGATACATAGATGACGTGAGTTTCCGCCGCTGGGGCATTGGAGTATCAAACATTACTGATGCGCTTGCAACCCAATCATTAGCGAAATTGCCAGCAGGGCCTCAGCAAAAGCTGATAACTGAAGCGGTGTACAAGGACATGATAAATGATCGGGGCCCGGTAGACACCCGCAAAATCCAATACGTGGGCAATGCCAGGCATAACGAATGGGTAATTGGTTCCAAGCCGAAGGCTACAAACACCATTGGCAGTGGTAAGCCTAGCACAGGGGTAATCGGTGCACCAATAGCACACGGTAATACGCTGATATACTGGAACAAGTACACGAAATGGGTAATTACCTTGAAATTGGATAGCGAGGGCAACGTGAGTTTCGTGGATTTCGGGTTGAACGGTAATCGTGCGGTAAAAGTAATTCCACCAAGCCTTGCTGAGGTGTCAATATCCAAGTTATTCCCGTAAGATTAGAGTCGGGAGCACCAACAAAAGAGCCTTAACGGGCACAAACGATAGCTCCTCTAAGGAGCTCTTTTTTATTTAATTTAATTTATATACCGTATTAGTATTATCATTATTATAGGTGTGAAGATAAAGATGAAAGCGAAAAAAGGGAAGGGCACAAGAAATAGTGTTATATTTGTATTAGCATTATTGTTTGCCGCGTTCGTGTTGCCGAACATTGCTTCGGCGGGGACCTGCAACTGGTTTACTACGAGTGGGTATGGTATTGTAGATATTACTAGAAAGTTCGATAATGACGGTCTTTATTTAATCGGAAGAGTGCAGGGAGAGGGCTATTACTTAGGTAGCCAGCGCGTAGATCTGAATACTAATACTACCATGCTCTCTTCAAAGGAGTGGGCCCATATTCAGTCCAAGTCAGGCAACTTTAGTTATGGGAACACCGGTAAGAATTACAAAATAGGCGCGGTAGCTTGTGAAAGTTTCTCGAACATAGAGTATCTGGACACGGATACAAGCTATGCAATGGACAATTCTTCATTCTCCATGTGTACAAACACGTACATAACCGGGAAAGCACATTTTGGCTTCGCTGCAGTAGACCCGCCAGGGGGTGCAGGTGGCGGTAGTGGTGGAGCAACCGTTTATGGAACTGAGGACTATTGGGGCGACTTCCACATTAATAACCATATAGTAATTGGGGGCGGAGGAGACTGGCTGGGGATACCCTAAAAAATGCAAAGTGCAAAATGCAAAAGTTAAAGTTCAATCTCTAGATGGCGATTCTGAATTTCTATTTGCAGTCTGCAGTTCGCAATTAATTGGTCGAAATTTATATGTAATATCGCCTTCTTTACTATTAGAACGCATGACGCAAAGAGATACAGTAGCGCTAAAAAAGGTAGTTGTAGTACTTGCACTATGCCTCTACATATCCGCTTTTTCTGTTGTGATGCCTGCTAGTGGTGCGTTTTCTTCTGTTGTTATAACAGACGTAGAGCCAACAGAGTTTCATCCTGGCGAGACAAAGGAAGTTGTTTTGACGGTGAAGAACAACGGCGCAAGAGATGCAAGGGATGTCAGGTTAATATTTGCTGGTTCAGAATGGCTATCCCTTGTTGGACCCACGGTATTCCAAATAAACACGCTAAATTCATGGTGCTCGAAAGAGGTGAAAATAGTCGTTCACGCAAAAGAAGGTACTCCTAATGGTGTTTATTCCATAGATGTCGGCGGCAACTGGTATGAAAGTTATTTTAATCCTGCCAAGGGCCATGTGGCCGATCCTAAACCGGCAGAAGGCGCATATACACCTATGGATATTTCCTTCAACGTAAAGGGAGATGTAATAATAAACGTTGGAAATGTGCGCACAGAGCCTGCGCATGTAAGACCCGGAGATGAAGATGTTAGGATACACGCTCAGATATGGAACAGTGGAGAAGCATCTGCGAAGGATGTTGAGGCAAGATTGATTTGCAATGAACAATTCGAACCTTCTTGGTCTGGAACGGACCGATATTATATAGGAAAGCTAGACGCAGGCAAAAGCGTAGAGTCCCTATTTCATGTTGACGTCACTGATAATGTAAAAGCTGGGATGTATAGCCTTCCTTTATATATCCTGTATAAAGATACCGCAAACATACCAGATGGAATAAAAACGAGTATAGATGTATTGGTAGAGCGAAAGCCGGAACTCGAGATTGTCTCTTCTTATACCGAGCCTACAAATATAAGCCCCGACGATCACGTTATACTGCATGTAAGAGTCAAGAATGTGGGTTCAGAAGAAGCAGAATCTGTTAGTGTTCGGGTAACGGGGGAAGCGGATCTGCCCTTTGATTTCGCTGTGAAGAGCGATCATGTCGGTAACTTGAAGGTGAACGAGACCGGAGACGCGATATTGGAATTCGATGTGGATAAAGACGCTGCGAAGAGGATATATCCTCTGGGTCTGGAGATACGGTGCGTTGGGGACCGCGACTTAGGCGATGACAAGGTATATACCTTCGATAGGCAGATCCAAGTGGAAGTAACATCAAGTAGTTCTTCTATCCCCGGGTTTGAGGTTCTATTCATCTTAATCGCCCTTATTCTTACCTTTATAATGAGAAGGAAAAGGGTGTAAAATCCCCTCTGCTCTCTCCTCTATAATCAAAGATAGAACAAAACAAAATAAAATAAATTATTGACACAGATTAACACTGATTAACACAGAAAAAAAATGGATCCGTGTAAATCTGCGTAAATCTGCGTCCTAAATTAAATTTAGAAGGTAGAAGTTATACTTCATATACAAGGACAAAATGGCACTACAAGGAAAGAAGGGTATAGCAAAAGGGTCAAAGAGTTCTTCTCCACCCCAAGGTCCGCAGGGTAAATGGATAATCATAACAGTTCTAATAATAGCAGTATTCGCAATTTCCGGTTACGCTGCGATAGTGCTGCTTTCTCATGATAACATAGGGGTGCCCGCTTCCGTTTTGCAAGAGCGAGTAGCGAGTAAATTCGGCGGTGAAGAAACGATATTTATAGCGGTTTGTTTGGACAAGGAAACAAGCGCAAAGAACATTCCCCGTGATATAAGAGCTCCCGCGGTGATACAATCGGTAATTGAGTTACATGAACTGCTTGAGACTGAGACAGAGATCGAACGAGTTCAATCAGTTGCCACTGCGTTTATAGATGGTGTTCCAGGGGATTTAGCAGAGGTAGGAGAAGTTTTGGCTGCCTCTTTTCCGCCGTCAGAAGTAGAAGGATTTGTTAATGACGACTTCAGCATCACGCTGATAAAAGTTAGTCCCATAGCGGGATTAAGTGAAGCGAAGATGGAAGAAGTAGCAGAAATAATACAGGTGGATATAGCGTCTATTACAAAACCCGCAGGTGTGAAATATATAATATCCGGTGTTGACCCGCAGACATCGGAACTGATAGCGGATCAATTCCCGGGTAGCCTACGCAAGTTAAACATTGTAGTAGAGCTCGAGCCAAGATTTGCACGATCCGAAGAGATAAGGGATGTCCGTGACCCAGAGGTATTGAAATATGTTGATTTGCTATCCAAGCGAGCAAAGCTTGTTGATAGTGTTGTGGATGCGCATAGTGCGGCGGACATCATAAAGGAGGCGAATGATGGCAGGATACCGAAAACGTTGAGAAGTGTCCTGTCGCTCTTAGAAGAGAAAGATGAAACGAAAAGGCAACAGATATACGATTATATTAGCAAAGACTATTCAATGACGCTTGTAAGGTTGAAAATAGATGATGATGCAGAAGCGGCGGAGATAGTGGAAGAGATAAAAGAAGCGATAAATATAGCAAGACCAGCAGGGACATCCGTGGATATTGCTGGTGATCTGGTACAGGATGCATGAGAGAGGAGATGGAAGATGGGAGATGGGAGCATTTTCTTATGTGGGGTCAGCTTTTTTAGTTCATTAGTATTTGTATAGCAGGGGTAAAAAACCACGAGATTTTACGAGATTAACACAAACCTTTTTGCAAGCAAAAACGTTACCAACAACTTTTTTACCTTCGGTAAAAACCTTCACTAAAAACGTTATTTTTGTTTTTCTTTTAGCACAGGCTAAATTTTCTTTTTGTAAAAAAGAAAAATTATAGTGTTGTGTAATCTTGTGGTCTGTCGACATGGAAGTTGCATCGCGGATTGCCTTTGCGGCGACCCCATCCATTTGGGGTAATCCTACTGCGGAACACGCAGGGGGTAACGCTTGCGTGGTAAGCTCGCAGGACAATGTGGGAACTCCGAGAACCCAGCTCAGCTCAACTGCTAGGACAAGAACGCTATTTGTTGACAAGAAGTTGCATCACAGATTGCCTAACCGGCTACCCCCCGCCATTCGGGGTAATCCTACCGCGGAATGCGCGGATGGCAACGCCCACGTAGTAAGCCCGCGGAACAACGTGGAAAATCTGAAAGTCCGGTTTAGATCAACTGCAAGGATAAAAAAAAAAAGAACACCATGAAGAGCGTAAAGCGAACCATTGTAAGAGTCGTCACTTATAATAAGCGAAAACGGACTGTTACGCTTAGACCAAAAGGTACGGAATCAGACTATAATGGCTATAGTGACGTTATAGTGAATGGACGAACGATTCTCGGCTTACAGATGGCTTCTAAAGTGTTTATAAATATCTGCGATGTAGAACTTGGTAAGCCCCATAAGCTCCCGGAATCTCCGGGTATAGACCCCGTGAGGGCAAACGACGGCTTATGGGGTAGAGGATTTGGTAAAAAGCGAATGACCTCTTGTAATGAACGGTATAGGGGTTCAAAATTTGCCCTAACCCGAGAGGGTGCTGACTTACCAAATAGGTGTTTCATTGTATGCAAGGAGGCAAACCTGTGAATGTAAGTAGTTCAATTACGCCCTTAAAAGGCGAGAGACTTACAGAAACTCGACCAAAACCACAGTGGATTGACATCGACTGGAAAAAGGTCGAAGAACACGTTAACAGGCTGCAAGCCCGAATTACAAAAGCAGTTAAGGAACGAAAATGGCATCTGGTCAAAAGACTACAGTATCTGCTAACACACTCGTTTTTCGCGAAGTTATTAGCAGTAAAGAGCGTAACTCAGAATAAGGGTAAGAGAACAGCAGGAATCGATGGCGCGAAGTGGACAACACCAAACACCAGGATGAACGCTGCTCTTAAATTATCAGATAAGAAGTATAAAGCAGAGCCGTTAAAGCGAGTCTACATTCCGAAGCCTGGTACAGATAAGAAGCGACCTCTCAGTATCCCTACCATGTATGATAGAGCGATGCAAGCGCTGTACGCTCTTTCATTAAGCCCGGTTGCTGAGGCAACAGCAGATCCTTGCTCGTTTGGCTTCAGGAAGTATAGAAGTGCGCTGGATGCGTGCCAATATGCTTTTATTTGCCTGAGCCACAAGAATTCTGCTCAATGGGTGTTGGAAGGAGACATCAAAGGATGTTTCGATAATATCAACCATGAATGGCTTCTGGACAACATCCGGATGGATAAGTCGATCTTAAAGCAGTTTCTCAAGGCAGGATTCGTGTATAATCGTCATCTAAACCCTACCAAAGCAGGAACACCACAAGGAGGAATTATTTCTCCAATACTGGCGAATATGACACTGGATGGGATGGAAAAAGCCATTGCAACCAAATATCATGCCAGTAAAAGTGGTAAAATCGACAAAGGCAACTCTAATCACGAAAAAGTGAATTTTGTGAGGTATGCAGACGATTTTTTCGTTACTGCAAACTTAGAAGAGACTGCGAAAGAGCTTGCTGAATTGATTAAATCGTTCCTGAAGGAACGTGGTCTGGAATTATCGGATGAAAAGACTCATATCACTCATATCGATAACGGCTTTGACTTTCTGGGCTGGAACTTCCGTAAATATAATGGAAAACTCTTGATAAAGCCATCTAAGAAGTCGATTGAGAAGGTCACTCGAAAGGTCAGTGACGTGATTAAAAAGGCTAAAGCATGGAAACAGGAGGATCTCATAAGGGCTCTGAACCCCATCACCATTGGCTGGTCGAATTATCACCGATCAGTCGTATCTAAAGAGGCGTTCAGCAATCTGGATTACAGAATGTGGAATATGCTCTGGAGATGGGCTAAGAGGAGACATCCGGATAAAAATTCCAAGACATGGATTGTCAGAAAGTATTGGCAAAGTGAAGAATCGCGGAACTGGGTGTTTTCTACGAAGAAGAACCGTCTAAAACTCTTTTCAGATACGAAGATCATCAGACATATCAGTCTGAAGATGGATAAAAACCCCTATCTCGATTCTGAGTACTTCAAGTTGAGGAAACTCAGACAGAAGGCTCTAAAACTGTCTGAATGGTGCAAAACGAGATGGAATAAACTAAAGGATAGTTTATGTGCATGAATGCTGAAATCAGACGGTTGGAATGCCACAGAAACAAACTGCTGCCCGATACAGAAAGGGTTATGAAATGCTTGAGCGGTGTGAGGTGAAAGTCTCACGCACCGTTCTGAGATGAGGAGGGGCGGGTGACCGCCCCATTCTTAATCTGCGAAGAGTGTAATGCAAACCATCGTAAGAGTCGTAATTTCGAATAAGCGAAATTGGGTTGATACGCTTAGACCAAAAGGTGTGGAATTTGGCCATAACGGATACCATGACGTTATGGGGAATGGACATATGATTCCCGGCTCAAAGATGGCTTCTAAGGCGTCCATAGTTATCTGCGATGTAGAACTTGGTAAGCCCTATATGCTCCCGGAATCGCTGGGTAGAGACCTCGTAAGGGTAAACGATGGCATAGAGGGTAGAGGAATCGGTAAAAAGCGAATGACATCTTGTAATGAGGCGTATAGGGGTTCAAAATTTGCCCCGACTCGAAAGGGTGCTGACTTACCGAACGGTGTTTCATTGTATGAACGGAGGCAAACCTGTGAATGTAAGTAGTTCAATTACGCCGCTAATAGGCGAGAGACTTACAGACATTCGATCAAAACTCCAGTGGACGGATGTCGACTGGAAGAAGGTTGAAGAACATGTTAACAGGCTGCAAGCTAGAATTACAAAAGCAGTTAAGGAACAAAAATGGCATCTGGTCAAAAGACTACAGTATTTGCTAACCCACTCGTTTTACGCGAAGTTGTTAGCAGTGAAGAGAGTAACTCAGAACAGGGGAAAGAGAACAGCGGGAGTTGATGGCGAGAAGTGGACAACACCGAAATCCAAAATGAACGCTGCTCATAGAATATCTGATAAGAGATATAAAGCAAAGCCGTTGAGAAGAGTCTATAGCCCGAAACCTGGCTCACTGAAGAAGCGACCCTTGAGCATTCCAACCATGTACGATAGGGCGATGCAAGCACTGTACGCCCTTGCGTTAAGCCCGGTTGCAGAGACAACAGCAGATACATGCTCATTTGGCTTCAGGAAGTATAGAAGCACGCAAGATGCGTGCCAATACGCCTTTACCTGCTTGAGCAAGAAGGATTCTGCGCAATGGGTTTTGGAAGGCGATATTAAGGGTTGTTTCGACAATATCAGCCACGAATGGCTTTTGGACAACATTCCGATGGATAAAGCAATCTTAAAGCAGTTCCTTAAGGCAGGATACGTATACAATCGTCATTTGAATCCTACTAAGTCAGGAACTCCACAAGGTGCAATCATATCTCCGTTATTGGCGAATATGACTCTGGATGGGATGGAAAAGGCTATCGCATCCAGGTATCACATCAATAAGCGTGGAAAAATCGACAAGAGGCGTTGTAATCCTCACAAGGTGAATTTTGTGAGGTATGCAGATGATTGTGTGCCACGAAGCTGCACGAGAGATGAGGGTTTGGCCCCTCGAAGCCTGCTTGCAGGAGCAGGCTTCAAACCGCCTTAAGCTGCTGTGGTTAAAAGCCATGGTGGTGAGCGTTAAGGAAAAGGTCCCACAAGATGGGATCAGGTGTGGATCATG
>JAUWND010000103.1 GCA_030612835.1 Candidatus Methanophagales archaeon | reverse complement strand
TTAATTACATGGTGTGAGGTATGGGATGATTACTGGTATGAATATCTAGGTAAAAAAGGCATATTTGGTAAAGTGATTGAGAAAACGACCACGCATTTAACTGATAAAATGATTGCGGTTTCAGAAAGAACGAAGAATGATTTAAAACGGATCGGAGTGAAGAGGAATATCAAAATAATCCCAAATGGGATAGATTTTGAAATGATAGAACGGATAAATGCATCAGACGAAGAATCAGATGTCATATTCGCCGGAAGGTTGATAAAGGAGAAGAATGTGGATGTTCTGCTTAAAGCGGTAAAGTTGGTTAAGAAAGAGATGCCAGAGGTGAAATGTAAGATCATTGGTGAAGGTCCGGAGAAGAGTAAGTTAGAGAAGTTGGCTTATGAGTTGGGATTAGAATCTAATGTCGAGTTTACTGGATTTTTAGGTGACCATGACGATGTGATTGCATATATGAAATCATCGAAGGTATTTATGTTGCCTTCGACCAGAGAGGGTTTTGGAATCGCGGCGCTGGAGGCGAATGCGTGTGGGTTGCCGGTTATCACAGTAAATCATAAAATGAATGCGGTATGCGATTTTATAGAGCACGATAAAAATGGCTTTATATGTGAACTTTCAGAGACGGACGCTGCGGATAATATACTCCGGGGGCTGAGTGAAGGGGCGGATATGGCGGGGAGCTGTATAGAGAATGCAAGTAGGTATGATTGGGAGAGGATATTTAATTTAACAGAATCCGTGTATGAAGAGGCAATTACGTAATTGGGAAGTAATGGAACTCCTCCGGGATTACTGGAAATTTGGCAGTGTCCACTACCTAAAACCTAAATACTTGTCATTCGTGTTCGGTTAAGCCCACTTTGACTTAAGTTATATCTAATTCTGAAATCCCGGGTAGTTTCATGTATCATTTAGACTCATTATCCCCCCCTCCATCTCCAACATCGTATAACACGGTCATCCTATTCCACATCCTCCGCTTTTCCCTCTTCTCTAAGTTCTATCAACGCTTCGTGCACCAGTGACAACTCTAACCACAACTCATTGGCGATCTCATAGGGATACGAGTCAGGATTTTGGAGTAAATAGCGATAAATCTCCTCTTTCGCATCATTTAACGATACCTCTCTCAGTCTTATCTCTTTTATCTCATCTAACTTATCCCTCTCTGCTTCTCGCACAAAATCAGACGCACTGATGTAATAACCTTCATTTACCAACGATTCTATCTCAGAAATGAATTTTAGCGGAAGCCTGCTCGAAATTCGGTCTGACATAATATCACTGTAAAGAATATAATGAACATAAATAAATAATTTTATATATTCGGATTTGACATATTATCATTGGTAATTGTTTAGCAAACACAAGATTACACAGATTTTCACGAGAAAACAATAATAGTAATCGGGTTTTAATAAACTATTGGCTATCCCATCCCTATTAACCCTAATTTCTTGTGTTAATCTTGTGGAATCTCGTGGTTTTTAAGATTAGCTATACAATTACGAAATGTCTATACGTTATATCTTTATAGATATATTAAATTAATAACACTGCCTCGGTAGCTTAGCCTGGATGAGCGATTGACTTGTAATCAGTAGGTCGAGGATTCAAATCCCTCCCGAGGCTTTCTTTGTACGTCTCCCGTAAAGCCTCTTTTTCATTCGGAACGAAAGGTTTTTTTTTTTAAAAAAAAAATCTGTGTAAATCTGCATCCAAAATTAAATAGATAGAAGATATACTTTATTTCGAGCAATTACTAGGGGAGCAACCCCGGGAACCATAGCCCCGCTTCTTCGTCCAAGCCGAACATCACGTTCATATTCTGTATCGCCTGGCCAGATCCGCCTTTAACAAGGTTGTCAATTGCGGAAATCGCCACGATCCTCGCGTTTACCGCATCTATTCCGAATCCAATATCGCAGAAGTTAGTACCTCTTACGGCGCTCAAAGACGGTATGCCCTCCCGGAGTCGTATAAATCTCTTACCGGCATAAGCCCGTTTATAGATCATTTCGATTTCATCATGCGTCAATGTCTCTTCGGTACTTAAGAATACATGCGCAGTGGTGAGTATGCCTCTAATGGAAGGAATGACATGCGGTGTGAAGCTCACTTTCACGTTTAGCTCCATCCTCATCTCTGCTACATGCCGGTGCTCCGTTATTTGATACGGGCTGATATTCTCAGCGAGATTCGGGTAATGGGACGTTTCGGACGGTTCGGAACCGGCACCGGATACGCCTGATTTTGCATCAAATACCACTTGGTTTACCAGTCCTTCTTTCACCAGCGGTGCAACTGCAAGTATAGCACCCGTGGGATAGCAGCCCGGGTTCGCAACCAAATCAGCATCCTTTATTTCCGGATGCAATTCCGTCAGGCCGTACACCGCTTCTCGGTCTTCTTTATCTCTATGTTCTCGCTTGTATATCCGCTCGTACTCTTCCTTCTTCAATCGGTAGTCGGCGCTGAGGTCTATTACCTTGGCCCCACTTGCTATTAACTCCGGCACATAGTCCATTGCACTGCCATGAGGAACAGCAGCAAATACAATATCGCTTCTATTTGCTATCTCTTCTGTATCTACATCTTCATATTCGAGCTCGATAAACGGGACCAGATGTGGATTCACAGTGCTTACCTTCTTACCTTTGTATCGCCTGGACGTCACCACGGATATTTCTACGCCTGGATGCATCAAGAGCAGCCGTATTAACTCAAGACCTGTGTACCCAGCTCCGCCTATTATTCCTGCTTCTATCATTTATTTTTGATATAGGAAATCAAACCCCCACTATCCAATAGCTTCTGCATGAATTCCGGTAGTGGTTTAAATTCATATTCCTTATCCTTTGTAATATCCCTTATCACGCCGTCACCGAAATCTATCGCTATCTCATCCGTTTCTTCTATCCGGTCGAAGACGTCTGCTTCGATCAGAGGCAGCCCGATATTAATAGAATTTCTAAAGAAAATACGTGCAAAGCTCTTTGCTATCACGCAACTTATACCCGCACCAATTAAAGCACGAGGTGCATGCTCCCGTGAACTGCCGCAGCCGAAATTATCTGCCGCTATGATTACATCGCCACTTCTTGCTTCTTTTGCAAATTCCGGTCGCATCTTGGCGAACGCATGCGCAGCGAGCTTCTTTGGATCCCCGGTAGTCAGATATTCCGCCGGTATTATCTGGTCTGTGTCTACATCAGGTCCAAACTTCCAGACTCTCATTTTTTCCATTTTAAGCTCTACCTCTTCAGTCCCTGAATAAAACCATATATGTTCGTTGCAACACCCATAACACCGACTTTTAGTTTATTCACCAGTCCAACACCTTCTAATTTTATCGCACCGGTCGTAAATGCGTCCTGAAAGGCAGAAACGGGATCTTCGGCGTTCATTATAGTGCGAATTGTACTTTCTGAAGTATATACCTTCATCGTTGGATCAGAGATTTCAGCTACCTCAAAGCTTATGACTTTCGCGCCCTTGCCGGTCTCTATACCATACATTAGCATGTTCCCATCGTCAAGAGAAAATTCGCAGTTTATTCGCTCCTCGCCGATAAAACTTTTTATGAATGTGATTTTATCAACGTTTTGATTGTATATCTCTACCCCTCGCTTTAGGTCTCCTAACTGGCCAAATCCTTCTTCCATTCCCACCACAGGTTGAAGCATCCCTGCAAGCAGGAACGAAGACAGTATTAGAACCACAGAAATTGCGGACACTTTTTTTAGTTCAGCCATCATTTAACCTCCTTTCTTTTGCCATGCCATGCCATGCCATGCCATGCCATACAAGATAATTTTAAATTCCGCGAATTGCATATAAACTTTGAGTTATCTTGTAAAATCTCGTGGATTTTTTTTGATTGTATATAAAATAGAACTACCTTCTATTAAAGACACAGATTTACACTGATTTACGCGGACTTACTAAACTAAACTAAACTAAACTAAACTAAACTAAATTTAAGTTTGACATTGTTGTTCTTTATTCATCTGTGTCAATCTGCGTTAATCAGTGTCAATAATTCATTTTAGATGGATATTATGCTTTCTTGCCCCTTTTTTGACACGATAACTATTTCATTGTCATTTGTATATAATTCAACTTCTTCCCCGTCTCGCAATTTTATATGCTTCTCGATACATACAAATAGCCCTCTTTCGTTATTGCAACGATTAAGGTGAGTTCCCTTCCACTACTCGTTATCCCTCTGATCTTTCTCGTGGCAATCTTGTGTAATCTCGTGGTTTTTTTAGGTTAGTTGGCTATAGCGCCAATTCCGTCGGGTCCGTTATCCGCCCTTTAATAGCGGAAGCTGCGACTACCGCGGGGTTCGCCAAATAGACCTCGGAATCCTTGTGACCCATCCGCCCGATAAAGTTCCGATTTGTAGTGCTTATGCATCGCTCATCTTTGGCGAGAACTCCCATGTGGCCGCCTAAACATGCGCCACATGTCGGTCCCGAGACAAAAGCATCAGCGGCTAGGAATATCTGGATTACGCCCTCTTCTATCGCCTGCTCGAGCACCGCCTCACTCGCGGGCACTACAATCATCCGCACATCCGGACTGATCTTTTTACCGCTTAATATCGCTGCGGCAACACGTAAATCCTCGATCCTACCGTTTGTGCAAGATCCGAGATACGCCTGGTCAATAGGAACGTCCAGTTCGCTCGCAGGTGCGGTATTAGCGGGCGAGAACGGTTTTGCAACTGTTGGAACTATCTCTGACGCATCATATTCAAGCACTGCTTCATATTCGCTTTCTTTACCATCTGCATATACTGACTTATAGTCGCCCCTTACCCTACCATCCAGGAACTCGAATACCTTCTCATCCGGTGGTATAATCCCCGCTTTAGCTCCTGCCTCTATTGCCATGTTCGATATTGTTATCCTATCGGAAAGATTCAGACTTTCTATTGCAGTGCCATAAAACTCCTGTGATTTGTATAACGAGCCGGAAACGCCTATGTCACCTATTATATGCAGTATTATATCCTTCCCCATCACGTATCTCTTCGGCTCACCGCTAATTACAAACTTCTGCGTCTCCGGAACCTTGAACCATAATCTCCCGGTAGCCATTGCTGCTGCCGCCTCCGTTGAGCCCACTCCGGTGGAAAAAGCACCTAAGGCGCCGTAAGAGCATGTATGCGAGTCCGCACCTATTATCAATCTCCCAGGTGCAACATATCCCGCTTCTATCATTACTTGATGGCATATCCCGCCTTTCCCTATCTCATAATAATTTGCGATTTTATACTTTCGCGCATAGTTACGCAGTGCTTTCGCCTGTTCTGCTGAGTCCACATCCTTGTTGGGTACATAATGGTCCTGTACAACCACCGCCTTCTCCTCTTTTATATCATACGCAAGCTCATCGAGGACTTCAAACGCAGGCACACCCGTTATATCATTCACCATTATGTAATCGACTTCGCGTTCTACGATTTCCCCCGCTTCTCCATCCAGTATCTTTTCCGCTATCGTGGGCATTCGTCTCTTCCTTCCCTATCTTATGTTTGTTATATACCTTTCTTTCAAAAAGGTAGCTCTACCTAAGAACTATTACACTTTATGTACTCAAAAAAAAAAGTGGTTAGGGTTAATATACCGTTGTAATACCCATAGCCTCTTCTGCAGCATCTATTGTACCATCTACCAGCAGAGCTAGCGAGGGATCATAGCATCTCTCGGTATTTCTCATCTCTTCTGCGGTCATACCTGCACGTATAGCAACTTCCAGCTCATTTACTCGCTCTGCAACTGTGGCTTCACCGACCAATTGCCCACCTATTAATTTCTTCGTGTATGCATCGAATATCAATTTCAGTGTGAGCGGCTTTGCACCGGGGAAGTATCGCGCCTTTATCAGTTTCGTTGCCTTACCACTTACAGTTTTAATTCCAGCTCTTGCCGCAGCTTCCGAAGTCACACCAACAAACCCTGCCAGCAAACCGCCTATATCCGCTGCGGTTGGACTCAAACAAGGCTCGTAAGAGGAATATAATGCTGGTTCTCCTGTGAGATCACTGAGTATGTTATTTGCAACGACCTTCGCCTGAACTACGGTAGTAGATGCCATTTGGCTCATTTTTGGACGATGCGTAACGCCATCTATAACTTCAATACAATCGCCGAGTGCAAACACGTTTTTTATGTAGTTCCTGCCTTTTTTAACGTGCAGTACACTGTCCGTGACTATTCCGCTGCTTTCTCCTGTTTCTATCCCTGCATCCAGCGCCAGTTCGGTGCTCGTGTTCATACCCTTTGCAATAACGACAACATCAGCCGGAATCTCTTCTTCCGCTCCGCCATTGCCTATTACCACTGATTTCACATGTCCTTCATCTCCGTTTAAACGAGTTATCTCTTTACGTTCGAGTATGAACAGTATTCCCTGCTTCTCGAGCCACTCCTTTACCATATCGCCCATCTCCGGGTCCAAACCAGAAGGTAGCAAAGAAGGAGGTCCTCCCAAAACCGTCGTCTTCAATCCTTTAAGAGCAAAAGCCACCGCAGATTGTAGTCCTATTATCCCACGACCGCGAACAAAAGCGTTTTTTACGCCATCCGCATTCATTGCCGCTTCTATCTTCCTTGCATCATCTTCGTTATTGAAAGTATAAACGCCCTCAAGCCCTGCTTCTGTTACCGAAGCAGGCATAGATGGTTTTCGGCCCGTTGCAATAACGAGATAATCGTATTTTAGCGTTTCGCCTGTCTTGAGAACTACACTGCTATCATCCAAATTCAGCTTTGATACATCCGTCTCGGTTCGGAAATCAACGCCCTGGTCAATGAAGAACTGCGGCTTGTTTATCTCTGTCTTTTCTATCTCATACCAACCACGCAAAGCAAAAGGCAGTCCGCAAACGGATACCCAACCGCTTTTCTCTCGCTTTAATAATGTTAAGTCCAATCCCCCTCCCACATCGTCCTTCCTTGCATGTAAACTCCTCAATACGGAAATCCCAGCAATACCACCACCAACAATAACAACCCTTTTTGCCATTTCGCGCTCTTCTCCTCTTTAATTTTTACCATCAACAAAAGGAGGTTATGAGATCACAAGCATAAATAATTAACGCTTTAATTTTTTTCTCCTAAAACCTTTAGATAATGTGGTGAATGAAAGTATGAGTGGCGTAAAGGGCTATGGAAAAGCAAGTGGCGCGGGGACTATAATAAATGCAATAGCAATCAACAAAGGGTCTGCTTTTGGCATTGATCTATGGACGTATGCGGAAGTAGAACTTGGCGATGATTTTAGAGGCATATCCGGTGCAATAGAGGATGAATCCGGGAAATCCTGTGATACAAGATTGATAGAGCGATGCCTGGAGTTAGTACTGCGGAAGTTCGATTTGCCGCTACGGGGTTATGTGAAGACGAGAAGCGAAGTGCCGATGGGAAGTGGATTGAAGAGCAGCAGTGCAGCCGCAAATGCCGCTGTTGTTGCTACCCTTGATGCTCTGGGTGAAGAAGCGAAAGCGGAAATAGGTGCGCTGGATGCGATACAAATAGGTGTAAAAGCCGCTCTTGATGTGGGCGTGTCTATAACAGGCGCCTTTGACGATGCCTGCGCTTCTTTGCTTGGCGGGATAGTAATAACAGACAATAAAAAGATGGAGTTGGTAAAGCGGGTGGAGAAGGAATCAGAAGTACTTATCCTCGTTCCGAGAAGGCAAGCGTTTACGGCTGATACCGATGTGAAACGGTCAAGATTAATCGCACCGTGGGTGAACCTTGCGTATGAATTGGCGTTGACAGATAAATTTGAAGATGCGATGACGTTAAATGGTTTTTTGTATTGTTCAGCGCTGAATTTCGACCCTGAGCCGATGCTAAAGGCTTTGGAATGTGGAGTGAAGGGAGTGAGCTTATCAGGTACAGGGCCTTCTTTTGTTGCGCTCGTGAATGAAGAAAGCGAGCGGCGATTGCGCGAGGCATGGAGCGAATTAGAGGGTGACTGGATGTTGATTAAGAGAAGGATAAATCTAATTAATCAATATCCTTTAAAAAGATAAATAATAAAGAAGAAAAATAGCAGAGGGCAAACTAAAAGATGAAGCGAGATATACTCCTTTACTTCGGCGCAGCTTTGAGCGTAGTAGCATCTTATGCTGCTTATGTCTGGATACCGCCGGAAGCGACTATGGGCGACCTTTACCGGATTGTATATCTGCATGTACCTGTTGCATGGGTTTGCTACCTCGCTTTTGCTCTTTCTCTTGTCGCAAGCATTGCCTTCCTGACAAAACGAAAGCATGCCTACGATAGTGTGGCAGAGGTGGCGGCTATCTTAGGCTTGGTATATGGTGCAATAGCTCTTGTTTCCGGTTCGATCTGGGCGAAAGCCGCCTGGGGCAGCTATTGGAACTGGGACCCAAGAGAAACAACTACACTTATTCTCTGGATTGCATACGCGGGCTATATATCTATAAGACACTCCATCGGCGAGGTGGAGAAAAGGGGTGTAATAGGCGCGGTGTATAATATTCTGGCTTTCTTTACTATACCGCTGAGTTATCTCTCTATAATGATGTTACCCACACTTCATCCTATGATCGCCACTCCAACTGAGATATTTATGACCGATCCGATGATCGCAACGTTATTTTTAAGCCTCATAGCGGCTTCTATAATCTTCGTATATCTTTTGATAATCGCGCTCAATGTCTGGTCGTTAGAAAACCGTGTAAATGCATTAATCTACGAAAAAGGAGGTGTTTAATTCAATTTAAATTAAAAACTAAAATGTATGAAGTATTCATCGTTTCTGTTATTTACTGGACGATCCTGTTAGTGGTCTTTGTATGGCTCAGCAGGCGGTTAGCTGCGCTTAAAACGCGAATAGCTGATTTGGAGGCAGGGGAGAGCGAAGAAAAATGAAACTGAAACCTGTTTATATAATCGTTGCCCTGTTGATCGTGGTGAGTGCGATTCTTGCAATCGACGCTTTTTCATCTTATGTAAATCCATATTCTACGGTCTCGGAGATCGCAGGAGATGACAGCTATATCGGTAGAGAGGTACAAATTTTAGCTAATATCGCTAATAGGTCGATACATTGGGGCGAGGATGGTTCACTGCTCTTTAATATTACAGACGGCGAAGCTACAATCGCTGTGACATACTCAGGTGTCCCTCCACAGAGCTTTACGGATCGGCAAAAGGTGGTTGCCATAGGTGTGCAGATTACCCCCTATCATATGAATGCAACGCAATTGCTGGTTAAATGCCCGTCTAAATATGAATGATTACTCTCCTAGGGCACTGTCTAAAAAACCAGGGATTTATCAACGCGGAGATCGCAGAGGGCGCAGAGTTTAAGAGTGTTCCAATCCCCTCTTGGGTTTTCTAATGCCTCTGTGTTCTCCGCGCGCTCTGCGGTAAAACTTGAAGATATAGTG
>JAUWND010000125.1 GCA_030612835.1 Candidatus Methanophagales archaeon | reverse complement strand
TAAATCTTCGGCCGCCATTAATCTGCGTTGTTCCATCTGTTTTCTGGTCAGTTTAAGCCCTTTCGGCATTTTGTATTCCATAAGCATTGGAACACTCTTCAAATATTTAAATTTGTTGCTTAATCGATGCGGTGAGCTATAATTGATATCTCGCATGTATGAGAACCTTCGGATAAGCCCGTTGTGTCTATGTCAACAGTTATGGTATCATGTTCCCCGGTAGAAGAGCCGCTTGTTGGATTGACTTCCACCACCCAACTGCAACTCTCACTAAAAGAATAGGTAAGTGTACCTGTTCCAGAATTCCAGATCTCAAATGTTGTGCTGTTCGTTACTCCTTCGCACTTATCGCCAAAGTCATGTGATGCTGGGAAATAGGATAATTCGGGACACCGCACCGTTATCGTCCCGGTTACATCTATTGATGACGGGGTTCCACAGGTATTGCTCACTCTGACCGTGTAAGTGAAATCACCGCTGGTTTCAGAGGGTGGAGCAGCAGTCATCGTGAATGTCTTGCTTGAACCAGAGGCTATGTCTCCAAGATCCGTTGGACTTACACTTAGCCATTCTGGCCCGGATACCTTGCTCACTTTCACACCGTTAACAGGGCAACCTCCACTTGCAGAAACAGTAACGATTTCGCTATCAGTGTTTCCGCAAAATATCGTTGGATTCCAGCTCGTTGGATTTACCGTCATGATCGGCGTAACTACATTTAAGTTATCGCTATCGCAGTTATTATCATCATCGCTTTCCTCAACGTCGTTGTTGCAATCCGTGCACACCTCAATCACATGGGGATTTGGAGTGCTTGGTACATTTTCGTATAAATAATACCAACCTGTTGTATCCCCTGCGTTAAGACCGCTGCTTGTGAATTCCGTAACTTTGTTACCATC
The DNA here is from genome assembly GCA_030612835.1 of Candidatus Methanophagales archaeon. Lineage (GTDB taxonomy): Archaea > Halobacteriota > Syntropharchaeia > Alkanophagales > Methanospirareceae > Methanophaga. Next base: position 6,585 of record JAUWND010000125.1, on the reverse strand, counting down.
TATATATAAGCAATCTGTATGGTAACCTGCATCACCGCCTCCCTGGTTTGTCACATCAAAGATTATCTCAACGTCATCGCCGGCACAGCAAGGGTTCTCATTAAACCATATCCTTGTTATTGTCAAGTCTGGTTGGGCGTATCCGTATTTCACAATTTCTCCTGAATTAACTGCTATGATGTTATCAGCGGAATCCACAGCAACATCCCCCGCACTAAATCCTAAGCTCCAAATTACATCACCGTTAGTGCTGTCGAGCAAATATATCCTCGAAGTAGCCATTATTATCCCATCGTCTGATGTTATCGCAGAAGCACGCATCATTCCTAAAGCTTTTTCCCACTGTATTTGACAGTTGGATGAATATTTTATTACATCTCCATCATTATGATCATCCCAGCGCTCGGATTGTCCACCAATTATGATGTTATCTTGATGATCAACGGTTACCGTGTAAGCGTAATTATTACATCCCCAACAATAATCTACTGCACCATAGGGCTTTGTGCAATATCTATCACCATTTGGTTCATATTTTATCGTAAGCATTTGCCTATCGCTATAAAATCCGCGAAGATGATCATATGTCCCAGTCACAATGACATAGTCATTGGAATCTATCACAACGTCCTCTGCTCCTGCATTAGAAACCGCTCCACCTGGTGGGTCGTGCTCAAAGTAATCAGTCCATATCACGTTCTTAGTGGTGCCACTGACTTTAATCACAATCCACACGTCTCTCCAAGGTGACTCTCTCTCAGAGGCTTGACCAACCACTATTATGTCCCCGTTTGAATCAACTGCTACTGCCTCTGGACTATCACTCCAGCCCCAGCCATTAAAGTCGTACTGCTTACACCAACTCTCCGCTCCACTTGGCGTATATTTGCAGATGATGATGTCATAGTTCCTATTATATACTGCTATAATATTACCTGCGGGGTCCACAGCTACATCATCAAAATCTTTATACGATTCGAGTTCGATTGTCCAAAGCTCATTGCATGCCGAGTCGAATTTTGCTATGTGCTCATGTCCAGATAAAATGATATTATCATTCGAATCCACGGCTACGTCCCGCACATCGAAGTCGTCAATCGTTGCTTGACAGATAATTGAGGGTGGTGTGTCTGCTACCGCTGGCACTGTAAATACTGCGAACATTAGAAGCACTAATATAATACCAAACATTATTGTTTTCATCTTTTTTACCATATCCCTAATTTTTTTTATCTCTTCCTTCTTTCTTATGGGTATCACTTCAAGATTATATTGAAGGGGCTGTATAACAGTTTTATCTAACGTCATATAAATAACATGCAGTAGAACTAATAGGTGCCAAAGCTACGTAGACAGATTTTGGACTTGTCCTTTGCCCTTCTTCAAATGATTTTCGTAATTCTCCTTTTTGGCAGAGCCATCTTTTTTACCAAGTACTTTCTCCAATATTGGTGTTAAATTATGAACATTGCGGTATGCATTAGATCTGTTGAGGTTAAAAAATAGCTCTAGGACGTCGAAAGTAGGATAACACTTGAAATAAAAGAGAATGAAAAATAATTTTTCTGTAGAATTTTCCAAATTTATTCTACTACTTATATCCTATTAAAGGCCTTCGCCGCCTCGATGTTCCTTGTCACAACTTTTTTGTATTCACGCAATGTCCGATCCCTGCTCGCACACTCGGATAATCGCCAAAAAGTGTGTCTACGTTTGTCAATCCATGATCAAGGCTGCTAATTGTCTCAACGTAATCCTTCGCCTGCGCTGCATTCATCAGAAGTCGCACGAATGTGCCAGGAGCGTATTCTACATCCTCTAATGGATGTTTTTCGCTGAATATCCATCGCAACAGAGAAAGAAGATACCAGGAAATCCACTACCGAATATCTCATAGTAGTAGAATTGCCGTACAACTACTAAAAAACCTTTTATTCATATTTTAATTTTTCACGCCGATTCTTTTAGCGATTTCTTCTTGATCCTCTCGTTTATGCATGATACAAGTATTGTGCAACGCCATTAATATGCATAAGAGAAAATATGGACTTTCGGAGATACTACAAAAAATCGAAAAGCTTTTATATACCTAAGATGTAAGTCTACATAAGGTTATATGCACACGTGCTTAAGTACGGGGTATGTGACTTACAGATGATGCCATAATGCCTGTCGGTTATGGCAGATTAAAAACAGGCAGGAGGAGGTGAGAAGAAAAAATGGAATGGAAAAAACAAACATTGGTATTGACGATTTGCGCGCTGTTTTTAGTGGCTATGAGTGGAATGGCATCAGCGGATTCTCCAAAGGATAACCCCGTATCTCCAATATCGGGCAGGGAAACAGGTGTATCTCCAGTATCTGGCGAGGAAACCGCTGTACGTGCGATTTCATACGACCATTGGTCTGTTCTAAATGTTGTGGAAACCATCACTGACTTAGGAGGCGGAACGTGGCACTACTCTTATCAGTTTACAAATACCGACACTTCTGGCATTTGGCAGTTCGGTGTTTACCCGCGTTCTACGATTTTGACCGGGAGTTCCACCCTCTTCAGCCAAACGCCTACCTGGTCCACAGATGACGGGGTTCCCATTGGTAGCGTACACCCTGTATATGATGCCAGAAACTTGGATCCGAACATAGTCTTGCTCAAAAATACTTGGGCACCCGGCTGGCAATCTACTTCTGACCCCATCCCAGTGGGGGCGTACGTATCAGGTTATTCCTTCATCGCCGATGTGTATGATCCGACTCCCAAATACTATATGTATGAGTTTGTCGGTAACTATGGAGTTGAAACAGGATATGTTACAGCCGTTGGGTTGACCGATAGCGAACCAGAAGAACCAACAATCTACATAGAAACATACGAATACGAATACGTCCCTGGTGATACTATGATTTGCTACTTAGAGATAGACAATCCAACCCCAAGCCCTGTGATGTTCAACTGGTATCTTGGAATACCACAGTTGTCACGTTGGTTTACGGTTGCAAGCACACCCATACCGGCTGAATTCAGTTATTCAGACGATGTGCCGTTGCTCGTTGTTGGTGACTGGGGACCGTGGCCATTTGGTATAGTATTGTATGTGGAACTGACAGATCCAGGAACCGGTAGAGTTCTAGACAATGATGCTGCGACGTGCGCTTATTGGTCAAGTGTGAGTGTGAGTAGGACCTCTGATGCGATAGACGCAATCGAAAAATCGATTAGAGAGGCAGAGCCGTAACTCTACCTTTTTATTTTTTTTTAACTTTACATACATGGTAGCGATGATCTCGTTGCCAGTGAACGGCTGGTAACAGCCATGAGGATAAAACGCCGACTAGGTGAAGGAATCCCGCTTTGGCGAAACCTCCGAATGGGTGGGATAGATACGCAAATCAAGTAGGAAATTAGCGAAGGTATTTCATGAGAAAGACGCCACGCTGATAGCCAAAAAGGTTTGTGTATTGAAGCAGCTTGTTGGAGGTTGGTGAGAAGAGAATGTTGATTTCACTCCTTGCAATGGGGCAACGCCATTGGACAGCCTCCTCGGCGATTTCGCAGTTAATCTAAAAGCTGTGTTTTGGTGACGAACAGACCCACAGCGTGGGGAACAGGCGTAGAAATAAGAGAATCCGTGAAGAAAAGATTTTTCTGATGGTGGTTTCTTATTGGCACTCGCTGCAATTAGAGCGACTACCATCAGAACCATCGTTGCCGATTCCGCAGCCAAGCTTATTATACCGCCTGTGTCTTCACCCCTAAGACACGAAATCACTCGCTCTTGGCATTTCCCGCTTCATACCTTTCCTTTCTCGTACCCCCATCACCTTTTCGCCGAACAGATTTTGAGGGATGGACTTGAAGCCTGCGAACTCAGTACTCCAAATCGCTCGCCCCTCTGTTGCGGACCTTATATCACCAGCGAAGCCAAACATCTCAGCCACTGGCGCTTCTGACTTCAGAGTTACCATATCGCCCTCGGTCGTTATGTCCAATATTTGCCCTCTTCTGCCCTGTATCTCACGCGTTACGTTACCAAGCAGATTCTGAGGGACACTTATGTATACCTCCTGAGCAGGCTCAAGGAAAGTAGCCTTCCCAAGTAGTATGGCCCCCTGTATAGCGCTTCGCACCGCGGGAATGACCTGTGCAGGTCCACGGTGTATCGAATCTTCATGCAACTTCACATCCATTAGCTTTAGTTTTAGACTTCTGCACTTCTCCTTTGCTAAGGGGCCCTTTAGCATCACATCTTCAAACCCCTCCTGGACTAACTCCATCGTCTCTCGCAGATACTGAACACCTTTGGTCATATCTATTAACATGTTGCCCTCGAAGATGTTAATCACATTCTTTGCTTCTAGTTTATCCATACCTGCTTCCATAAGCTTATCTCGCATCATAACCTTGTCTTTACCGACGGTTATACCCTCGCTCTGTATCTTTTTCAGTATCTCCGCATCCAGGGGTTCGACAACAAAATAGAACTTATTGTGTCGGTTTGGCGATTTACCTTCCACAGGTCCCGCCGCTACTTCCACCGTCTCACGATAGACCACAATGGGTGGTGATGCGATTATAGGTACTTTTTCGTCCTCTTGTATCCGATGTGTGATTATCTCAAGATGCAACTCGCCCATGCCTGAGACCAGATGTTCGCCCGTCTCCTCATTTATATCTATTCTTATCATCGGGTCTTCCTTTGCCAGCCTCCTGATCACCTCGATCAGACGGGGCAGGTCTTTCGTGCTCTTCGCTTCCACTGCGACCGTAACAACAGGCTCACTGTAGTGTTTCATACTTTCAAATGGTGCCATCTCCGCAGTGGAAAGGGTATCACCGACTGCTGCATCTTTGAGGCCCACAAGTGCCGCTATGTTACCCGCAGGCACATTATCTACTTCTACACGCTCTGCGCCCATAAATATGCATGCCTGCTGAACTCTGTTCGTTTTATACGCGCCAGAAACGACTAATTCATTTCCCCGACTCGCGGTTCCACTAAACAGTCGCCCGGTGGCTACTTCGCCTGCATGTGGGTCCACCATAACAGAGGTCACCATGAAAGCGACTTTGCCCGCTCTATCACATTTTGCCATACTCTTTCCTATCTCGCTCTCGGCATCGCCACGCCATATCACAGGAACACGATATTTTTGTGCTTCTAAAGGATTGGGAAGATGATCTATCACCATACCAAGAACTGCCTCATATGCAGGGCACTTTATCGCTAATTCCTTCATGTCCTCCTGTTTGCAGTACTCATAGACGTCACCAAACCCAATACCGCTAGTCTTCATTGTTGGAACGCTTATAGACCAGTTGTAGAGTGCGGAGCTAAAAGCGACATTGCCTTTAGTGGCATCCAGTTTCCATTCCGCGAATTTATCCTTTTTCATCCCCAGCATCAGCTTGTTTACCTTGTCTATTATCTTACCCAGCCGAGTTTGCATCTCTTGCACATCTACTTTCAGCTCGTTTATCATCCGATCAACTTTGTTGATGACGAGAACGGGCTTCACGTTCTCTTTCATCGCTTGTCTCAGAACGGTCTCGGTCTGCGGCATAGCGCCCTCTACGGCATCAACAACAACCACAGCGCCATCGACTGCTCTTAACGCCCTCGTCACGTCACCTCCAAAGTCGACATGACCGGGCGTATCTATAAGGTTTATGAGGAATTCCTCACCGTTGTAATCATAAACCATGGATGCATTTGCAGCAAATATCGTTATCCCCCTCTCTTGCTCCAGATAATAAGAATCTGTAAATAGTTGCTCGCCCGCCAATTCTTTCGATATTACCCCCGCTCCTGCAAGGAGATTGTCAGTCAAAGTTGTCTTCCCGTGGTCTATATGGGCAATGATGCCTATGTTGCGTATATGCTCTGTCTTGTCCATCAATAATTTTACCTTTTCTGCTGCTTTCTTACCTCTTGTTGCCATACTCTTATCACCTCTGTCTCTTCTCTTTTTGTTAGAAGAATCTAAACATGTTTCGTAAAGATATAAGTATATTAATAATGTATATTATTGTTATCAGAACGAATAAATGCCCGGGTGGTGTAGCGGCCTATCATTGAGCCCTGTCGAGGCTCGGACTCGGGTTCAAATCCCGACCTGGGCGTTTATTTACGGTTTAACGCCCTATATTTTTTTTGGCACTGTCTAAAAAATCTGCGATTTATCACCGCGGAGATCGCCGAGGGCGCAGAGTTTAAGAGAGTTCCAATCCTCGCTTGGGTTTTCTGATGCCTCTACGTTCTCTGCGCGCTCTGCGGTAAAACTTGAAGATATAGCTTTTTCTATCAAGCATTCATTAAAAATATTAACACCTGCCGAGAAGACAAATAGGCGAAAAAGGGTTACGAAAAGAAGCGGTGTAAGAGGCGATAATAAATTCTCAAACTTTCGGCTCTTTATTGTAAACTCTTAAATCTAACGACTTTCTGTATCCTCTTCAAAAAGTATGGTAAAGTGCATGCGGGCTTTAATTTCTCTAAATCCTACGTTCTGACCTGCTTTTATTCCTATTTTTCATCCACTATCGTTTTGGTAATACTACCCTCTAATTTTTAAGATCCGAATTAA
>JAUWND010000185.1 GCA_030612835.1 Candidatus Methanophagales archaeon | reverse complement strand
GGGGGTTCGCATATTTGATCGATTAATAGATACAGGCGAGGGGATATATATAGTTTTCTTGTTATAGATGCCTATTGTTAGCAACTTGCACAAAAACTACCATAATCTTTATATGATAGAGTGGCATTCAGAAATCCCTATGCTTAGAAAAATATTTAAATGTACTATTTTAATTAGCTATGGATCAAAGAATGAGTGGGATGAAAAATCATGAACATAAATATTGGTGACGTTGCCGCAACCTCATTTGTTACCTTGTATTGCCACGCCATTGAAAGTCAATCAAAGGACTCAATTTTGAATGACCCAAAAGCAGTTGAAATCACTCATGAGTTCAATAAAACATTGTGTAACATTAACATCAAATTAGAACGAGATCCTGCAGAGAGCAAATTAGATAAACAACTGGTAGTTCATGTTGCAATTCGTGCCAAACACTATGATAAATATGCAGGCAAATTTCTTGAACGTTCGCCAGAAGAAGTTGTTGTTATTATTGCTTAAAAATCACTTCAACGTATAAAGACTAACCATAAAATGATAATGACTTCACTCAAGAAGACTTACGGAACGAGAAAATTAAAGAAATTGCTTAACGTGTATTACGAAGGCGAAGTGCTAGAGAATTTAGTTAGCGAATTGTATCCTCTGCTCGATAGCGTGGGCTATGAAGCCTTAGAGAAGATCGTAGGTCTTTGTAACCAGATCGCCGGGGATCATAGTGGACGAACAGCAGTTACTTTACTTGAAGAGAGCCCGGAACTCATTGACCGATTGCTAATCTATGGCGATACCGATTTAGTCATGAATGTTTATGCGCTTTGCAGTCAGATCGCCCGGTATGGCGAGGGTACTGCTATCCGGTTGCTTGAGCAGAGCCCGGAACTAATAGCAAGAGTAGGCTATGACGGTTTAGAGAAGATCGCAGGACTAAGTAGTCATGTAGCCCAAGCAGACAGTTTCGTCGCTGCTAAGTTGCTTGGGATAAGTCCGGAGCTAATAGATCGAGTAGGCTATGATGGTTTAGAGCAGGTAGCAGCTCTTTGTAGTAGTGTCGCCAAGGATCGCCGATTTGTTACTGCCCTGCTTGAGATGACTCCGGGGCTCATAGATAAAGTAGGTATTGACCTTTTAGAGAAGGTAGCAGAACTGTGTAGTCAAGTCGCGGGGTATAGTAGTAGAACTGCGGTACGGTTGCTTGGACAGAGTCCGGAACTAATAGATCGCGTAGGCTATGATGCATTAGCGAAGGTAGTCGGACTTTGTAGTCAGGTAGCGCAAGAGGATAGTTTTGTGGCTGCCCGATTGCTTGAGATGAGTCCGGGACTAATAGAAAAGGTCAGTCCCGATTGTTTAGGTAACCTGGCAGAACTTTGTTGTCTGGTCAACAGGGATGATAGTTTTATCGCGGCTCGGGTGTTTGATGGTAGTCAGGAACTCATTGCGAGATTACACCGGTATGGCGATACGGAATTAGTTACGAGCGTTTACGGTCTTTGCAGTCAGGTCGCCCGGGATTATAATTGGCGAACTGCGGTCAGATTGCTTGGGTTAAGTCCCGACATCATAGAGCGATTGCTACGGTATGGCGATAAAGAGTTAGTGCTGAATGTTTATGCGCTTTGCAGCCAGGTAGCAGGGTATAGCGTGCGGGCCGCAGTTAGTTTGCTTGAGGTGAGTCCTGACCTCATAGGAAGAGCGAGTTATGAAGGTTTAGAGAAGGTAGCTTATAAAGCATCAGAAATAGCAAGGGTGAAAGGCGAAGAGAAAGCAACTTCTTTCGTGCGCGGTGAGTTGTCCGAATATGCCGATTTTTTTGAGGCTATCACAGAAGGTCTTGAGCTGAAGAGTGTGAAACCCGTTCTGTTACATTATCTGAATGCGTTGTTGGGCTACCGAATCGAGATTGTGGAGGCTCAGGGTGCAGCTACGACAGATGGTGAGCGGATATTTCTGCCGGTAAGAATAAAAGAGTTCGAGGAAGAAGATAGAAATTTCATTTTGTACAAAGTTATGGCGACACATGAAGAAGCACATTTGGAATATGGCAGTTTTGATTTCGAGTTGATGAGGGTACGGGATGTTGTGAGTAGGATAAAGGGGAAATATGAGCGTGTTCAAAGAGCGGCGGAATCATGAATTATGATTCCGCAAATCTAAATTTGGAACAATAGAAGTTTTTAATTATAGATGATGCCTTTAATTTAAACAAATGATAAGATAAATGACGTACACAAAAGAACAAGTAAAACAAAAGTTTGGAGAACTCGTTGAGCGATTCAGGTATAATCTTGACGTTTACAAAAAATCGTCGTATAACGAAGCGCAAGTAAGAATAGAATTCATTAACCCCTTCTTTGTAGCGCTTGGCTGGGACGTGAGCAATAAACAGGGCTTTGCAGAGCAATACAAAGAGGTCATTTACGAAGATGTAATAAAGGTCGGGCGTTCGACACGAGCACCTGATTACAGTTTCAGGATCGGAGGTCAGCGTAAGTTCTTTGTCGAAGCGAAGAAACCTGCGGTGAACATAAAAGAGGACGTCAGCCCGGCATACCAGTTGAGGCGGTACGCGTGGAGCGCGAAACTGCCGTTGTCGGTCGTAACGGATTTTGAAGAGTTCTCGGTTTTCGACTGCCGAATCAAGCCCAATCCAAACGACAAATCCAGTGTGGGGCGAATCGCATACTACACGTTTGACGAATATCTCGACAAATTTGACGCGATCTACGATGTATTCTCAAAAGAAGCGGTGCTCAAGGGCAGTTTCGATCGGTACGCAGAATCAACAAAGGGCAAGAAGGGTACAGCAGAAGTGGACAGCGAGTTTCTGAAGGAGATAGAGAGCTGGCGTGAGATACTGGCTAAGAATATCGCGCTACGCAATCCTGACGTGTCTATTTACGAGTTGAACTATGCGGTACAGAAAATAATAGACCGAATAATCTTCTTACGGATTTGCGAGGATCGTGGCATCGAGCATTATGGGCAGTTGCAGACAAAGGCAGAAGCAGGTGACGTGTACATGCATTTGCTCAATCATTTTAGGTTGGCAGAATCGAAATACGATAGCGGGATATTCGATTTCGAGAGCGATGGGATAACGCCAGCGTTGACGATAGACGACAAGGTCTTGAAAACGATCATACAGGATCTGTATTATCCGAAGTCGCCATATGAATTCTCTGTGCTCGGAGTGGAGATTCTTGGTAATGTGTACGAGCAGTTCCTGGGTAAGGTCATCCGGCTGACGGCCGGGCATCAGGCAAAGGTGGAGACGAAGCCGGAAGTAAAAAAAGCGGGTGGGGTGTATTACACGCCTCAGTATATCGTTGATTACATTGTGAAGAACACGGTGGGTAAATTAGTTGAGGGGAAGGGGAAGACGCCGGAAGAGATTGCCGCGATTAAAATTCTGGACCCGGCATGTGGTTCTGGAAGTTTCCTTATTGGTGCGTACACGTATCTGTTGCGGTATCATCTGAATTGGTACACGAACAACAAGCCTAAAAAGCATAAAGAGGCGGTGTTTCAAGTTAAGGCGAATGAGTGGTACTTAACAACGGCAGAGAAGAAGCGGATCCTTTTGGATAATGTCTTTGGCGTTGATATAGACTCACAGGCGGTTGAAGTGACGAAAATGAGTCTGCTTTTGAAGGTGCTGGAGCATGAGAGCCGGGAGAGCATAGATCAGCAAATGAAGCTGGGATTGGATGGCGTGCTGCCGAATCTGGGTGATAATATTAAGTGCGGGAATTCGCTTATCGGGCCAGAATATTACGAGTTGGGGCAGCAGGGGACTCTTTTTGACGAAGAGGCGATGAGGCGAGTTAATATCTTTGATTGGGATGA
>JAUWND010000055.1 GCA_030612835.1 Candidatus Methanophagales archaeon | reverse complement strand
AACTCACCTAAAAGACAGATCCCAACCAAAGCTTTCTCCATTTCTGCCATTCTTTCATTTATTTCGCCCTTTACTTTTTCTAATACTTTTCCGTTGTCTATCGCCCAATAAGCCACCTTATTATGCTTCTCTCGTAATTCCTCTACGAACTCCTTCACCTTTTCCACTTTACCGTCTTCTGCTATCCTATTCGCCTGCTCATAGATTGTATCAGTGACAGCATAAATCGCAGAGGTTACAACGACAATCTCCATATTTTCTGCCGCTTCTTTGGATCGCATCACCAAATTTGCCGCTGTCTTTATCTTTTCGCCATTTGCGACTGCAGTACCACCGAATTTCATCACTACTCTCATTCTCTTCTCACGTCCCACCACTTCCATCTAAATTAGCATCAATTCACAGATAAAATACTTCTGAAATATCTATAAGCCCATAAATTTATATGTGATGTTTATTTATTTATTGTTAGATGAAATCTAATACTATTTAATTTATTTATATAGTGAATGAGACGAGGTAAGAATGTAAAATGGCAGGACAATTAGGTGGAATACCCTTATTAGTGTTGAAGGCAGGAAGCGAACGTACAAGAGGTAGAGATGCGCAGATCGCGAATATAAATGCGGCGAAAGCAGTTGGCGATGCTGTTCGCACCACGTTGGGCCCAAAAGGGATGGATAAAATGCTTGTGGATTCCCTTGGTGACGTGGTTATAACAAACGACGGTGTGACGATCCTCAAGGAGATGGACATAGATAGCCCGGCAGCGAAGATGATGGTGGAAGTAGCGAAAACAGTGGAGGACGTGGCTGGTGACGGCACGACCACTGCTGTGGTTCTTGGCGCAGAACTGCTAAAGAAGGCAGAGGATCTACTGGAACTGGGACTACATCCAACGGTAATCACATTAGGCTATCGGCTCGCGGCTGAGAAGGCGAAGAAGGTGCTGGATGAAATCGGAAAGGATATAGATATAGATGATGTGAAAGAGCTGAAGAAGATAGCAGAGACAGCGATAACAGGCAAAGCCGCAGATGCATCTCGCGATTTCCTCGCTGAGATTGCGATCAATGCAGATAAGGCAGTAGCAGAAGAAGATTCTAAAGGTAAAAGAGTGGTTGACGTAGATAACATAAACGTGGAGAAGAAAGTCGGGGGTAGAATGAGCGAGACCGAGTTAGTGCAGGGTATGGCAATAGACAAAGAGATTGTGCATCCGGGTATGCCAACGAAGATAGAAGACGCGAAAATAGCATTGATTAACGCATCGCTTGAAGTGAAGAAGACAGAAATGAGTGCAGAGATAAAGATACAGTCTTCAGGCCAGTTGAAAAGTTTCCTCGCGGAAGATGAGCGGATGTTGCACCAGATGGCGGAGCAGCTAAAAGAAAGCGGTGCGAATGTCGTGATATGCCAGAAAGGGATAGACGATTTGGTGCAGCATTATCTCGCGAAGGCAGGGATTGCTGCAGTGAGAAGAGCGAAGAAAAGTGATATGGAAAAATTGGAAAAGGCAACTGGCGGTAACGTAGTGAATGCCGTAGACCTGATAAGTAAGACGGATTTAGGTTATGCGGGATTGGTAGAGGAGCGTAAAATATCCGGATCTAAGATGCTGTTCATAGAGCAATGCAAGAACCCTCATGCGGTCTCCATTATAGTAAGGGGCGGGACAGAACAGGTGGTAGATGAAGTTGACAGGTCGTTAAATGATACGCTTCGTGTGGTGGGCTGCATAATAGAGGACGGTAAAGCAATTGCGGGTGGCGGCGCTGTGGAAACAGAGATAGCGTTGAGAGTAAGGGAATACAGTGCGTCACTAAAAGGACGGGAGCAATTAGCGGTTGAGAAATTCGCAGAGGCGATGGAGATAATACCACGTACTTTAGCGGAAAATTCGGGGCTCGATCCGATAGATAAGCTGGTAGAGCTGAAAGCAGCACATGAACGTGGTGAAAAGACCGCGGGTCTGGACGTTTATACTGGTAAAATCGTGGATATGTGGCAACAGGGCGTTATAGAGCCGTTAAGGTTGAAGAAACAAGCAATGGACTCTGCAGTAGAGGCGGCAATAATGATTCTCAAGATAGACGATGTGATCGCATCGAGTAGAGAAGCGCCTCAAGCACCTCCTCCTGGTGCGGGTGGTGGTATGCCGGGCGGTATGATGCCCTACTGATTTTTTTATTTTTTTTATTTTTAGTTCTCCCTAAAATTCAGCATCCTGTATTCCGCCTTATAAGGATCATAAACGGTATTATTCTGATGATCAACGGCTAAATGAATAGCCCAATAGCCATAACGCCCTTCCTCAAGCAGGACCTTTATCGTTTTTGTATGATGATAGCTCCACGTGTTTGAGAATTCTTCAAAACGGTATAATTCCCATAACGGGTCAATTATAGCCCAATTAGATAAAACACTCCAGTTACCACCGGTATATATCATTCCGTACGAGTGAACGCTAGAAGTGCCCCATGCTATCGTCTTCGGCCCCAAACTTTTGTACGCCAACCGGCAAAGATCGCGTGCATAATGGACACAGACCGCGCCCTCGTCCTTCGGAGGTTCAAGACTTGTTGAATGCTTCACCCATGACGTAATTCGATCAAGACTCAGGGGCAAAACCGCTTCGTCAAGAATAATTGCAGGCTCGTTGCCGCGCTCTATCGTATAGTTGGACATGTTCCAAACAGATACATTGGCCGCTACCTGATACCGATAATCTAAGGGGACGTGATCTGCGAAATAATAAAAATCCGCGTGATCACATCGGAAATCCGCATTCAGATCCCAGGGTACATACCACCTATATCGTTCGTTGAAGTGCGACTTCAATATGTCCAGGTCCAATTGGTTGATATGTCCATCGTCATTAAAATCGAGGTCTGTTAGCCCTTTTTGCATATGCTCTTCAGCGCAAGCTCCTGTTACAAAACCATAGAAAAACAGAAGTAACAAAATCAAATTTAATATTGCCGCATACCTTGCAGTCCTTCTCATTCCTTTTTGTTTTCTTACCTTTTGCATTTTACACTTTATTTACATTTTGCATTTATATCATCGGTTCAGGTTGTCTCGCTTTGGGAAGCACAGGTAACCGCATAGTACTCAGCAACAAAGTCGTTTCAACCTCTTTCGCACGTTCTAAAAGTAATTCCTTGCCCGCGGTAGTGAGCGCGAATATCGGGATCGCGGTACCTGCCTGTAAAAGAGCCTTCTCATCTGCGAGTGCTCTTATCGGCTCCGAGGCACATGCAGTAACCAGGTCAGCAATTTCAATGAACTCCTCGGCATCTTTTCGTGATATGCCCGTGAGATGCACACCGAATATCACTGCATGCTCACTGGTAGCTCTACATTTTTGGGCGTCTTCCAGTGTGGCTACCGTGACGCCCACTCTTTCGTATCCCTTGCGAATAGCCATCTGCACCCCCGCGTTCTGGTCTATTCTCGGCGGGTCCAGTACCGCCCCCTCTTTCGCCTTCACCTTCTTTAATATCCCTCCTATAGGGGTGGTCTCAATTACACCACTTAACCTTGCACCTATCCCCTGCACCAGTGCGGGATTAGAAGTGACTACTGTGCCTGCACCTTCACAAACTGTTACTGCGGCATCGAGCAGACCCCTGCGAAGTGCGGTCATGAATGTTTCGGAAGTGCCAAAGCCAACAAAAACTTCTAACTCCAGTTCTCTATCCGCAGTACACAGTCCGAAATCACGTATCCTGAATTCTACGTTCTCTTTTATCACTCGCTCGTTCAGCGCCTTTATCCCACGCATCTTTTCCCACAACGGGCAATAACTGAGCTGTGGCTTGCCAACTTCTACTACCTTACCGTCCTCTATCACTACCCGCGCTTTACCCAGGGTTTCAAGTACATGTCTATCTCTGCTCATTCTGATTTTATATTTGTATATAAACTATAACTTCTACATATGAATTTGATTTTGGACACTGATTTACACTGATTTACACTGATTTAATTTCTTCTGTGTTACTCTATGTCATCAATTAATGTTCGTTATATCAGCCATCATTTTGCACTGTCTACTCAAACCTAAAACTCCACCAATTATTAAGCAGATGAGACGATCTCAACAAGCTGAATCTCAAATGTCAGGTTCTTTCCGGCTAAACGATGGTTCGCATCTAACGTCACGTTCGAGTCTGTGACATTGGTCACAGTAACAAGAATTATTTGACCATTCGGTTGTCTGCTTTGTAACATCTGACAAACCTCAAGTTCCGAGTCCGTAGGAAGTTGGTCTCGAGCAACCACCTGTACCAAATCCTGACGATACGGACCATAAGCCTGATCTGCCGGGATGGTGATGGTTTTCGATTCGCTCGGATTCAGCCCCACTACACCTTTATCAAAGCCGGGAATCATCTGGCCCCGACCAATAGTAAATTCCAGAGGCTCGCGCCCGACGGAGCTATCAAATACTGTGCCATTATCCAATGTGCCGGTGTAATGAACCCTGATGGTATCACCCACCTTTGCCTGTGCTGTTTCATTTTGATCCGCTACGAGTTCTTCTTGACGCTCTTCCAGCTCAACTGATTTCGATTCGGTCTGCAAGTCACCGTCTTCAACGCAGCCAGAGGCCAGAAGCAGGATAAACAGGATAGTTAATAAGCCAATTAGTTTTGTGGGTTGCGTACGCATTTTTTTTTTCACGCCTCATTTATTAATTGATTATTGATGTGTCTATATATATAAAATGTTTTCGGAGATAAAAGAGGGAACTACGAAGATAATCGTGCCCGAACAACTCAAAAGGTCAATGTTTTACAATCCGAAGATGGAGTTGTGCCGGGATATAGACGTAGCGAGTGTATCTGCTTTTGCCACCGCGCTGCCGTCACGACAGCAGCCCATATACATAGATGCACTTGCGGGCTCTGGCGTTAGGGGTGTCCGGATAGCGAACGAAGTAGGTATGTGTGTGCATATTAACGATCGCAGCACGCCTGCATACGAACTAATAAAACGCAATATCGCGTTAAATTCGTTAGAAGAGCGAGCGTGTGCATATAACGAGAATGCTAATATCCTTATATTACAAACCCGGTACGAGATGGTAGATTTAGACCCGTTTGGGTCGCCAGTACCGTTTTTGGATGCCGCATGCAAGTCTGTGAGGCGGTTGCTTCTGGTTACGGCGACAGATACCGCGCCGTTATGCGGCGCTCATACAGGCGGCATGAGGAAATACGGTGCGAAACCGCTTAATACGGACTATCATACTGAGATGGCGACTCGTGTTCTCTTAGGTGCGGTAACGCGAGACCTGTGCAAATATGATAAAGCGATACAGCCGCTCTTATCTTATTCCACAGCGCATTTCATAAGAATTATCGCACGTGTGGAAAGGGGCGCGAAAAGAGCTGATGCGTGCATGAACCGACTTGGTTTTATTGCACATTGTTTCGCCTGCGGCAATAGATGCGTGTGCTCTGATATGCTGGACCTGAAGCGTGAATGTACTGTATGTGGTGCGAAAGTACGCATTGCGGGGCCGCTATATCTACACGCGATAAAAGAGAATGCGTTCTGCGAACAGGTGCATGACGAATTAGGAAAAAGAGAGTTGGGTAAGAAGAGCGAAGCAATGAAAATCGTTGATACCTGCATCCATGAGCTGGATATACCCTATTATTTTGAGCATCATGCGATATGCAAGGTGCTAAAAATACCACCACCGCCTATTGCATCCTTAATTGACGCTTTGCGGTCTGCCGGTTTTCACGCAAGCAGGACCCATTTCTCTGATGTCGCTGTTAAGACAGATGCGCGAATAGATGCGATAAAGGATATTTTGATGCGGTTGTAGCCGTATCGAGGTAAGTAGTAATAACTACCTTCTAGTACAGACACGGATTTACACTGATTTGATCTCTTCTGCGGTAATCTGCGTTAATCTGTGTCTTAAAAATCCTTGGAAAATGATACAGTTCTGGTAAATTATTATTTGTAAGTTCCCTAAAATGCGTTTCATGGCTAAAAGAATCGGTTTTTATGACTTCTTTCAAAATGACCGATTCGGAGAATTTTTCCAATACAAAAGGTTTACGCACTATATTCATCTATAAATTTTTCCTCTTTTATCCGCTTTTAAGACGAGAACAAGCCTTTCTTCTTCGAATATCGTATAAAGGACTCGGTATTTTCCAGTTCTTGCCCTGTAAACGCCCACTTCTCCTTTTATCTTCACGTGAGACACATCATAAGGATTTTCAAGCGACAAAACAAGACTTTTGATTCTTCTTTTCTCTACCTTTGGAAGTCCCTTAAGAAACTTCTCCACCCTTCTGTGAATTCTGACCTTGTAGCTCATAGCTCTTCTGCTTCTATAAAGTCAGAGAGATCGCCACGGTTCACATCTCTCCTTGCTTCTTTTACCATCGCTCCTTCTTCACTCGTTAGCAAAGAATCGTCCACAAGTTCCGCTAAGACATCTTTTATATATTCCACATCTTGCCTCAAAATTTTTATCTCTTCTTCCAGCGCCATGATTATCTATTTCCCTCCCCTACTATTTTTAACAATCAACAAGTTTATAAAATTTTTAAAAAAATGCTAAAACATTTGTGACAGTGAGAATGACATTAACATAGTTTCAGTACACTATTGGCTACGTTATACAAAAACAATCCTAATTTCTTGTGTTAATCTTGTGAACTCTCGTGGTTCTTGATTTGGCCATACAACACAAATACCCCTTCTCATTCGTATCCTCTAAGCATATCCAAAATGTCAAGCTCTTGACCCAGGGTATCATCGCCAATAGCGTTCATTTCATCCTCGAAATAACTGCTAAAGGCGCTGAATAGGGCTTTATACGGTTCAGAAACCTGCAGCGGTATTGATTGCCGCTCCCACCTACCCAGCTCAATAGGAGGTAGAATACCATCCACCGCATTTACCGCTGGTTTCACTGTCTCGTTCCGCTCGATACTATCTCGCTCATCAATAATCCAGTTTTTAATATCTCTACGTTCGTTGCCTCGATATATACAATGTCACTTTCTGTGACCCGGACAAAACCAGTAACAATCACTCTTTCGCCTATATCATCAGGATAATAATCTAACCCCGGACTATTCCCTGTCACATAGATAATCCCCGTCCCATCACGAACGCACCAATCGCTCCTTGTTATCCCAGGACCACTCACTCCTGAGCAGTTCCAGCCCCTGTATTCTCCGTCTATTATTACTTTTTGGCCTTCATAGAACTTGCGATCGCTAACAATATCGCCAATAACTGCATATTGCTCGATTTTAGATTTGTCCAATAGCCCAAAATTCGTTATCACCGTAACGAAAGACTCATTAATAAGAGCACCTGTTTCTTCGGTTCGCTTTACCGGACCCTTAGTTTCCTGCCATTCGTCACCCGGGTTTAGTACTCTTGTCTCAGCGCCAAACATGATTTTCGCGCTGCCATCAGCATTAATCGCCATGATTGTCAACTCGGAATCCTTAAAAGGGATGCTGTAAAATCCGGTAAGTCCACTAGCTGCGCCGCCTCCTGTTCCATTGATCACGTGCAATGAAGTACCACTACCGTATATGCCCACTAATGTGTCGTTCACTAGGACTCTTGAAACACTATAGGGATAAAGTTCACCCACAGAAGCATTATAGTAATAAGTTGGAAAATCTATGCAAAGACAAAAATCGCCGTCTAATACCTCTACTATCCACTGTGTCCATTTCTCTATGAACAGATATTTGTCTGCTGGTATCGAGCAATACCGAGTCACCAGCGGGTAATTATCCGTTGCATTGGCATCACCGCCAATACATTTATAGGGCTTATCCCATATCCCGTCGCCGGCACATAGCTGATCCTGATTCGCACCACATCTTTTATCTTCCGGATCTTCGTTATAATCCGCTTTGTATCCCTCTATGTAATCACCCCAATAATTACCACCAGAAGGATAACTGCTGTTCCATGCGTTAGTACCTGTGTCATCGTATGCCGAGTTGGTGTTGTTTGCAATCTCGTTATGATAGATGGAGTTATTGGAAGAATTCTGCAACAGGATACCATAAAAATTGCTCGCGACATTATTGTTTGATATAATGCAATTATTTGTCGAATTGAGATGTATACCCGCTCTCAGCAATTCATCCGCACCCTGCACAGTGAACCTACATATATTTACATAATCAGCAGACACACTAAAGACATCCGCGTCTGAATCCGAAGCCAGAACAGCAGTATCCGCGGGATTTCCGGAAGTCGAGTTGATCGTTAGAGATTTATTCACAATTACATTCGCTCTGTATGTGCCGGGATCAACGTTAATTACATGTCCATTTAACGTTTCAGGATCATCTATTGCAGCTTGAATTGTTACAAAGTCTTCGCCTGTGTTGAGATTATGGACTTTCGTAATAATATGTGTTATATGTATCGTAAAATCAGAGATTGGCTGTGGACCACAGCAAATTTCTTCGGTGCATTCGGGATTAGCAGGAGCTTCTCCGGAATGAAAGGTAATGTCAATACGGTATGTCTCCCCTTGATGTACATAACTCTGATTTGGATACAACAACGTACTAACGTTGCCACTATTAGTTATATTTACCGTGGTGTACTCAGCTTCACAATTGCAGCCATAACATCTTGAACAATTAGGTGTATTCACGTATGTTATCATATAGTCCCCTAATAATGGCGGGTAATGCTTTCCGCCTTCAGGATAACTGCAGAACCAAGTGCCTGCCGGATCACCGTAAATATCTGTTATAACCTTAAAATTTTCGGCGCTTGTTATTATCCTTGCCAAAGTAACCCACTTTCCGCCAGGAGCGCCGAGACTATGTGCTTCCACATAATCACCCACATTTAGCTCATTCAATGCATTTTCATTTGGTGGCACGCCTTCTAGTGTACAATTGCAGGGGGACCATCCTGGTCCCATTACGCCGTATATATAGTCCGCTTGAATCGTGATTGTATTATTCTCCGTGTCCTTGCTAATTACTGTCCCCATATAGTCATATGGACAAAGTACAGCATTAGCGCCCGGTATAAAAGCCGGCATCGTGCTCACTAGAATCGCAATCACCACAAAACAACTCAGAACTTTCCGCAATATCTTCATTCTTTTATCCCCTCCCCCAAAGCTAAGATTTTAGCCAAGCTAAACTAAATGAGACAATAAAGATAAAATGGTATTTGTAGTATTTAAAACTTCCGATTGTCCCTTTACATTTATGGCGGGGAAAATATCACACGGGCTACTTTTTTATACACCAACCCCAAAATAGACATAATGTTAAGACTAAAAGAAGGCGAACTCGTGCATCTGCTAGACAAAAAGGGCAGAAGGTACCATATCTTGTTGAAAGCAGGTTCCTCTTTCACTTTCACCCGAGGCACGATTTTACATGATTCCATAATTGGATTGGAAGAAGGAAGTGTTGTAATATCGCCCTACAAGGAACAGCTTCTGGTACTCAGGCCAACTTTAGCCGAATATCTATCTCGGATGAAGAAAGGTTCGCAGATAATCTATCCTAAGGACATAGGTGCCATTCTGATGCTTGCCGACATATTCCCGGGTGCGAATGTGTTAGAGGCGGGAACCGGTTCAGGAGCACTTACGATAGCGTTGTTACGTGCTGCGGGCAGGGACGGGAAAGTGATTTCGTATGAAAGGCGGAATGAATTCGCAGCGATTGCAAAGAGCAACATAGATACTTTCTTCGAGCAGGTAGGGATTGCCGGAAAACCGGGAACCTGGGAATTAAAGGAGCGGGACATCTATGAAGGGATAGAAGAAAGCGATTTGGATAGAATAATATTGGACCTCAAAGAGCCCTGGAGAGCGTTAATGCACGTAGAACAATCGCTTAGAAGCGGTGGAATACTCCTTTGCTATAATCCCACTGTACTGCAGATCTTCAAGCTATCGAAACGGTTGGAAACGAAATATGGGCAAAGCTTTCGTATGATGGGTATTTATGAGCTTAGCATGAGGGAATGGGAGATAAAGGGGAGAAGTATGCGACCAGAGCATAAAATGATTGCTCATACAGGGTTTATCTTTGTAGCACGGAAGTGTTCTACAACAACGTGAAAGCTATAGTAAACATCTTCTTTTAGCTTGGTTAAGCTGGTAGAAAAGAACAAATGACTTCTACATGCGCAATCTGAGCATCCGAATTTTTTTATGTTTTTTAGGTGCAAGTTCGCAGCTATTTCGCATTCTTTCCGCTCGACCGTTTCTGCGAATATAACTTCTCTTACTTCTACCCCCGGGCTCGCCAGGAAGTAATCGATATGCCAGTGCAATTTCTTGCGCGTCACACGCAAGTGTCTACCTACTCTTTGCTCCAATCCCGAAAGAGCAGAGCCGACATATGCATAAAAACCTTTTTTGAACTCTATACCACCCATTTTGCCTATCTCTACCACACTATCGGCATGGTTTTCTAATATTAGCACGTAGATACCTTTCATTTGTTCGTTTGTCATATTTGGATACAGGGGTGGATAATATTTAAAAACCACGCTTAAACTTTTAAGTATCTGCACTCAAACACATAGGTATTAACAACTACTAATAGGTGGTATAATCAAGAAAATAGAAAAAAAGGCAAATAGATGGTTGAAATGGATACATCAAAAGAGAAGAAGGTAAGAGAGGTGATGACGCGAGGTGTTATTACTGTAGCGCACGACACGCCAGTGAATGAAATTGTCAAAATCCTGGTGAGGAAGGACATATCCGGCATTGCGGTAACTGCGCCCGATAACGAGGCAGTGGGTGTTATATCAGAGATGGACATCATAAAAGTCATGGACAAGGATTGGGGCAGCTTAACGGCAGAGGAGGTTATGTCCCACTTCGTAAGGGCAATAGACCCTGAAACAACGCTAAGGAAAGCCGCAGATACTATGAAGGAGTTGAACATACATAGATTATTAGTACTCTCTCTAAGTCCCGCACCCGGCGTACCCATAGGGATAATATCTGCGAGTGATATACTGAGAGCGATTGTCAAGTGAAAAGATTAATTTAATCAGATTGAATATATAATTAGATGGACAAGTGGAAAGGGTACGTAGTGCGGATAGAAAGGTTAAAGCGCAGAAAAAACGCAATAATTTTGGCTCATAACTACCAGAGGGCAGAGGTTCAGGACATAGCGGAGTTTGTTGGCGACTCCTTAGAGCTTGCGAGGAAGGCGGTAGATACGACCTCAGATATTATAATCTTCTGCGGCGTTGATTTCATGGCAGAAACCGCTGCGATACTGAATCCCGATAAAAGAGTATTTATTCCTGATACCGGTGCGATATGCCCAATGGCACAGCAATTACCGGCAGATGATTTACGTGTAGCAAAGCGAGAGCATCCGGACGCCGAGGTTGTGCTCTACGTAAACACACTTGCAGAAAGTAAGGCACTTGCAGACTGCATCTGCACCTCTGCAAATGCTCAGGAGATAGTCATGGCTATGGACACCTCAACTATCCTCTTTGGTCCTGACCACAATTTAGCATATCACGCACAAAAGGCAACCTCGAAACGGATTATTCCGGTGCCCGAACACGGGCTCTGCCCATCGCATCATCAGATAGCATTAGAGGATTTGATGAATGCTAAGGAAGCGCACCCAGAAGCTAAAATCGCCGTTCATCCTGAGTGCATCCCCGAAGTTCAAGACAGCGCAGATTACATCGCTTCAACGAGTGGCATGGTAAAAATTTGCAATGCTGTTGCGGATACGGAATTCTTGATAGGGACAGAGATCGGGCTACTGCATAGGCTCAAGAAGGAATCACCAAAGAAGAACTTCTATCCGATCTCCGATACCGCAGTCTGCCCGCAGATGAAGATACACACTTTGGCGAAGATAGAAGCGGCATTAGAGAATGAGAAGCCCGAAGTTGTTGTTAAGAAAGAAATTATGGATAAGGCGAGGAAACCTATTGAGCGGATGCTCGAAATATCAAAATAAACACATTCTTTTTCATCGTAACTCGTCCCGCGCTATCACCAGTCTCTGTATCTCCGAAGTGCCAACAGCAATGCTAAGTATCTTCACATCTCGATAATACCGTTCCGCAGGGCATTCCTTCGTGCAGCCATAACCGCCGTGTATTTGCACTGCGTTTGTAGCGGCTCTTTGCGCAACTTCTGAGGCATAGAGCTTAGCAATTGAAGCATATTTTGTGATCTTCTCGCCTTTATCCGCGAGATGAGCCGCTTTGTAGGTGAGTAATCTCGCTGCTTCTACTTCCACAGCCATGTCTGCGAGCATAAATTGAACTGCCTGGAAATTAGCAATTGGTTGTGATGATTGTCTTCGCTCTTTTGCATACTTCTTGGAGATGTCCAGGCAAGCTTGAGTAATGCCGACCCCAACGCTACTCATTGCTATTCTATCCCTGTCCAGAGTACCCATCGCTATTTTGAATCCGTCGCCTTCGCTGCCAAGCAAGTTCTCCTCGGGGACTCTACAATCATTGAACTTCAACCCGCCAACAATACAACCACGCATGCCTAGCATATCGTCGATGCCCGAAAAAGAGAAGCCTTTTGTCCCTTTCTCCACGATGAAAGCACTCATCCCGCCCCTTTTTTTGCACTTATCAGTATATGCAAAAACTATGTATATATCTGCAACAGAGGTATTCGTGATATACGCCTTTCTACCGTTCAGCAGATATTCATCACCTTCATGAACAGCATTTGTACCAATAGCGGTGGGATCGGAACCTGCACTGGGCTCGGTTAAAGCGAAGGCTCCCAACTTCGTACCTTCACACAGGGGCCTGAGATATTTCTGCTTCTGCTCCTCTGTACCTGCGTAGTGGATGGGGTATATAGTGATGAGCCCTGCAGAGCTTAGAAAACCAATGCTTGCACTTGCTCTTGAAAGCTCTTCGACCACAGCTACATAGCTCGCCATCGTAGCACTTGCACCGCCGTATTCTCGTGGAAAAGGAATACCATAAAGTTTTAGCTCGGCCATTCTCTTCACTAAATCTCGCGGGAACTTCCCTTTTTTGTCTATCTCGGCCGCTCGTGGCATTATCTCTGTCTCTGCAAACTGCCTCGCTGTGCGCTGAAACGCCTTCTCACTCTCTTTTAATTCAAATTCCATTCCCATCACCACAAACCTTTCGTTCATTAATAAAGAAAGCTTTACCAAAGAAATCTTTTATTAAGGGTGCATATAAATAAAGAAAGAAAGTGGAGATAAAAAAGTTAGCGAGTGTAAGTTGTCGGGGAGTAAGCAACCGTAAAACTCAATCAAAAGAAGGAGGAAAAGAAACTGACTAAGCCTTCGGTGAACATAGGAATGGTAGGACACGTAGATCATGGTAAGACGACCTTAGTGAACGCTCTGTCTGGCGAATGGACTGACAGACACAGCGAGGAGGTCAAGAGAGGTATATCAATAAGACTAG
The DNA here is from genome assembly GCA_030612835.1 of Candidatus Methanophagales archaeon. Taxonomy (GTDB): domain Archaea; phylum Halobacteriota; class Syntropharchaeia; order Alkanophagales; family Methanospirareceae; genus Methanophaga. The sequence continues at coordinate 1,398 of JAUWND010000055.1, read as the reverse complement.
GCTATGCAGACGCTACATTCAGGCGATGCCCAGCTTGTAACGAGCCGGATTGCTACACGGTGGAAGAGATATGTAAGCTTTGTGGCTCGAAGACGGAAGAGCTGCGAACTGTTTCTTTTGTTGACTCTCCAGGGCATGAAGCGTTAATGGCGACTATGCTGAGTGGTGCAGCGATAATGGATGGTGCTGTTCTTCTTATTGCTGCTACCGAGCCATGTCCCCAACCACAGACAAAGGAGCACCTGATGGCTCTAAACGTAATAGGCATAGATAAGATCGTGATTGCGCAGAATAAAATAGACCTCGTTTCGCGTGAAGAGGCGCTAGAGCATTATGGGCAAATAAAGGAGTTTTTAAAGGGTACAATAGCGGAAAATGCACCTATTGTGCCTATCGCGGCACAGCAATCAGCAAATGTTGATGTGCTGATACAGGCTATAGAGAAAACTATACCCACACCGCCACGTTCCTTTGATATAGCACCGAGGATGCACATTGCACGTTCCTTCGATGTGAATAAGCCCGGAACGCCAATAAAAGCCTTAAAGGGTGGTGTAATCGGCGGTTCTCTACTTCAGGGTAGGTTGAGTGCAGATGACAAATTAGAAATAAAACCTGGAAGGAAAGTGTCAACTAAAGGCAAAGAAGAGTGGATACCAATAGAAACAGAGATAACCTCGATAATTGTGGGTGGCGATCAAGTAAAAGAGGTGACTCCTGGTGGATTAATCGGCATCGGCACTAAGTTGGACCCGGGCATGACGAGGGAGGACACTTTAGTGGGTCAGTGTGTAGGTAATCCAGGCTCCTTGCCACCAACATGGAATGAACTCAGTATAAAATTTCATCTTTTGAAACGCGTTGTTGGTGTAGCAAAGGAGGTGGAGGTTAAGGCGATTAAAGTGCGCGAGTATGTAATGCTTAGTATCGGAACCGCAATCACTATGGGCTTGGTGAAAAGGGTGACTAAGGACACTATTGATGTGGCTCTGAGCAGACCGATATGTGCAGAAAATGGCGCTTTAGTCGCTATCGGGATGAAGATAGGTGCTCGATGGCATTTGATCGGTGCCGGGAGTATAGCGTGAACGTTGTAAATGCTCAATATTTTGTGGTATACATTTGACCAAGATTGTCCGACGGCCGTTTTATCCTGCTCACATTGGAGAGGAGAAGATAACCAAAGGGCACAATCGAAAAAGTCAGTCTGTTGACAAGAAGTTGCATCGCGGATTGCCCTTGCGGCTACCCCCTCCATTCGGGGTAATCCTACTGCGGAACACGCCGGGGGTAACGCTTGCGTGGTAAGCCCGCAGGACAACGTGGGAAAATCCGAGAACCCAGATCAGATCAACTGCCAGGATAAGAACGCTATTTGTTGACAAGAAGTTGCATCAC
>JAUWND010000049.1 GCA_030612835.1 Candidatus Methanophagales archaeon | reverse complement strand
TTCTGAGAATTCAACCACCGGCATACCCGCAACCATTGCTTCAGTGACCACGGAGTCGTATGGTATGTTGCCAACAACTTGTATTCCTCGCTGCCGGCAAACCTCGGTAATCCTCTTGCGGTTCTCTTCATTAATGTCGTATTTATTGATGCATACGGCGGAAGCAATACCGAAATGTCTGGTCACATCCATGATTCGTTCGAGGTCATGCAGTCCGGACATCGTGGGCTCGGTAACGATGAGTGCGAGGTCCACGCCGGTTAATGACGCAATTACCGGGCAGCCGATGCCCGGCGATCCGTCAATCAGTATGAGTTCACAGCCCTCTTTTTCTGCAACCTGCTGTGCATTGTTTCTAACAACAGTGACCAGTTTCCCTGATGCCTCTTCCGCGATATTGAGCTGCGCATGCACCATTGGGCCATAGTTAGTCTTTGATATAAATGCATAGCCAGAAACACGTTCTTTAAGCGTAACTGCCTCCTGCGGACATGTAAACACACAAGCGCCACAGCCCTCACAACGTGCGGGATTGACTGCATAGCCCGATTCTTCGGTCGAAGCGATAGCGTTGAATCTACATGTTTCTTCGCACGTTCCGCACTCGGTACATAGCGTTTTATCTATAAAGGCAACCTTCACGCCTTTAAACTCCTCCTTCTTTATGATTTCCGGATGCACCAGCAGATGGAGGTCTGGTGCGTCTACATCGCAGTCTACAATGACTTTGTTCTCTGCGAGGGCAGCGAACGAGCCCACAAGGGTTGTCTTCCCCGTGCCACCTTTTCCACTAATAACCGTTATTTGTCTCATTTGGATAGCTCTTTTATAACCACAAGATTCTCTTTAGTCAAGTCCTTATAAAGCCACTTTTCATTCATATCTTTCATTTTCTTTTTTCTGTGTTAATCTTGTGTAATCTCGTGGTTACTATATAATACCAATTATCCCTGCAAATCGCTCCTTCCACTCAGGCATCGCCTTCACAAAGGGCACGCCCTCGGAATAGTACCGTGCAATCCGCGTGTCATGTGGAATCTCAAGCAAAATCGGAATCCCTTCCTTCTCGCAGTACTCATACACCTTTCGCTCCCCAATCCCTGCTCTATTTATAACCATGCCAAAAGGAATCTTAAGCACTCTGAGCACCTCAACTGCAAGCCTCAAATCGTAGAGCCCAAACGGTGTGGGCTCAGTCACAAGAATGCAGTAATCGCTTCCTTGCACGGCTGCAATCACCGGGCATGCCGTTCCCGGCGATACATCAATAATCACTGTCTTTTCCGGATCAAGGTCCGCTTTTACCTGGTCGATCAGCGGTGTTGCCATTATCTCCCCGATATTCAACACCCCGTACACGAGGTCAATGTTGCCGTCACCGCTTTTTCCTGTTTTTATAACGCCGATCTCCCTCGGTTCCTCGCTGATCGCATCCTGCGGGCATACAAGGGAGCATAACCCACAGCCGTGGCAAAGTTCCGGAAACACCATTACTTCTTTTTGCGGCACAACAACAAGAGCGTTGTATTCACACGCAGCAGCACACTTACCGCAGTAATCACACAAATCGTAATTGACCCTTGGCACCAGCGTATAGGCCGGCTTTATCTCCTCGATCACCGGATTAAGGAAGATATGTGAATTCGGCTCTTCTACATCGCAATCGAGTACTTGTACGTTCGAAAGCGACAGAGCAAGATTAACTGCTACAGTTGTCTTTCCCGTACCGCCTTTGCCGCTTGCTACCGCAATAATCATCGGTTCACCGTTTTGTTGCATTGCGCGTTCCATTAATGCCGGTGCATTTTGCACGCATTGACATCACTAGCTTCGTTGAGTCTTCCTGCCTGAAAAGCGCTTATTGCACGAGGGCCTAATCGAGAACAGAGCATTATCTCTGCACCCGCACCTGCTACGAGATCCGGTGTATTGCCTACACCGCCAAAATGTTCACCCGTGTTCTGCACAATTTCCACCTTGTTACTCACCATATCAACAACAGTAAATGTTGGCGCTCTTCCAAAATGTTCACTTACAATATCTTCCAATCCTCCATTTCCCAATGAGGGAATGCATAGTTTCATATGTTCACCTCCTCTCTTTTTTATTCCTTTTTTTATTCTTATTCTTACTCTTATTCTTACTCTTATAATCTTCCAGAGCTGCTCTTAGCGTGTCCATTGCAAGCACAGAGCAATGAATGTTTTCTTCCGGTAAACCACCCAAAACGGATAAAACATCCTTGTCCTCTACCGTGAGTGCTTCTTCGATTGTCTTACCTTTCACCAGTTCTGTAACCACGCTTCCACATGCCATTGAAGCACCACTGGGGGCTTCCAGTTCACCAACGTTTTTGGGGTTGTATGCCTCCTCAAGTGTCTTCTCTGTGTATATTCCCCTTTCCTCTTCTAATATCTCCTCTTCCATCATTTTGGTTAGTTCATCGAAATCGTAACTTTCATTTTTTTCGCTCATTTTTCCATTTTACCCGCATTTCATCACGCATTTTTTAACCTTTATTTACACACTTATAGCTCTTCGATACTTCTTTCCATCTCTTCAACTTTGGACCTTACGACGTTTAATTGCGCTTTTAGCCTCTCCAGTACAGGATCTCTCTGCAAAATCGGAGATGAATGTGGGGCTATTTGGATGGCACCCTTTGGACAAGCCCGTACACAAGCAGTGCAGCATATACACCTGTTAAAATCCACTACTGCTTTTTTATCAACAATTCCAATCGCACCGGTACAGCAAACCGCGGTGCACTTTCCACACCCTACGCATAGTTCTTCGTTAACAAAAGCCTTCCAAGCTAATGATAGTATAGATTGCTGCATAGCACACTAAAAAAGAAAAAGGAGCAAGAAAGAACTATCTTCTCGCTTTTCCACACAGTTCGCATTTACCCATTTCCTTCTCCTCATGTTTCTAATTGGCCCTTTGCACTTTTTACTTTCTCAGTTCTTCCAGTCTCTTCTTTATCTGCTCTAACTGATCCCCAAGCATCTGCGCCTGCGATTCAAGCATAGAAATCTCCTGCTCTTTCGGCACTGCTGGCATGCCCATTGGTGCAACAGGTGCGCCTGCTGGTGCTTGCTGCTGTATCCAAGAAGCAAACTGCGGCATCTGTCCCGTCTGTGTGAGATACTGTGCACCTGGCGGCATTCCGGTTGGACTCCTATCTGCCCAGCCCGGAGAGTATCCAAATCTCATCCAGCCAGGTAAACCAGTCAGATAATACATGTTTCTCCTTCTATTTCCTCCCATTTTTTTCTTATCGCCTCCTATTTTTTTTTATGGCCTCGCCATTTTAGACCCGCATTTTGGGCAGCTCTGCTGATAGCATGGCACCCCCGTTTGATGCGGCATTGTATAGCCACAATTCGGGCATCGACATTCTCCGGCAGGGCCCAATCCGCTGCCACCCATTCTTCCTTGCCCTTGACCTCCTCGTCCTATTCCTTGACCTCTTCCTCCTCCTCTACCCATGCCACTCATCTTATTTTATCCACCTCCCGTAAGAATACGGATAGCCATAATATGGCACGGGGTATGTTCCCAGAGATGGAGCCATTGCCCCATACATTCCTGTCCACCACCTTCTGGGAAGCCACGGGAAATTCCTGCAGTAGGGATAAGGATTGCCCATTCCCATACCTCTCCCGGGTCCAAAGCCCGACCAAAAACCTCTTCCAAATCCTCTTCCTCTTGCCATTTTTTCACCCCCTTTTAAGTTCTTCTAGTCTCTTCTTCACTTCTTCCAAATCTTTCTCCAGTCTATTAGCCATGTGCGATAGGTCTTCGATTTCTTCTTCTTTCGTTCGAGGCGTTATTGGTGCCTGCGGCGCTTGTGGTTGTGGTTGTGGTTGCGAAGGCATTGGTTGCTGCATTCCAAGTCCCATACCTCTGCCCATGCCCATGCCTCGGCCGCCTCCGCCTCGTCCTCCGCCCATGCCCATGCCAAATCCGCCACCTGGTGCAGTAGCGCCCATACCAGCATGAGCAGCTACTGTTGAAGCACCTGTCTCTCCTAACTTACCGCTTTTATACATCTCAACAGCTTCTTGTACCGTGCCATAAGCGCCTGTTGCGATTTTCACACCCGCGGTGGACAGTACCTGAAAAGCATTGGGACCTATATTCCCCGAAATGACTACATCCACACCCTTATTCACCATTGTTTGTGCCGCCTGAATTCCCGCTCCACCCGGTGCGGCAATTGCTTCGTTCGCCATCGCTTCAAACGCCATTGTCTCCGAATCTACGATCACAAAGTATTGGCACCTTCCGAACCTCGGATCTACCTGTGCATTCAGGTCTCCTGCTGTTGCAGTTACGCATATCTTCATCTTTATCTTTCACCTTCTCCCTATAGATTTTGATTTTTTCTTCCTTATGTGAATATATATTCATATGAGTATATATAAAGATAGACTATGATGAAACTAAAGAATCTCCACCACGCCCATGCCTCTCTCTTTTCCAGCCAGGAGACCCCTTCGGAAGGGGCACATGTGTTTCATTGTTAGCATTCATTATTACGTAATTACCGCCTCCTATCCTTATTGCTTTCCCTTCAACAAAAGCTTCTGCTATTTTTCGATGTGCTTCGCTTAGTATTCGATGGAATGTAGGTTGCGAAACGCCCATTTTTTTCGCTGATTCTTCCTGACTTAGCTGCTGATAGTCTTTAAGCCTTATGCTCTCCAGTTCTTCCACTTTCAATATCAACCTTTCACGGACCTCCTGATTAGGCGTTCTCTCCCCTAGCCGTGGCTCGAAGAGGAGGAAATTTGGCTTGACGCTTACGCACCTGCACAGTCTTCGCCCTGGCATATATGAATATATATTCACAATACACGTTAAAGTTTCACACTTTAATTTCTCTTTCGAGATGTTGCGATCTTGAGAATAAAATTAGTACAACATGAAAAAGTCGGATCTCCCGCAGAGTGTCTTAACCCCCCTTCTTACCCTTATACCCCTTATACACCTCTCGTTGTACAATAAACCGCATTATCTCATTTGTGCCCGCGGGAATCATAGACAACCTCGCCATCCGGAACGCCCATTCCGCCGGGTATTCGTCCGTGAGTCCCCGACCACCCAATATCTGTACAGTATTATGCGCAACTTCGTAAAACGCCTCAGAAGCAAGAAGCTTTGCCATCGCCGATTCCTGCTCTGCTTCGAACCCCGCATCAATCAGCCTAACGGTATGATAGACCATCAACTTAGCTGCTTCTAACTTCGTCACCATGTCCGCGATTTTGAAACTTATCCCTTCAAAACGGCTTATCGCGGTCCCGAACTGCTCCCTATCCATTGAATATTCGACCGCGAGTTCTAGTATTGGTCTCGCCTCGCCAACTAACATCGCGGCATATAACACTCGCTCAATAGATAACTCATCGAACATTACCCGCGCCCCTTCGTTCTCGCCGCCGAGCATCATATTTTTCCCGTGTATTCGCACAGCATCAAACCTGAGATAAGAATTTACCGTGCCTGGAAACCCTCCCAGTAGCTTAAAATCACGCTCCACCTCAAACCCCTTAGTGTCTGATTCCACAATGAACACGCTCATTCCACTTCCTGGATCAACCTCCGGATTTGTTATCGCCCATACTAAGAGGACATCCGCTCTACTACCATTTGTTATGTTCCTTTTCTCTCCACATATCAGATACTCATCGCCTTTTCGCTCTGCGCTTGTCTTGATACGCATAACGTCACTTCCCGCTTCGGGCTCGGTTATTGCAATTGCACCGATCTTAGCACCACTTTTCAGTGCAGGCAAATATTTACCCTTCTGCTCCTCGTTACCATATCGAGCAATCGTTGCGTATGCATAAGAGGACGTGGAATGTATCCATGCGAGCGGCACGCAAGCAGCACCTAGTTCCTCTGCCAATATCGCTTCATATACTAGCTTCCCCATGCCACCATATTCTACCGGCAATACAGGCGCTAAGAAGCCGGCATCGCCTAGTTTACCGTAGAGTTCCCGCGGATAAAAATCCCGTTCATATATTTCACGCTCTATCTTCTTCGCATCCAGGCCCTCAAGGAACGCTCTCAGCGATTCTCTGAATTCGTTCTCAGCCGCAGAGAAAAGGATCTCTTCTTTATTTTGCATCTTCATCTTGATTCACACGAATTTAGCAACAAGTTCGCCCCTTCTTACTCCTATATCTTCCGCTATCGGTTTGCATTTCGCTCTGAAGAGGTATATTAACCGGCCGTTCAAATCTAACTTCGATTCGAACTCGGATATTGATTCGTAGTTCCCCATCCCCTTCGCTATCACCAGATACCTATCATCGCTGAAGACGTCCATGAACTCCCCCTCCGCCTCTTCTAATGATACACCTATGTAGGCGCCACTTGGAATTATCTTACACCCCGCCTCGGAAGAAGAGATACCCGCTTCTTTCAGATCTTCTATCGTTGCATCGTTTATAACAGGTGCGCTCTTCGGCGACACAATCACCTCTTTACCCATTTTTATCAACTCCCTTATCACAAACACATCGAAAAATACCTCGCCTGCATTGTCCGTTAGATATATCAACCGATCTCGGCTATTTATCGCAGCTAAAATCACGCTTCTATCCCAATTAAGTTTCTCGTTTAATGTCCGCAAGAAATCACGCCTAAAAATTTCATCGCTGTATAAATACCCTTTTACGCCGTATTCCATTGAATTCGCCGCTGCCGCTATCCGTATCAACGCTTCTAGTTTATCACTTGCCGCATTGTAAAACGTATACGCCTCGAAAAGCAACCCTTTTGCTACTTCGTTACTTCGCTGTTTTACCCATTCGTGAGGGTCTTCCACGCCACTTCGCCTCTTTAATATTCTCTCCCTCTCGGTGCCAAAAAAAACAGGCGCGTTCAGTTCACCTTCGAGATGCTCAAAAAGGAAAGCAATAAAATCCCTCAACACAAGTATCTTTTCTCTATCCTCCTCAAATAGAATATCACACTCATATTTTGTTCTTTCTACCAGGCAAGGGATGCACTCAGATTTTAGCTTCATTTGCTGTTTCTTGAAACGTTAAAATGTGTCATCACAGATTTGAATAATACCTCACACAATAATAAATAAGATAGAAATAAACATTTAAGTTATAGTAAAAGAGGATAAAGTAAGGTAGCTTATAGGTTACAGATTAGAAGAAAAAGAAGGAGGGAAAAGGAAAAAATGGTAGAGAAAGAGCATATGAATCTGGCAATGATAGGGCATATTGACCACGGCAAGTCAACACTGTTGGGTCGGTTGCTAACAGAGGCAGGAGCGATAGATCCTCATATAATAGAAGAGTACAGGAAAAAGGCAGCAGAGATAGGAAAAGCGACTTTCGAATATGCCTGGGTGATGGATACTTTGGCGGATGAAAGGGAGAGGGGAATAACAATAGATGTTGCCCACCAAAGATTTGATACTAAGAAGTATTATTATACGATTGTGGATTGCCCTGGACACAGGGATTTCGTGAAAAACATGATCACCGGTACATCACAGGCGGATGCAGCGGTGTTGGTAGTAGATGCTAAGGACGGTATAATGGCTCAGACGAAGGAGCACGTATTCTTAGCCAGAACTTTGGGTGTGACTCAGTTGATCATAGCTATAAATAAGATGGACCGTGTGAATTACGATCAGAAGCGCTATGAGGAGTTGAAGAAGGAGCTACTAGCACTTCTGGGGTTGGTGGGCTACAAGGAGGAGCATGTCGTCTTTATTCCCGTTTCCGCAATTGATGGCGTGAATATAACAAAGAAAAGTGATAAAGAGACCTGGTTCGACGGGCCTATTCTTTTAGAAGCGTTGGACCTCATGAAAGTACCGGATAAGCCGGTTAATCTCCCGCTTAGAATACCCGTGCAAGATGTATATACAATAACCGGTGTAGGGACCGTGCCAGTAGGGCGAGTGGAGACAGGAAAGATGAAGAAAGGAGACACCGTGATTTTCAACCCGCCTGCTGCGAAAGGAGAGGTGAAAACAATAGAGATGCACCATGAAGAGATTAATGAAGCTGTTCCCGGTGACAATATCGGCTGGAATGTTCGTGGGATAAGCAGGACAGAGATAAGACGAGGTGATGTTTGTGGGCCTGTGGATAACCCGCCAACAATTGTTGATGAGTTCACGGCACAGATAGTTGTACTCCAGCATCCAAGTGCAATTACCGCAGGATATACCCCGGTTTTCCATACCCATACCGCCCAAGTCGCTGCTACAATACTAGAAATTACTAAGAAGATGGACCCTAAGACAGGTGCGACAGTGGAAGAGAATCCGGACTTTATAAAAGCGGGCGATGCGGCAATCATAAAAGTAAAACCGACAAGACCTTTAGTCATCGAGCGCGTAAAGGAGATACCACAGCTCGGCAGGTTTGCAGTCCGGGACATGGGGCAAACAGTTGCTGCAGGTATGGTAATAGATCTAAAGGAGAAATAAAGCAAGGCTAGCAGGAAGAGGGAACAAAATGAATCAAAAAGCACGGATAAAATTATCGAGTATTGACCATCTGAAATTGGATGAGATATGCCAGCAAGTGAAAAAGATCGTTGAGACCACAGGTGTTAGAATGGCAGGCCCTATTCCTCTTCCCACAAAGAAGCTGAAGGTTCCGTGTAGAAAAAGCCCGGATGGTGAAGGGTCCCCTACATGGGATCATTGGGAAATGCGCATACATAAGCGGTTGATAGACCTAGAAGCCGATGAAAGAGCTCTGCGGCAACTTATGCGCATACCCATACCAAAAGATGTCCATATAGAGATCGTGTTGAAAGGCTAAAATAGAAAGATATAAATGATGGAAGTATCATATCTTGCATTTATAATACGTAAATGGAGGTAGTAATGTAAAATGGGCATAGTACCTGATGAGGTAATAAAGGAAAAGGATGAAGAGATAGCCGCATTGATGAAGGAGATAGGCGATTTAGTAGGCGAGTTTAAAAGCGCAGCGGAAGAAGATCAGAAGACAGAACTAATAAATAAAATAACGGAAAAGGAGAAGGACTTGCGTGTCGTAAGGCAGAAAAAAGGTCAATTTAAAGCAGTGCTAGCTCAACCTACAAAACTCTGGTAAATTAGTTCTCAACTAACCCACGTAATTAAGCAAAACAAAACAAAACAAAACAAAAAGAAGAAAAAAATAAAATGGTTTTTTCTTTTCTTTTCTTTTCTATTTTAATAATTTGTCGGGCATAGTTGTAACTTGCTCGTCCAATCCCAGTTCTTTTACGCTGAGTCCCATTGCAAGACCGAGGAACTGCGTGAAGAAGAGAATGGGGAAATTGAAGAATATGCCAAATGCCTTTTCCATCTCCTCCTGCCCTCTATCCAGTTGCAAATGGCAGAACGCACAGGGATGAATCATGCAATCACAGTCCGCTTCTATCGCACTCACCAGCTTCTGACGCATCCATTCCAGGGATTGAACAGAATCGGCAGTTCGGTTTCCACCGCCTGCACCACAACACATCAATTTGTCCTTGTATTCCGGCGTCTTCGCTCCTGTTACCTGCGCAAGGTCCTCCAGGATATAAGTATCCTCAGAAGAGCCATGTCCCCTTACCTCTCTTGGCTTAAGGAAGTGGCAGCCGTAATGCACTGCTACATTCACGCCATCCATCGGGTTCGTTATCTTCTCCTTTAGCCTGTCCAATCCGATAACATCGTGAAAAACCACGAGTGAATGGTTCACCTTTGTAGTGCCTTTAAATTCTCTACCGAATTCGCCTAATATCTTATTGGTCTTCTCTTTTAACTTTGGATTCGCCCGTAGTAAATGGTCCGCTTCCTGAAGTGACCCGTAACAACCATTACACGTCACAACTATCTCCAGGTCCATCTCCTCCGCAATAGCGAGATTACGCGCTGCTACCGGCAGCCACGTATTCATGTCAAAAGAGCCAAAAACACCAGGCGCTGGACAGCACGAAGCACCCATCATCTCTTCTGTCTCTATCCCAAACTCTTTTAGTATCGTCTTCGTTGCTGCTTCTATCCCCGGATACCTGTTCGGCGTGATACAACCGAGGAAATACGCATACGTCTTCGATTCTTCCGTCATTTCTTACCCCCTTTATCCATCCCTTTTAAATTCATTGTAGCCCAATCAAAATCAATCATCGCATCATACCCCGTCGCCTTAAATATTGCCTGCACCTGCTCCAATTGGTCTTTGTGTTTCTGCGCGGTCGGAGGCTGCGATTCGAGACCTACCGCCTCTCTCAATTTCATCTGGTCCGGACCGATCGGCACAGCATGCCCGGTCTTCATCACATAAACGCCAATCATCCGGTGTGGAACAGACATGTGCCCTTCCTTCGCCGCTAAGTTCCGTATCGTTCTTATTACATCTGTCACTTTTACACCCTTTGGACATCTTTCATAACAGGTGTAACAAGTTGAGCAGAACCACAATTCGGGGGCGTTAAAAACCTCCTCTCGCATATCCACCAGAGCCATCTGCATTAACTTCCTCGTCCTTAACGCCGTGTTCCTCCCAGAAGGACAGCCACCTGTGCACTTACCACATTGCACGCACTCTCTGAGCGTTTCTAAATGCTCATTACCAAAAATCGCTCCGCCACAATCAATTATGTCTTCATATAACGTTCCCATTTGAGTATTCCTCCTTACATATTATTTACTAATCTTCCTTTTTATATGGGTTTGAGTTATCATTATAAATAATTTGCGCTTTTTTCATGATTTTTACACTTGCACTATCTTCGCCTCATCCTTCTCTAAATCGAGTATGGCAATCGTTCTCCTTCTCGTGAGGCGTCCGCAGCATTCTCCAGGATTTATCATCAACGCTTTATCCTCTTTCTTCTCTATCTCCGCTTTATGTGTATGCCCATATATCACCACATCATAAGCGCCCGATACAGCTAACGCCTCTACTATCTTTGGTTTATGCGTCACAATTAGTTTCTTCCTGGCAAGTTCGAAGTCATGAGGGTCTTCATATAGCTCCCCTACCGCTTTTTCTATTGCTTCGAGATCATCATGAGTATCTGCGATTATCCCCAGTTTCATTCATTCCTCTCCCATCTCTACCATAAATAAGTAATTAAAATTATATTTGTATAGAAATCAGATTTTAAAAAATAAGCAGATGGCATACTCATCCATAAAACGAAGCTACACCATCGTTGGCATAGATCCCGGTACCACGATAGGAGTTGCCATGCTCGACCTTGATGGAAGACCAATAGACGTATTTAGCTCAAAGAATTATTCTGTCTCAGAGGTAGTAGCACGGATAATATCGCTTGGAAAGCCTTTGATAGTCGCTTCTGACGTCACACCCACCCCTTCAATGGTAAAAAGGATAAGTAGTATCTTCTCCACTCTAGTCCCGGAATTAGACGAATCCCTCTCACTGGAGGAGAAGATTGCACTGACGAAGGGGGCGGGCTACGAATATAAAAATGCCCATGAAAGGGATGCGTTAGCTGCTTGTGTCACTGCATTCAAGCGCTATAGGAAGAAATTCTCGCAGGTACAGAAGAAGACGCCGGCAGGTGTGAACGTGGAAGAGGTGAAGGCGCAGGTAGTAAAAGGTGTCTCTATAAGTGTGGCAATAGACAGATTAATTAGTGTAGATGGGGAAAATAAAGAGGTTATAAAAGAGGAAAGGCCGGAAGAGAAAAAGAGCGATGACAAAAGCGAAACTATCCTCAAATTACGCAGAATTATAAAGCAGAAAGAAGAGAAGATAGAGATGCTAGAAGAGCTCATGACCTCTTTAAAGGCAATGGACGCCGAAAAAGAACTCAAAATAAGTCGTTTGAACCACAAACTCGATTCTATGAGGTCTGAAGGGAGAAGAGAGATGGCAGTAATAGAAGAGATACGGCGGAGAGACAATAAGATAGTGCGGCTGAGAGAAGAATTAAAAGAAAAGGACGAGCTGAATGCTGATTTAAGGACGATCGTAGAAGAACTGAAAGGAAAAAGAGGAGTAAAGGGCGGGAAAAGGATAAAGCTGATAAAATATTTCTCTCATGATGCAATCTTAGATGCACATCGGCGGTATGGGCTAAAAAAAGGTGACGTTGTATTCCTCGAGGACGGTAGTGGGGGCGGGGCAAGCACAGCGGAACGGTTAGCGAAGAAAGGTGTGAGTGCGGTAATATATGGTAAAGAGTTATCGCATTTCGCTACTAATACGTTTCTTAGGTTTCGCATTCCCACTTTTTCTATTGATGAGATACCTTTACTGCTAAAGGAAGAGAATGGCGATTTCGTCTTTGTGGACCAGCATTTGCTGAACGAGAAGATGAAGGAGTGGAAGGCAGGAAAGAAGAGAAAAGAGGTGATACTGTTCAGATAGACCCCTAATGTTTTTTGGTCTTTTACACGATTTTTGACAAAACCATATCATTATAATAAATAGAGGTGCATGGTATGTAATAGGAGAGGTGGAAAAGAATGATGATAAGCGTGAATGAATATGGATTGGATGTATTTGAAGAGATGATGGACAACGCGGATGAGTTGCAGGTGGGCATAGAAGAGCTGGCTAACGGGACAACGATAATAGATGCCGGAGTGGAAGAAAAAGGCGGTCTTGAAGCAGGGTTATACTTATCTCGGATATGCATGGCGGACCTTGCGGATCTCAAATTCAGCAGCTTTGATCTCGGTGAAATGGTCGTGCCTGCGATAGAGATTACTACGGACCATCCGGTAATCGCCTGTATGGCATCGCAATTTGCGGGATGGCGGATAAGTGTGAATAAATTCTTCGCTATGGGTTCCGGACCCGCAAGAGCACTTTCACTCAATCCGAAAGAGTTATATAAGAAGATAGGGTATGAAGACGACGCAAATGAGGCCGTGTTGGTTTTAGAATGTAGCAGTATTCCAGATGAAGAAGTGACGGAAGAAATAGCGAAGGCGTGCAGGGTAGAACCAGAAGACCTTTATATCGCGGTGGCGCCAACAGCCTCCATTGCAGGCTCTGTACAGATTTCTGCCAGAGGCGTGGAAACAGGCGTTCACAAGCTCGAGTCTTTAGGTTTTGACATAAACTGCATAGAACACGCTCAGGGTATCATACCAATCTCACCTATTGTTGGTGATGATGTGAAGTGCATGGGTTCGACCAATGATTGCATCATATACGGTAGTCGCATTTATTACGCGATAAAATACGATGACGTGGAAGATTTGAAGGGATACATAAAGAAAATGCCTTCGCAGGTCTCAAAGGACTATGGGAAACCGTTCTACATAACATTTAAAAATGCGGGTTTCGACTTCTACAAGGTAGATGCAGCCATGTTTGCACCTGCACAGATCACAGTAAACGAACTGAACAGTGGAAAGACATTTACAAGTGGGAAGATAAATAAAGAGGTGTTGCTGGAGTCTTTTGGTATTGAGGCACTATAATATAAAATCCCGGCAATTTAGCCCAGTACCCACACAACCTTCCCCCTTTCTTCTTTACTTTTTATCTTACCGTGATATTTCATATTTTCTAATACCTCATTTAGGAGGTGATGTGGTACGTAGAAGTCGAATTCGTCCGCCATAGCAGCTTTTATCTCTTCTATACTCAGCCCGCCATTAGCAATCACCCGCCCCATTAAGTCCATCAAATCCTCATGAATGCTCCAGATATATACCACCCATTTCCATTCTTTCATGAGCTCGCCATAGAAATCGGGAATGAATGAGGATGAAGTTTTATGCTGTAATGTTGCAGTTCTTACCTCTTTTGCGCCCATAGATTTAATATAATCAACAACAAGCTTTATACTGTCACCGGTGTCAGTTATATCATCTGCTATTAATACTCGCTTATCCTTTAGTTTCGCCCGTGCCGTATCGTCAAGCCCGTATTTCAGTTCCGCGTCACCCGTAATTGTGGCCGTTACACCCCAGTGTTCCATCTTCAAGCTGAGCAGATCCTTAAGCAAGAAGAAATCGCAAAGTACACGAGCTAAGTACCAGCCGCCCCTTGCCACGCCAACTATAACCTCCGGCTTGAATCCCGCTCCCTTTATCTCCTCTCTTACATCCTTGCAAAGATCATACGCATAGTTCCAGTCAACAAGAATACAGCTAAATTTGTCTTGCATAATAACTATTTGTGCCTCCTATAGTTTAGACAATATGCGTATGTTCTATCTAAATAAAACAAAAGGAGTTCATACTTTAGTTATATATAATAAAAATGGAAGAAAGAGAGGATTTGGAGAAGGAAGAGTATCTTATAGATTGTCTCAAAGAATTGGTTATGATACCCACATATGTGCCGCCTGGAGAGAATTACGGAAAGATAGTGGATTGGCTTATACCAGTATTTGATGATTTAGGGTTTGAATGTGAACGGATAGAGATGCCAGAGGATGTTTACGAAGCAAGGCAAAAGAGTGCGGAGTTAAGCGGCGAGAGAGTGAACCTTCTCGCTACTAAAGATTGCGGTGCAAAAGAAAGTGTAGATATATACACGCATTTAGATGTGGTTCCCGCAGGTGAGGGTTGGAGCACGCCGCCTTTTGACCCTGTAATCAAAGACGGTAGGATATATGGACGCGGTGTAGCGGACTCAAAGGGCAGTGTCGCATCGCTTTTAACTGCGTTACGTGTGATGAACGAGCAGGACTTAAAAAGCAAGTATAATCTCAGGGTTGCATTGACCACGGATGAAGAGCTAGGGACCTACTCAGGGTTGTGCTTCTTTGCTGATTATGGATTACTAACGGGTGATTATTTACTCTGTATGGATGGCGATAACGAAGGTGTATGCATAGCAACGAACGGGGTAATGAATTGGGCGATGACAGTGTATGGTAAATCCGCTCACAGCTCCATTCCTTTTTCAGGTGTGAATGCGATAGAAAAGGCAATGCTGGTGATGGGCGAGTTAGAGGGTTTGAAAAGGCAGATAGAGAGTAGGGAATCGAAAGTACCATGTGGCCCTATTATGACAGAACTAACTGGTCAGAAGCACATAAAGCCTGTTTTTAACGTTACTATGATTTCTGGCGGTGTAAAGGAGAACGTGATACCTCCGAGCTGCACCTTACGGGGTGATCGGAGATATATCCCAGAGGAAAAAGAAGAGGAAGTGATAAATGAGCTTGAGGATGCAGTAGAAACGATAAAAGCAAAGCATGGGGTAGAGATAGAGCTGCAGTGTAAGCCGGGATTCCCGCCTATGTTCGCCGAGCAAAGTGGCGAATGGACAAAGCGAGTGCAGGATGCCGTATCGGACGCATTTGGCGTTTATAAACCCATAATCGGTGTGCAAGGCGGTTTGGATGTCGCATATGCAGTTCAAAGGACGAATCAGCCGGTTTGTGCTTTTGGCGTTGGCTGTTTCGTGGATTGTAACCCGCATGGAGCTGATGAAAACGTTGCAATATCGGATTTAGAGAATTATGTGCGGTTTTTGGTGGGGTTGTTGACATAAGGGAACACACAAAAATTGATATACGCAAATTTTAGACACGGATTTACACAGAGTGCACTGATTTATTTTTATGTGCGTTAATTAGTGTTAATCTGTGTCTATGGACTTTTTATAGGTCTTTTCTTTTGGTGGACTATGATCTCCGTCATGATAGACATACGGTCTCTCTACTAACAGACCATTTAGTTTTTTTCGCCGAAGTATCGCGGGAAGGTGTTGCTCGGAGATGTGGCAGAGGTGGCGGAAGAAAATATTCGGTTAGCTGGATATATCTCAAAAATGAGATCTCGGGAAAAATCGAAAAGCTTTTATAGACCTATGTGATCTATATCTCTAAGAGGGTGTTTGAAAAGTACAAAACTCCTCTGAAATTTGTAATTATGTTTAATTATGGGGTGTATGGAACGAAAATCATACCCCAGCGATTTAAGCGATGCCGAATGGCAAATCATTGAGCCTTTGATCCCTCCAGCGAAAACTGGCGGTAGACCATGCGAACAAGATATGCGTGAGATAGTCAATACAATCTTTGTATTTGTTTAGCAAACCACAAGATTACACAGATTTTCACGAGAAAACAATAATAGTACTTATGTTTTAATAAACTA
>JAUWND010000140.1 GCA_030612835.1 Candidatus Methanophagales archaeon | reverse complement strand
CACTCCCGCTAGCCCCCAAGAGTGAGTTTTAATGTAAGGGAGAACGCCTATATAGGCATCTGGTGGGGACTCTTTTCACCTATAGAGCTACGATCTAATTATATATCTGCACCCGCGGGTCTAGAAGTGACAGAGAGAAAACCATCGATAGCGGGAGCGGGAATCGGGGTCAATGTTGCTTGTACGTCTGTAGTTTTGCCACCCGTTACTTGTACTCGTTCTGTCCAATCCTGATAATCCGCAAGAGTGAGTTTTATTGTATGGGGGCCGGGCATTAATGGTGCCGTGTGGGGTGTCTTTTCACCGATAGGTCTGCCATCTATTGCTATATCTGCACCAGATGGTGTGGATGTGACTGAGAGAAAACCATCGATTGAGGGTCCCGCCGGTGCTGTAGGTTGTGTCGGTACTGCCGGAACTGTAGGTTGTGTCGGTGCTGCCAAAATAGAGACCGTTGTTTGACTAGTAGCATTAACATTCTTTGTCGTGTTTAGTGCCGCACTTGCATCTCGTATAGTGAATCCGTCCAGCGTAACGTTATTCTGGTCTGTTATGTTGAACACATGCATGTCTGTTCTATTTGACTGTACGATTGTAACAGCGGAGCCGTTAGCCGAACGTATCAGTATATTTGATCTGTTCACAACTACATTTTCGGTGTATGTGCCATTGTGCACAGTGATTGTATCACCGGGATTTGACATGTTTATTGCTGCCTGGATTGATTCGCCTTCATGGACCTGATAATCCGCCGCACTGACTGACGCAACTGCGAACACTAGAATCACTATCATCAATGCCGCAGCTAAAGTGTCTTTCTTCCGTAAAGAAATCTGCGCTGAAGAAACTTTCTTTCCATTTTCATCTATATCTTCCTTTTTCATTTTTTCACCTCCTATATAACTTTATAATTTCAGATAGTTTCTTTTTAGATATAAATATTAGTTATACCAACTTTTTGTATGCTTCCAGAACTATTGGTCATCCAGTCATAGCTAAAATTTGTGAATCTGCACAAAAAAGCGATCCGCATCGAAATACATGATTGCATTCTTCCGAAGCACCGCTATTCTAGCCTCTTTAATGCCCACGTTCTGCTATTTTTAAAAGGCGGTTTCACTCACATCGCCATAAAATCGTAAAAACAGTTGAAAATAAAAAAAGAATTGAGGACGATTGTTACCGCCTCATCTTCTTTATTCTTCTGCTTCCATCTGGTATACCAGTGTCCTGTTGTCTTCTGTACTGAGGGTGAGCTGGTTTTCCTCAATGGTGTAGGTCGTTACGTTACCAAACATTTCCAGGTACTGATATTCCTGCTGCATTTTTTCTTCCGGCTCGCAAGTCATCCTTGTTGAGCCCAGAACATTACTCATATTGATCTCGTTGCCATTAACCGTATAGTCTCCAAAGTAGTTGTTACACCCCGAGTTACCGGTGATATTCCCGTCCTCAAAACAGGCTGTTATTGTCGTATTTACGAGTGGCAATTGCACATCCTCTCCTTCTATGAACGAGGTAAGTGTCCATGTGTTCCCTTCCAAGTCGAATTCCGGCGCCTCCGTAGCATTGTACACCAGAGACACGTTGTCATCAGTGCGGAGGGTAAGCTGGTTTCCCTCTATTGTGTAGGTCGTTACGTTACCAAGCATTTCATGGTACTGATATTCCTGCTGCATTTTTTCTTCCGGCCAGCAAGTCATCAGTGTTGTGACCAGAGCCTTACTGATGTTGATCTTATTGCCATCAACAGTATAGCCCCCAGAGTAGCCGTTACACCCTGCGTTACCTTTGATTATTCCGTCCTCAAAGTAGGCAGTTATTGTCGTATTTACGAGTGGCGATTGCACATCCTCTCCTTCTATGAACGAGGTAAGTGTCCATGTGTTCCCTTCCAAGTCGAATTCCGGCGCCTCCGTAGCATTGTACACCAGAGTCACGTTGTCATCAGTGCTGAGAGTAAGCTGGTTTCCCTCTATTGTGTAAGTCGTTACGTTACCAAGCATTTCATGGTACTGATATTCCTGCTGCATGACTTCTTCCGGCCAGCAAGTCATCGCTGTTGTGACCAGAGCCTTACTGATGTTGATCTTATTGCCATCAACAGTATAGCCCCCAGAGTAGCCGTTACACCCTGCGTCACCTTTGATTATCCCGTCCTCAAAGTAGGCGGTTATTGTCGTATTTACGAGTGGCGATTGCACATCCTCTCCTTCCATGAACGAGGTGAGCGTCCATGTGTTCCCTTCCAGACTGAAGTTGGATGCCGGCAACTCCGTAGCAGAGCCAACAGACATCACCATAGCCATCAAAAAAGAGGCTATTACTATGCCTAAAATCTCTCTCAATACTTTATTTTTTCCATTCATTTTTTTCCTCCTTTGTATTAATATCATATATGGCCCGTACTTAAGTACATGGCCTGCACATAGGCACGAGTGCCTATGACTTAAACTATACTTTTGTCATAGCATTACAAAAGCTTTCCAATTTTTTTTTATTTTTTTTATTTTTTTAGGTATCACCTCCTATTGTTACATATATAGATTAGGTGTATAATAAAAGCTTTTTGATATTAACTTGACATTGTCCGATTAACCGCAGAGTTCATAGAGAGCGCAGAGTTATTTACGAATCACTAGTAATTCGTAATTCGCAATTCGTAATTGAATTTCCTTTCGCTCAGCGTTCTCTGCGGTAAATGGAATATTACAAAGTCACGTTAGAATTTATCATTCCTGCGACAACTGAACTATCAATTAAAGGCGATCATACTCATCCCTTTAAATACCTCCAAACCTCTTTGAGACTCATCTTCTGCCCATACATTAATATCCCGGTTCTGAATATCTTTGCAGAAAGCTTAATCACGATGATAACGGAGATCGTGAGTATCGCGAGGCTCGCAACGAGCTCGTAAACCGGAACTTCGACCAATGAAATCCGCATTAATGTCGTTACAGACGCGGTATATGGTATGTACATCAGAACCTTTGCGATGATCGAATTTGGTGCATTGATGATGATTGTGAGCAGCATCATCGGCAAGATAGCCAACATCGTAAATACCGTTGCGCCCTGTTGCGCATCTCTTACTGTACTCGCAGGCGCTGCGACACAAGCCATCGAGCCTGCAAACAGGAGATAACCCAGAATGAAATATACAACTGCGAGAATTAAAATCCAGGAGACGGAGATACCCTGAAATAGCGCTGATAATGGTGTTACCGCAATTGCTACCACTAACATGCAACACCAAATTACAACTTGCAGCAGTCCTGCGGAGCCGAACCCGATGATCTTACCGGTGAGCAGTTCGTCCGCGGTAAGAGAAGAGAGCAAAATCTCCACCGTTTTGCTTTCCTTTTCTATCACGATCCCCTGCATCAAATACCCGGAAGAGGTCATTATCGCGAGCATCAGAAGAATTGCGAGTACGTACGGTATAAAAAATCCTGCCCCTGTCTGCTCTTCGACCTCGCCCTTTTTATTCAGAGTGATACTATTTTCCTTTGCGGGCTCTTGTATTCGCTCTTTTAACGTTTCGTCTATCTTAGATTCCTCCAAAAGACTGTCCCTCAAAAACGTCTCTATCACACTGGTAGGGGGAGAACTGAATAGCCCTGCCTTTGAATATACCGTAACATTTCCCGTTTCACGGTAATTCTTGTGAATAACGAAGAAGGCGTTTATCTCATCATCCAAAAGAGCACTCTTTGCGTTCTCAGAGTCACCGAATTTGGTAAAATTATCGTTTGCTTGCAGTATTCCCACCTCATCCACGAACCCGATATTTCGCGGTGTTTCAAGAGCCATCTGCGGAATAAAACCCATTGCAATTACCATCGGTATAAGGATTAATAACGGTAAGATCAGGACGAAGATAAAACTTTTCGTCTTTACCGTTGACAGAAACTCATGTTTCGCGATTATGAATATTTTACGCATTCTCTACCACCTCGATAAAGATCTCATTCAATGAAGGCGCCTTCAGCTCAAATTTCCGGACTCCTACAACCTCAACTAGCTTTTTAAGTATCTCCTGCGGGTCGGTGTCCTCTTCCAGACTCAATTCCGCATATTTGCCGTAATCGTTTACCTTCTTTACTCCTTCAACTCGCTTCAACTTGCCTTCGTATTCCACAACTACCGATTCCTTGTAATTGCCCTTGATTTCCGCGAGTGAGCCGTAAAGAACTCTTTTACCCCGATTTATCAGTAGAATTCGGTCGCACATCCGCTCAACCTGATCCATCTGATGTGTACTCAGGATAATCGTCTTACCCTCACGCTTCTGGTCGACCAGAATATCTTTAATCAGCTTTGTATTTAGTGGATCGAGCCCGGAGAAAGGCTCATCAAGAATTAATAGTTCCGGGTTGTGAATGAACGCAGCAACGAGCTGGACTTTTTGTTGCATTCCTTTGCTCAGCTCTTCTATCTTTTTACTTTTATAATCATAGAGCTCTACCTTATTTAACCAGAAATCTATCTTATCATCTGATTTTTTTACCTCTTTTAGTTCTGCGAAATACTTCAAACACTCGAAAACCGTTATTTTTTGGTATAAGCCACGCTCTTCGGGAAGATAGCCGATTCTCGCTTTGAGCGCATCATCAAATTTACGTCCAAATATGTCTATATCGCCATGATCAGCCCTTAAGATGTCGAGGATTATCCGTATCATCGTTGTCTTTCCCGCACCGTTCGGGCCGAGCAAACCAAATATGACGCCCTTTTCAACGTCAAAGCTGATGTTATCAAGAACTATCTTCGTGTCGAACCTTTTTGTCAGTTCCTTCACATCCAAAATTTTTACTGTCATCATTTACCCCTTTATTTTTGTATAATATGCAGTATAACTTCTACCTATAAATTTAATTTAGGACGCAGATTTACACTGATTTACACTGATTTAATTTCTTCTGCGTTAAATCCGCGTTAATCGGTGTCAATAATTGATTTTAATTTGTTCTGGAAAAAATAAAAAGGGGGATTTTTTTATTCTCATCCGCCTATCTCAATCGTGTACTCAAAGTTATCTGTGTTCTTTGGTAGTATCTTCAGTGTCCAGACCCCAGCAGTTGCGTTGGTTACCATGTATGTTTCGCTGTACTCTATGTGCGACACGTGATACGCCTCTTCGCTTGTCTCTTCTTCGAGTTGTACATAACTCATACCATAATCCGAGCCTAAACTAACACCTACCGTTTTGACTGTTTTCGATGGTTCCGGTGTCATATCCTCGCCTTCAAGTCCTGCCAGTGCCAATGCTAATGTGACGTTGAAAGAAGGCTCTTCTGTCTCTTCCGTTTCTGCGTCATATTTATCGTATCCACGCTGGCTGGTTGAGATCACCACACTGAAATTTTGTCCCTGTTTCACCGTGAAATTTTGCTGGTATGCTGTTGTGGGCTGTTTCCATACTTCTAAACTAATATGCACTTCGTAGTCCCTTCCCCATCGCTCTGTCGCGGAGTCATCTATGTTCAGCTTGATACAGCCCTCATACCCACCTTTTGCATCCTCAGGAACATCCACGGTCACATTTACCGCTGCAGTCGAGTTCGCATCCACCGTTGCAGGCGCATCTATCGTCAGCCACTCGTTGGGAATCATGTTCTCGTAAGGTCCTATCCATAGTTCGTCTTCTCCTATTTCCGGACTTATAGAAATCGCTTCGTCTCCTTTGTTTTCAATCTGTATTTTATACTCCTTTGTCTGTCCTGCTTCTACCATGCCATGTATATACCGTGGCTGTATCACAATCTTCGACGGTTCCCAGACGTCTATTGAAAGCATTAAGGAGTTCAGGTATGTTGGGAATGGTACTAGATACGGCATTGAAATAGTATCATTTGTGAATACAATCTGTGCGATGTAATCACCGATCTCAGTATCTTCTGGTATCTTCACTGTAATGGTGTATTCTTGCACCTCTTCTGACTCAATTTCCGCGCTGCCTGGTTCAAAGGTTATCCATTCTTCTTCCATGAAGTACTCGCCATACAGCATTGTCTCTAAGTGTGGACTTGTAAATACTGACTCGTTTTCCTTGTTTTTTACCTTTACCGTAAACTCTTTTTCACCACCGGGTTTTATCCGGAACCACTCGTTTCTCGGCGAGATTTGCAATTTCGTGTAATCTGCATCTTCAGCGTTTTCTTCGGATGTCGTTACTACGCTTTCATTAGACATCACTTCTACGTGTCCTCCGGACATCTCTTCCGTCATGGGCACTGAATCCATAGCGGCAATAGCAGTGACAGAGAACACGCACATAAGGAACGCTGCGAGCACAACAAGAGTTATTGTTTTTTTCATTTTTTCTTCTTTTTCACCTCCTTCTTTTTATATCTTTAAGTTCGCTCCTTTTACGGCTAACTTATTTGTTAATATATATTTTTGGGGGGGGGGGGGGGGGGGGGGGGGGGGGGGGGGGGGGGGGGGGGGGGGGGGGGGGGG
>JAUWND010000149.1 GCA_030612835.1 Candidatus Methanophagales archaeon | reverse complement strand
GCGTATCTCCTGAGAAAATGGGTATCAAATTTGATAAGACCACAAATGCCGAATACAGTCCTACTACCTTTAAGTGCTCTGACGGCTTCGTCATGGAAGTCCCTTCTAAGTGGTCGCAGGACATCTGTATCAAGAATTATGTGAAAAAGAGCGCTATACACAAGACAATAACGGAAGCTACCTACATGAATGATACTACCATAATCAAGTCGGATAATAAAGGCTATTCTATGGATTTTGATTCCTCTTTCCTTGGATACTTGCACGTAGATAAAAAAACAAAGGATTCCGCTACTTCAGAACATTACATCGGCAAGTTCGTGATAACAGACTGGGATCAAGGAGGTGATGAAACCGTGGAAGGCGTGGGATATGTAATCGTTGATAAGGAGTTAGCCTCAGGAAGATTGCTACTCATGGAGCATGGGAGCGGAAGCTATTCCTCGGAAGAGGATTCTAGCTCAAATCGCATTTATAAGACAACGTATGCAGAATACGAGCCCACTTCCTTTAACTTCTCTGATAGCTTCGTCGTGAACTTCTCTTCTAAGTGGATGCAGGACTTCTGTACCAGGAACAAAAAAGGAACCATTGCATTACACAAGAAGATACGTGATGCTACCTATATAGATGATGATACCAGGGCCAAAAGTAGCCCATCACTGAAATTTGATACATTCTTCTATGGTGCCACACATGTGGGTTTAAGATCGAGGTATTCAAGGGCGTCTGAAGATTACATCGGCGACTTCTACATCTCTTGGGCTGCAAAAACCGACTGTAAGTTTGTATTTGACTGGGACGAAGTTCCCGGTCCCGATAACGATAAACTCATAATGCATCTTAGCGAATCTAGATTCGGTATGCCCTGGGTTACGGATGATGATGTAGAAATTACCAAACCCGTTAAGGACACGATTGACATCTTTACGCCTGAACACGAACACTCAGCCGAAATAATTTTGGATACAAAGACGAATGAAACAGCAGAACTAATAGTTAAGGGTGTCGATAAACCTTATACGTTCAATGTAGTAAAGCATGGCAAAAAGCTAAAGGTATTCGACTGCGTACTTGAAAGAAAGCCAGAAGAAGTGTCGGGCGAAGGATTCGTGATGGTTGATGAGGCGATATTCAGTGATGGTGGTGAAATACAAGTTACAGAGCATGGTAGTGGGATCTATTACTCGCACGAGGATTTTAGCTCAAAAAGCATTGAGAAAGAAACGTATGGGGAATACAAACCCACTTACTTTGGCTTCTCTGATAGCTTCTCTGTAAACTTCTCTTCCATGTGGGTGCAGGACATATGTGCCAAGGACAAGAAGGAAGGCACTGCGATACATAAGAAGATAAGTGATGCTTCTTTCATGAAAGATAATACAATTGCAAAGAAGTCATTAATGAATATTACCTCTTCCTTTAATGGCTCTATGCATATAGGTGCAAGAACAGAAAATGTTAGCATATCGGAGGATTATATCGGTGAATTCGATGTTACACAACTTATAAAAATAGTTAAGGAAAAACCGAAATCTTCTTCTTCTTCTGAGACCCCTAATTGGCTGTTTTGTCCATGTCCAATTTCATCATCCCCTTATCTGTGGTTCTGCCAAGATCCAACATACGGATTTCGTTGGCTCTCGGGCTGTCCTTATCCATACAAAGATCATTGGCTCTATATCCATCCCTAGAGCCATAGTTATGCATGATCACTATGGTTTGCTTTTTATTTTATTTTAGTTTATTTTAGTTTACATAAAACATTTGTTCCTATTGTAGCAATGCACACAAAAAAGCGAGAAATATCCGCGGATATATTCCGGGCGTATGACATACGGGGGATCTACAATGATGACCTGTATCCCGAGACGATGTTAAGGATAGGACTTGGTTTGGGCACGTATGCGAAAGAGCGTAGTGAGACGAGCGTGGTTGTGGGCAACGACATACGAACTACTTCGCCTTTACTTGCGAATGCGCTCATCTCTGGTCTGCTTTCGTCGGGCGTTGATGTGACAAACGTGGGAACCACCTCATTTGGTGTCTGTGCTTTCTCCGGCTGGCTGCTAAAGAAGGATATAATCGCGTATGTAACAGCATCTCATTTACCACCCGAATGGAACGGCGTGAAGTTTTACTCCGGTGCGGGAATAGGCTTCTCTGCTGCGGAAAACGGAAAGATACGGGATATTGTGCTGTACGAAAAGGAAGTAATGGTTTCTTGGCCTGACGCGGGCAACTATCATGATATAGACTTGAGAGACGAGTATATAGAGTGGTTAGCGGAGCGATTCAAGTTTGAAGTAGACGAGCGTAGAATCGTGCTAGACTGTGGAAACGGGAGTATGGGGTTAGTGGCACTGGACGTGATGAAACGAGTAAAACTAAAAACAGATGCCCTGTTTCCGAATCCGGACCCTTCTTTTCCTAACAGACCTTCTGAACCGACCGAGTTAGGCGCTTTAAAAGCGGCTGTGCTACGTAACGGAGCGGATTTCGGCGCGGCATTCGATGGCGATGGCGATAGAGTAGTGATTGTAGATGATCTGGGACGGATGCTAAGTGCAGACCAGTGTGGCACTATCATAGCTAAGGACCTATTAGTGGACCACCGAGGACCTGTTTTAGCAAATGTCGAGTGCTCCATGCTGATAGAGCGTGTGTTAGAGCCGTTAGGCGCTAAAATAGTGCGGATACCTGTTGGTCATACGTTCTTGACGCTGGAGGCGAAACGAAGAAATGCAGTGCTCGGGATAGAATCCAGCGGGCATTTCGTTATACCCTCCTTTTTCCTGTTTGACGATGCGATGATAATACCATTGAAATTAGCGGAGATTCTGGTTAAAACTGGACGGAAGGTGTCGGAGCTTGTGGACGAGCTGCCACAATTTCCAAAGGCGCGCGAGAATCTAGAATGCGATGACAAGTTAAAGATTGAGGAGATCCGTATTCTCGCGGACCGTTTAGCAGATGAATATGGCGCGGATAGGGTAAATACAATGGATGGGTTAAGAATCGACCTGAATGAGGATGGCTGGGTGCTTATAAGAGCGTCTAATACTTCGCCTCTGCTACGGGTGACAGTGGAAGGCGCTACGGATGCGATAATGGGGGAATTGATGAGGAAGTTCGTTACGGTCACGGCCGAGGCAATAAAAAGTTTTAAATAAATGGATAACATACTCATAATCACTAAGGAAGAAGAATGCAGATAGGATAATCGTAATCTTTAATAAACTCTCAGGGGGTCTCAAATGTTAGAAGCTATAGGTATCTCAATTGCTGCAAACTTAGCCACTAAAGTAATTGAAAAAGTCTCTCAAAAGTCAGGGGAGCACATAAAACCCTCAAACTTAAAAAGAGCATATAAAGAAGCTGTTAGCGGTTTTATAGCTAGTGCTCCTGAAGAAGCTATTGAACAAGACGTACTCGAAAGTTTCTTTCAGCGTCCAAAAGTGGTTGATGAGTTGAGTAAGCTTGTTATTACTACCGAAGGTATCCCCGATCTAAAGCTTTTAGCAGAAGAACTAGTAAAAGCAGGGTTTGATGCTTCAACAGGTGGTCCCACAAATATATTATAGAATTTTATTGTACATAAAGACAATGACAGTAAATCAACATAAATCGAAAGTTCATGACACTCCGAGAGGTAATATGAATAAAAACCTAAATACTTGATACCCTAAATGCAAAATTAGCTATCAAACCCTTAATATTACATAATGTAGCCACACTACCACCTAATTTACCCCACATCACCCTCAGATTATTCTCATGCCCTGTGTAGATATATACACTACATTCTCATGAGCTAGCTTTGCTATCTTTCTCGAAGACCAAATGGCATCAGCAGACGCCATTATCACTATTCTTAGCAACATCCGCCGAGAATATGCAGGATTCCCCGGTCCAGAACTGTACTTCTGCTCTATTTCACCAACGTCCATGTTATCCACTACTACCTCAACCAAGTTGCAAATATGATCTTCTGGTATGAGTTCACTAACAGCAAGGGGCAATAGCCAAGATTGCCCTATTTTATCGCTTCGTATCGCCATCTGTTACAAACACCTCGTTTTTATAACTAAAGAATAGTTGTGCATGCCATAATAAAAACCTTTCGGTTTAATCTCGGTTGAAACTAAGATACGCATTCTTCTAAGTGGTATTTTTGCAATTTGAGAAAAGTCTGGCTATAAATGTGCATTGAGTTAGAAAGAAAGCGTTTTTTAGATTTTTGTACTATTGTATAATTTCTATTGGTTGTTGGGTAATTGTGGGACAGCCGGTAAGAAGGCTACCAAAACATTTGTGTCTACTCCCAAATACTTTTTATCTCTTCTGGAGTAATCCATTTTGGTTCTCCTGTACGTTTAGGGCTTAAGCCACATAAATCTTTTAAGCGAACGCCCTTCTTTCTTTCCGGTTTTAGCAAAAATTCAGTATCTTTTTCCTCAAACAGGATAACCACACCTTCGTTGATCCCCCACCTCTTCCTAATAGAAGTCGGAATCATTACCCTACCTTTTGTGTCAACAGTTGTCTTCTCTATTATCTTCCCCATATTTATCTATATGTTCTCAAGATTATTTATAAACTTATCTTTACGTTTTGCATTTTCCAGCAGATAAGATGAAAAGAATATTCCACATCGCGGACACGCACATAGGCTATTCAGCATACAGGAAGATGGACGAAGCGACCGGGCTGAACCAGAGAGAAGTGGACACTTGTAATGCATTCAAGCAATTTGTAGATTATACGCTGAATGATAGACCGGACGCGGTATTACACGCCGGCGACCTCTTCGATTCCATACGACCAACGAATAGGGCTATCTCGTTCGTTCTTAGCCAGATACTAAGATTAAGCGATGCCAGAATACCATTTGTAGTGATTTCGGGCAATCACGAAACGCCTCGTTTGAAGGAGACGGGCAGTGTATTCAGCCTCTTTAAGCATATCCCGAGCGTGCACGTAATCTATGAAAACGGATACGAGCTCGTTGAAATTGATGACCTGAAGATACATGCAGTTCCTCATTGCGATGATATTGAGCGAGAGAAGAAGAAAGTGAGGGCGCGTGACGGGATTAATATCGCACTGCTCCATGCAAGTGTTCTTGGTACGGGGCTACCGGCATTCATGATGGGCGAATTCAACGAGCAGACTATAACTATTGACGACCTAACGAATTTCGATTATGTCGCACTGGGGCATTATCACAAGTGCACGCGAGTAAGAGCAGATGCATATTACGCGGGCTCAACGGAACGATTCAGCTTCAGCGAGGTGGATAGCGCTAAAGGCTTTCTGGAAGTCCGGTTGGGCGAAGATGGCGGAAAAGAGGTTATAGTTCACGCGCTAAGAACAAGAGCGATGCTGGATTTGGAGCCCATTCGGTGCAGTAGTCTAGATGAGCACGAGATAAAAAATGCTATACGGCACCGTATCCTGGAATGCAATCCCCAGGACAAAGTTGTGCGGCTAAAGGTGCAGGATATGCCGTTACATGTATATCTCTCGCTGGATTTTGATGAGCTGAAGCGGTTGACGAGATCCGCAGTGCATTTCGAGTTGAAATATGAATTTCAGACAGAAAATGAGTTACTCTCTGTCGAACGTCCCGCTTTTCAGTCGTTGCATGCGGAGTTCGATCACTTTGTTGGTAAGTATACAATCGGCGCGGATATAAATAAGGAGAAACTGAGGGCGATGGGGTCGAAGTATATGCAGGAATGGGCTGGTGATGAGGATTAAAAAAAACCACGAGATTACACAAGATTAACACAAGAAAATCTGTATCCTCTTCAAATTGATTGGTAATAGACTTGAAGATATACTACTTCTCAGAGTTACCCCCAGTTAGGACATACAGTCCAGTCATACATGACTATCCTTATTCTACTGCACTTTGCGATATGTCCAGGAAAATATACCA
>JAUWND010000151.1 GCA_030612835.1 Candidatus Methanophagales archaeon | reverse complement strand
GTAAGGATGCTACCAACGCTGGTGATACGTTAACCCTTGAAATAGACATTGATCAGCCAGGCTGGTACTATATAGGAATTGGTGATCTTGATGGACTCGCACACAACGTGGAATATGCATTAAAAGTGCTCTTTGAGCCTGTGGTAGATACAAAAGAACCAAACGATATACTGGGCGATGCGGCTGAGATAGCATTTAACCAAACGGTTAGAGGCTATATCTTCCCGGCGAGGGATGGGTATTTCTACAAAGTTGATGTGAATAGTCCTGGTATCCTACAAGTAAAACTTGAAGAAGTGCCAAGCGATATGAGGACTCGTATAGACCTTTACGGTAAGAACTTTAACTGGATAACCCGTAAGGATGCTACCAACGCTGGTGATACGGTAACCCTTGAAATAGACATTGATCAGCCAAGCTGGTACTACATAGGAATTGGTGATCTTGAGGGACTCGCACACAACGTGGAATACGCATTTAAAGTACTTTTAGTATAACTTTAGGCTAATGCAGAAGGTGCAATACGAAACAGATCCCGGAAGTGGTTGCTTTCACAGCCACTTCACTTTTTTTCTTATCATACCCTTTTTTGGCAGGTAAGGGAACTCCCAGTAAATAGTTTACCAATTTTAATAAATATCATAGACACAGATTTAACAGATTTACACAGACGCTACTGTCCTGATTATTAAGTTTTTACGGGTTCATGGAATCAAAATTAAAAAATCAATACACTACTATTAAATCTGTGTTAATCTGCGTTAATCTGTGTCTTAAAAATCCTTGGAAAATGATACAATTATGGTAAATTATTATTTGTGAGTTCCCTAATGCGAAAATCATCCACATTAAAAGTGCTGATAGCCCCTTATTTCCACCTTTTCTTTCCCTTCTCCCGTCTTAAAATAAATACCTTCATCTTGTGGCACTATTTTCCCAATAACGCTCATTTTCACTTCTTTTATCAGTTTACTCATCACTTGTTCATTCTCTAAGGCACCCGCATCGATAGTAAAAAGTAATTCATAATCGCCACCGAAATAATACGCAAGCTCTCTCTGTTCACGCTTTGATAGTCTCAAGTCTCTTCTTATCTCATCGCTCAATACAGGCACTTTATCTTCATATAGTTCCACACCAACAGAGCTCATTTTTGCTATCTCGGCTAATGAAAGAGCGAGACCATCGCTTATATCAATCATGGAAGTAGCCACGCCCGAATTTGCGATTGTGATGCCTTCTTTTATCCTCGGCACTGGTTGAGAAAGTGCCTTTTTTACTTCCACGTCCACATCTCCCGGCACTTTTAGCTCGCCTCTCATCAGCTTCAATGCGAGAGCGGCATTACCAAGCGAACCAGTCACGCATATTAAGTCCCCCACTTTAGCTCCGGCTCGCCTTACCGGTCGGTCTGCAAATCCGAAACAGGTACCGGTTAATATGAGCTCTTTGCTCATCGTTATGTCTCCGCCTACTACTGCGGTATTGTAAGATGCAGCGCATTTCTCTATCCCCGCTACCAGCTCATCCAAAAATGATGTCTCGGTCTGTGCTGGGATGCCCATAGCAATAGTGAAAGCAAAAGGGTATGCTCCCATCGCAGCGACATCGCTTAAGTTCACAGCTACAATGCTCCAACCCATTTGGAACGGTGAAATGCCGTGAGGGAAATGGGTTGATTCTTGTAGTGTATCGGTAGTAATTACAAGATGCTTGAACCTATTTCTTACTTTTTCTATATCTATAACAGCGCAATCGTCATCTCCCGCCCCCAAAGTCACCATTTCTCGATCTACACGAAACTTTTTCACTATTCTTTCTATTAATCCTATTTCGCCAAGTTCCTCTATTTTCATTGTATCTATATATTCTTATTGCTAAGGACGCAGATTTACACAGATTTACACGGATTTTTCCCCCCTTTGTTGGACTCGCTGGGCTATTTTTAATTAATCAATTCCCTTACTTAGATTGTAAGTATAACAAACAAAATAAAATTGGGTATTTTAGGCTATGCTATGGAAGAGATACTGAGACGATTCGGCCGCGGGGAAATAGGTATAGAGGAAGCGAGTAAGGAACTGAAGTTAGAGAGTATAAGGAAGATAAAGGATTTTGCACGGATAGATATAAACAGGTCGTATAGGACGGGCATACCCGAGATAATCTTTGCCGATGGTAAAAGCAATAATGAAGTGGCGGATATAGCAATTGCAGTTGCATCAGAAAAGGGCTTTGCGTTGATTAGCCGGGTGCGCGAGGCCGAGATGATAAAGGAGCGTGTGGAAGGAGAAACAAAGGCGCTTGATGTAGACTATAATGCAATTTCGAGTACGATAGTAGTAAAGAAGCGAGGATACAAGTTTGAAAGGCGCGTAAAAATAGGGTTAATCGCGGCTGGAACTGCCGATATACCTGTTGCTGAGGAAGCGAGAGTTGTTGCCGAAGTGTGTGGTTGTAAGGTGATAAGGACCTACGATGTGGGTATCGCGGGCATACACAGGCTGGCCTCACCTCTTGAGGAGATTGTAAATGAAGATGTGGTAGCGATAATCGTGGTGGCAGGTATGGAAGGGGCATTGCCTTCCGTAGTAGCAAGCTTGGTGAACGTGCCAGTGATTGGCGTCCCTACATCAGTGGGCTATGGGCTTGGAGGTAAAGGAATTGCAGCACTTCTTTCCATGCTCCAGAGCTGCTCGCCGGGATTAGCCGTAGTGAATATAGACAATGGAGTTGGAGCAGCTACCATTGCGGCAAAGATGTGTGTCAGACGAAAGGAAGAATCACAGAAACAGAATAAATTCAAAAACAATGAAGGCCGTATGACAATCGAAGAAAATATCGGATATTCATTCTTGGACAAGAATATCTTAAATCGCGCATTGACACGTAAAGCATATGCACTAGAGCAAAGGCAACGAAACCAGGCTTGTGAAGACCAGGAGATATTCCGGACGCTTGGTGATGCAGTCCTAAAAGCGGTATTAGTTGATTTATTGATACAGTCAGGTTGCAAGACGCGAGATGAGATAACAAGAAAGAAAATAGAACTTGAGAGAGAGGAAACACTTGCAAAAATCGGTCGTGAGCTTGGAATTGGAGAATCTATTCTGTTGGGAGCAGGTGAGAAGAAACAAAGAGCAAATGAAGAGCCTTATGTTCTCGCCGAGACGTTTGAAGCGGTGATTGGTGCGATTTATCTTGATGGCGGCTACGATACAGCAAAGAAGAGTATTACTAATTTATTTTATTTAACTTGAAATAGTAGTGACGGTACTTTTTTATGTTATGAGAAACGGGTGCAAAGATATAAATAAGCGAGTAAAAAGCTTTTACAACCCGCCACACCTGCTATTGAAGCAAGCAGTAGCGATTGTACTATATGCCATGCTCTCAGGCTGGAATAAAAAGGCTTTTCTTCTTTGGACGAGCCAGTTAAAGAACCTCATCCATGCAGGTGCAGGCGCGAAACAGATTTCTTGCTTCGGTCTGAGCCCACATGTGGTATGGGAAATGACAGGCAGGTGTAACCTGGACTGCATCCATTGTCATGCGTTCGGTGGAGCGGCATCTTATGATGAACTGACAGAAGAAGAAGGGCGGGCATTGATAGATCAGATAGCAGCGTTAGACATCCGGTCATTTGTATTCACTGGAGGCGAGCCTTTGCTACGCGAAGACCTTTTTGATTTGATTGCATATGCAAAGTCAATTGGGCTCAGCGTATTCATAGCGACGAATGGAACACTGATAACGAAAGAAGTAGCGAAATTGCTGCGTGATTATGACGTTGGGGTGGTAATCGGCTTGGACGGGATGAATCGCGAGATACATGATGCCATAAGAGGTGTCAAAGGTGCGTTCGATGCCGTGATTGAAGGGATAGAGAATTGCGTATCGGAAAATCTGTATTTACATCTGAACATAGTTGCAACCAGGCGGAATTTCAATGAAATCGAACGAATCATAGATTATGGAAATAAAATAGGTGTATATTCCTATTTTATCTATAATTTCGTTCCTTTTGGTAGGGGTGAGGAGATTAGAGAGTATGCACTAAGTAAAAATGAGTTCAAAGCGCTTCTGGACTTGATTCTCACGAAACAGCGAGAAGTACGAGCGATATTGATACCTGTTGCAGCACCGGAATACTGGGCTTACGTGCTTCAAAGTCGGGGAATTCACAGCAGGCGGATAATAAATTTCTTTGGTCGGTTCTTCGGTGGTTGTTTGGCGGGTAAGGGTATGATGTATATCAAGCCTAATGGGGATGTGTGGGCATGCCCGTTCCTTCCGGCCAATGTAGGAAATGTGAGGAAGGACAGAATTGACATGATTTGGAAGGCTCTAGAAAAGATTGAGTTTTCAAAGGGAGAATGTAATGGCTGTGAATATGCGAAGGTATGTGGTGGCTGTAAGGCGAGAATGGATGATTTTGAATGCCCGTTGAGGGATTGTTAATTGCGAAATGCGAGGTACAAATTGAGAAATTGTGAAGATACAAGACCATAACGTATTTAAATACTCAATAACTTAGATAAATAACTAATAGAACTAAATGTTTAAAGCGAGGTATATTATATGGACCCCACGAGTATAGGAATATTGATTGTTGTCATATTACTGGTTGTAGAAGTAGTGGTGATGTTGCTTTTATTAAAAGTGGACAAAATGCTTCTTCTTTTGCCAGTTATCGGAGTGATTTTAGCCGTTATCGCCTTAGTGTTGAATATGAAGCAGGATCTGATTCCTTTAGCGGATCCCGCCCCCTTTATTGTGATATGTGTTATGATAGCGGCAAGCATCATATTGGGCGTATTTGGCGTTGCGGTATGGTTTAAGGGCGAAAGTGAAGCAAGACGGCTTGTTTCTACCGAAAAGAGCATTGATAGTGCGGTCTCCGGGATAGAAAGCGATGTAAGTGGTGGCGGGATGGAACTAGAACATTTCGATGACGAGATGGGCGAGATCAAATCAAAAGTGGACGATTACGAATCGCGAGAGAAGGAGGTATGATATTGGATAGATGGGGACGGGAGAAGACACAGTAAATAGGATTGCCATTGGAATTGGTGGGCAGGGAAGCAGCATCGTGAATAATATATTGAGAACACTCAAGCACAAAACAGGTAAAGCGCCAAAGAATGAGGAGTTTTTAATTATTGATACGGACCCGGCATCTGCAAACGCATGCAGCGAAATAGAAGAGCGGAAGAAGATAATACTCAACCGACCGGATAAGATACTAATGAAGAATGCTAATAGGTGGCTGCCCGACCCTTATCTGACCGCTGCTGGTGCTGGCTGTGGCCAACATCGTATTTATGGCAGAGCGATGTATAACGTGCATAGAGAACGGATATTCAGTGCGATAGGCGCAGCGGCTGCTGAATTGAGGAATAGAACAGGCGGGCGGGACTTTTTAATACTTATGGTCTGTGCATTCGGTGGTGGGACCGGATCAAGTATGCTTTTAGACATTGCAATAGACATACGCGATTGGATTTCGAAGCAGTTTGGCGCTGATCCTGTGATGTTTGGGATCGGCATACTACCATCGAGCAAGGAATCGGTGCTTCCGACGGGTAATGCACTCGGTACGCTGAAAGAACTTCATGCCCTTATGTCCCATACCGAGGACCTCATAATAGACGACAAGAATTATTCTAACCCATTCAAATTGTTCTTCCTTTTGGGTAGAGACCTTCAGGGGCAGAACAGGGATGAGGAATTAGAAAGGGCGATAACACGGTTCCTTCTTGATCTTGGTTTTATGCCCGGTGGTGCGGTTGAGACAAAGGGTAAGTGGCTTGACCTAAATGATCTCCAGAATAGAGCAAGGGGTTATGAAGACCGGTTTGATACCTTGGGTTACTACGAGTGTGTATTCCCAA
>JAUWND010000006.1 GCA_030612835.1 Candidatus Methanophagales archaeon | reverse complement strand
CCGTATCTGTGTGTCGCTTCACCCTCCAGCTCTTCGGGCAAGCCGATAATAGAAATGGCACCGAAGGGGCATTTTTTTATGCATATGCCCCAACCCTCACATAACTCCTCTGATATTATCGGCTTACTATCGTCTCCCAGGACTACCGTTTCCACGCCTGTACGCACCATCGGGCAGTATTTTATGCATTCATACTCGCATTTCCGCGGTTGGCACTTATCCTTCTTCAATATCGCTATCCGCATTTTTCGGCTTTCCCATGTTTATTAATTTTTTATAGCTCTTCAGGTTTCAATTTTGGAGTAAAAAGGTTTATATGAAAAAAACGCATATTTGATAACTATCAAAAATATAGTATAGAATGGATTAAGATGAAGAGAGAATTCACTATAGTTATCGAGCAGGATGAAGATGGTATTTATGTTGCATCTGTACCAGAGCTGGAAGGCTGCCATACACAAGCCAAGACTTTAGATGAGTTAAGAGAACGGGTAAATGAAGCGATACAGCTCTATTTAGAGGTAGAATCTGAAATCGTAGAAGCAGTACCTTTAGAATTTGTAGGTATACAGAAGATTAAAGTCACTGTTTAGTGTCCTTAAACGTGATACCCTCATTTTATAATATAATGTGTACGGTGATCTGAAAATGGACAAAATCAAACCACTTCCCGCCAAAAAAGTAATAAGGGTGCTTGAGAAAATTGGGTTTACGCAAATTAGACAAAAAGGGAGCCATTTATTCATGCGCCATCCCGATGGGAGAACTACTCTAATCACCGTTCATCCCGGTGAAGATATAGGGAAGGGATTGATCAGGAAGGTATTAAGCGATGCTAAACTAACAAGGGACGAATGGTTTGAATTAATTGAAAGAATACTTTAAAAGGTCCTTTTGTCTATTTTGACGCTAAAACAGCAAGCATCTTCCTATGCATTTCTGGCTCTAGAGCAGCAACGAGATCGATATTGTGCATTTGCCCTACTTCGCTTCTCAGCTCTTCACCACCCACATCTGTAACTATCCCGCCTGCTTCTTTTAGGATTAGTGCGGCACCTGCAATGTCATAACCGCTAATTAAGCCACGAACATCCATTACTGCATCTATAACGCCCTCTGCAACCAGGCATATCTCGATTGCAATACTGCCAAGCAGACGAAAAATCACCTTTTTTGCACCCTTTTGGAATTGTATCAGTGATTCCGGTATTGATTCTGCACCGTATGTGTAGATAGAGAAAATTGGTTTGGTCTTACCTTTAAAGGTGCGTGGGAGCTTCTTACCGTCTACAAATGCGTTACCGCCTTTATCTGCGTAATATGTCTTCCCGTAAATGGTTGCAACAACGCTCGCTTGTATGCTATCAAAAGTAACGTTGTCTACATTAGGGGAATAGGCAATAGAAGAGCAGAAGAAAGGGATACCAAGAATCGCGTTTGTGGACCCGTCAATAGGGTCGAAGATAAGTGTGAATCCCGGATCACCGCCTTTTGGGTATATATGATCGCCCAATTCCTCTGATATTATCCGTGCACAGTAGCTGCGACTCGCCAATTCACGCTCTAATTCCCGTTCTGCAAACATGTCTATCTTCCTCGTTACGTCCTGCGCTCTTCTTACAATTATCTCACCATAGTCTTCAGTCTCTGCAATGTAAGACCTTATAGAATCTCTTAGTTCTGTCGCGAGCTCTAACAGTTCTTCTATTTCCATTTTATATTTGTATATAAAGTATAACTTCTACATATTTAATTTATGACGCAGATTTACACAGATTTAATTTTTTTTCTGTGTTAATCAGTGTTAATCTGTGTCAATAATTTATTTTATTTTGTTTTTAGCCTATAATGCTTTAGCTTTAACAACATCTCCAGTCATGAAGAGTTCAGTTTGATCTCGAACCGCTTAGGCCAGCATTTCCCAGTTACGAAGATTCTATCTTGCTTTGCGTCATAGGCAATACCGTTGAGTACATCTTCTGAGCGATTTTCTTCGCTTAACAGCCCTTTTAGATCAATCCACCCGACGACTTGGCCTGTTTCCGGTGAGATCCTCGCAATGTGGTTAGTCCGCCAAACATTAGCGTAAATCTCACCTTGGATATATTCAAGCTCGTTGAGGTTGATAATAGGCACGCCCTTGTCACGGACTTCGATTTGTCCGATTTCTTCGAAGGTATCCGGATTCAAAAAATACAGCGCTGAAGTTCCATCGCTCATGATCAGGTGCTTTCCATCATGGGTGATTCCTCAGCCTTCAGTGGGATAGGCGAATTCCCTGAGTAGAAGGAAGCTCTCCTTATCGTAGACGAAGCCAATCTTCGACTTCCAGGTCAGTTGAATCAGCTTATCTTCCCAAATGGTCACACCCTCACCAAAGAATTGGGCGGGCAAATGGTATAACTTTAGGACTTTTCCTGTTTCCAATTCGACTTTGCGCAGCGTTGATTCCCCGCAAATGCCGGTTCCTTCATACAGAAAACCATCATCAAAGACTAACCCTTCAGTGAAGGCTTTTCGGTCGTGAGGGTAGGTGTTGACTATACTATTTTGTAGCCGTAAACGGGAGTGACGTCAAGAGTAATTGGCTGAGGTGTTTTTGTCTCAATGCATCCCACCAACATCGCTACCACTACAATTACAAGTACTGTAAAAATACCTATCCCCTGTTTCTTATTCATTTTTCATAATACCGGCTGCCATCCTTTAAATCTATGATTCCGCGCTTACTTTTACACTACCTTTTTCCACCTGCTTCTTCTTCATCTCCTTCTCCGCAGCTTCTTTCTTCTCTTTTATCAACTGGTGTATCAAATCTGCACCTGACTTATCTATCGGCTTCGCTTCTATAAATCCGCGCTCCAAAGCGTATTCAAATACCTCCTTACCGAAATCAGTGCGGACTATTACTGTTGACGTGCCCGCAGGTGAACCGACATTTCCGACACTTATATCAGAAAACAGCCCGCTGAAATCTTTGCATATCTTGCACCCTTCTCGCTTATAACCCTCTATCTCGTTAATAGCCACACTCAATAGCTCCTTCTCGCCGGAATAGACATGGAAAAGATCATCCCTGATGTCCAATTTCGTTATCTCACTTATATTTATACCACACTTGCGTTCAAGAAATTCATTCATTAGCTTCTCATATGAATAAACACCCTGGCAAAACAGCCCTATTCTTAACCGCAGAGTAGACGAGAAGTTATGCGCATTGTGGCTAGCCCGACCTACAACAAGCATCTTCTCATAACCTGCCATCTGGCACGGCGTCCCTACCATCGCGACCGACCACAGCCCGTAGTTCATAATAGCAACTGGTATACCGGTCAGAGTTGCCGCAGGCGTGTATTTGCTGCCTGCACCCTTTATCAAGCTCGCTTTATCCATTGCTACTTGCACCTCCGGCTTCCAGTCACCGCTATCTACAACTGTTATACAGCCCTCTGCTACCGCATCGGCAAGTGCATAAGCAAGTAGCGTAGTAACAACACCGCCATCTTGACACGCATTTTTTAGCTCTTCATCTTTACTAACAACCTCGTAAATCTCTTCAAGCCCTTCCATTAATTCCGGTTCCTCTACCCTTGGACATTGATAATAACAATATCCACAATTAGGCGGGCATATGTGGCTTTCTCTCATCTCTGGTCTTTCTTTTGTCAGATCTATACTAAGATAGCCGTAATCGAGTAAACTGCAAGTAGCGACACAGCCACCACAAAGTGTACATTTACCCGTCTCTATCACTTCTCTATTCAAATCGCCGAACCCTTTCTTCTCTTCCATTTTTCTACTCCTATTTTTGTTTCTTGTTACCATAAACTATGCATTAGCATAGCAAATAAAAATTTCGGCATCTGTGTATAATCCGTACCACGAAAATAATAATTTGCCAGAACGGCATCTAACATTTTCCAATGATTTCTACGACACAGATTAACGCAGATTAACACAGATTTAAAGTAGTGTATTGATTTTTTAATATTTATCAAAATTGGTAAACTAAACTATTTACTGGGAGTTCCTTACCCTGCGGAAGAACCGGATAAGAGGAATAACAACCTTAAATAAGGGTAGACGGAGCTCTGTTTCTATATCCGCATCCATCCGCTCCGTGTCAAACGAGGGTTCTATTTCAAGTTCTGATTCCGGCAGGACTGCTTTCGCTATGCCACTGCCGGCATATAGAAAACCAATCAGCATGCCCGTCTGGGCTGGGTCCGATAGCCCCACCTTCACATTGCCCCTCAATCGCTTTATAGATGTGTTTTTAGTGAGCGCCGCCACCAATTCCTTTCCTGCATCATAGAGCTCATTTGCGTTCCATACAAGCTTCTTCCAATCGGTGGGCTTCTTCTTCTTTTTCTCCTTCTCCTCCTCCTTCTTCTTAAGGTCCTTCGTCAGAATAGTAACGCCCAGGACACGTAATCGGAATTCCCGCTTCGCCGTGCTAACGTCCAGGCGACCAGAAGAAACACCTTTTAAGAGCCTAAATGATACACATAGTTGTGCCAATGGTCCTTCCTTAAATGGCCTAAGCGAGATATCAGCCGGTATTAGAAGCGCAGCAGCTATTAAGGCTACTATGATCGCTAAAACAATTGCGAGGATCAGTATCAGGTCCATAGTATTTTATTTTTGTATAACTAAAGTATAACATCTACCTATTTAGGACGCAGATTTACACGGATTTAATTTTTTCTGCGTTAATCAGTGTTAATCTGTGTCAATAATTAATTTTAGTTGGATGTTATGCTTTCTTGAAAATAAATAGAGGGAGTGTTTCTCTAACTCCCCATATAGACATCCAACAAGCATTATTTTTTACCTTCTGCTTTTTTACCCTCTTTCTCCTCTTTCGTCTCTTTGATTTTCTCCATCACCATCGGCATGGCTTCACCGACGATTCTCTCTATTGCACCGGACGGTTTCAGCGAGACCACTTTCAGCCCTTCGGGTCCTGGTATGCCCTTGAACACCGCCACGAGTGCTACCGGCGTTATTCCGCCGCCACCTCCAAAGCCATAGCCCTGCCCCTCCTTCTCTTTACCCTTGCCGCCACCACCACCAGCGCCAAAGCCAACTCCAAAGATGGGGATCAGGGTCTTATCTTCTATCTCTATTGGATTGCCGATTGCTGTTTCAACTTTAATTGTCTTCCGAAGCTCGTCCCACACATTTTTTATTATTCCTGATGTCTCCTCACTCATTTTTTATCACATCATATATTGTTATTCATCATATTTAAGATTTGCGGTTGGTAAAGAACCCAGTACAATCACATGATTTCACGCTCAGAAGACTTAAGTAAAACGCGGTAAATTCCAAGCCCTTCTCCCCGAGCCAGCAATTGAATGGGCGATGACACGAGGGACAACAGGGCAGTCGAAACTCGTACCAATGACGAACACCGATTTGGAGCAACGAGTAGCATGTGATGCCCGTGGGTTGCGGAACTTCGTATGGCGCACAAAGCGATGAAATTTTAAATGGCTAGGACCTGAACCTGAATTTCCCCTCTGTTTTGGGTTCACAGGATTTTGCAGGTAGAAAAAATGTGATACTTTTATATATAATCCCGACTGAAATTGTAATAAAGATATATGAAGACGAAAAATTTATTAATCGCCTTAAAAAGGGAGGGTAATTAGTGAATAGGAAAGGGGGAGGCTTTAAGAGCTATGCAAAATAACCTGGAAGAAAGAGAGCTAGACATGCACGCCCGTAAAAATGTGATTGCAATCAAAAAAAAAAAAAAAATCGCTAGTAAACTTTTTGTTGTGCTTCTATTGGCAAGCGTTCTTATAGGGATACTAACGGTTATTCCTGGAGAAGTGAGGGCAGCAACAGAGGAGCCCTCTTCCAACAGTTTCACGGTCGTAAAATCTAAAATGGATGATAAAGCAATTACTGACGCATATTTTATTGATCCTATTACTGAGGAGCATATTATTAATCCTCTAATAAAATCAGAATATTTTAAAGAACTGACACTCGCATACCCAAGTTCTCCGCAGAACCTCCAATCAAGCCCAGGAGATGGATATGTAGTCCTGAGTTGGGATGCGCCATCCAGCGATGGCGGTTCAGCCATAACAGAATACAGGATCTACCGAGGCACAAGTTATGGGAAAGAGGTTCTTCTTGATTCTGTAACTGCATCCAGAACTTCGTATAAAGACACAGCGGTTAAAAACGGGCAGACATATTACTACAAGGTCAGTGCAGTAAACAAAGAAAAAGAAGAAGGAACTTCCGCCTCGACAAAAGCAACACCAACATCTAGCGTAACAACGCCTTCCGCACCTCTGAACTTCAAAGCATCTGCTGGCGATGGCAATGTAAACTTAGAATGGGCAGAACCAAGTGATGATGGTGGTTCTCTAATAACAAATTACAATATCTATCGTGGTACAACTTCTGGAGGAGAGACACGGCTGAAGACAGTTAGCAATGTGCTAAGCTATACGGACGATGATGTAATCAACAATCAGAAATATTACTACCAGGTCAGCGCTGTAAACTCAGCAGGAGAGGGAGAACGGTCTGATGGGGCATCAGCAACGCTAATACCTGGGGTATCCGTGCCATCCGCACCTCGAAACATCATAGCAACTGCTAGTGATCGCGTTGTAAACCTGAACTGGAATGCACCCGTTGATGATGGAGGTTCCACCATAACTGAATACACTATATACAGAGGCACAAGTTCTGATGCTGAGAGTTACCTTTATTCTGTGAGTGCACCTACAACTTCATATATAGATAGTACAGTTACTAACGATCAGATATATTACTACAAAGTCAGCGCTGAAAATTCAGTAGGAGAAGGAGAAAAGTCTAACGTGGTAGATGCAAGGCCAAAATCATCTTTAACGCAAACTACAGCACCTCTTGTAACAACGCCCTCCGCACCTCTGAACTTCAAAGCATCTGCTGCCGATGGCTATGTAAACCTAGAGTGGGCAGAACCAAGTGATGAAGGTGGTTCTCCAATAACAAATTACAACATCTATCGTGGTACAACTTCTGGAGGAAAGACACTGCTGGAGACAGTTAGCAATGTGCTAAGCTATACTGACGACGATGTAATCAACAATCAGAAATATTACTACCAGGTCAGCGCGGTAAACTCAGCAGGAGAAGGAAACATGTCTGATGAGGCATCAGCAACGCTAATACCTGGTGAAACAGTGCCATCCGCACCTCAGGACCTCAATGCAGATCGAGGAGATGAATATGTAGACCTGAGCTGGAATCCACCGTCCAATGATGGCGGTTCTCCCATAACGAAATACAAGGTCTATCGTGGTATGGCACCGCGAGGAGAAGAGTTTTTGGCTGAAGTTGACAATGCGGTAAACTATAGGGACTACCATGTGGAAAATGATCAGAGATATTACTACCAAGTCAGCGCGGTAAACTTACCAGGAGAAGGAGAAAAGTCTAACGAGATAGAGGTAGATGTAGAGCCAAAGGGGGATACACTGGGTATGGGTGTGTGGATAACCATTATAGTAGCTCTAATTGGTGCATTAGGGGTAATCGCTGCGGCGTTGATCAATTACCTTTCCTCTAAAAAGACGA
Organism: Candidatus Methanophagales archaeon; assembly: GCA_030612835.1. GTDB lineage: Archaea > Halobacteriota > Syntropharchaeia > Alkanophagales > Methanospirareceae > Methanophaga. The sequence continues at coordinate 27,894 of JAUWND010000006.1, read as the reverse complement.
AATAGCTATAAAGCACTTCTATAATGAACAATCTTCCTCACATTATAAGCGAGTCTTTTTAGAACTGTCCGTTCACCGTTGCCTCGCACGATAACATCAATTTAAATTATACCAATTACTTGGGCGGTTAGCCCTTCGAAAGGACTTTTTTCAAGAAGTCATCATTCCCAAGGAGGTTAAAAGAGCGGTTGTAGATCAGGGTACAGAGCAAAATAGCATTGATGCTTTTGTGGTTGAAAAGCTTAAAATTTAAATATTGAAGCGCATCAGGAAAACCTTTTTAGTTCTTCATAACCCCACCTACAAGGAAGAACTTAACTCAATAGTTGCAGCACCCATATCCAAACCCTTCCACTTTACTTTGAATCCGAGTTCGGCCAGAACTTCATCGTGATTTGGTAAGCCGAAGCCATCAATAGTCCTCTTTGCATCCACATACGAATGTGTAGAGACCAGTTTATCCTTTACCTCTCTCAAAAACTCCTTCTTTACCAGTACCTCTTTAAACACGACATAGTCAGGGACATTCAAACACGCTCTTACTGCCTCTTTATAGACCTCATATCGCATAGCAATATCCGTAATAGGGATTATATCACCCTCAAGTTCTATCTGCACTCCTTCCAAACTTTCTACCTGTCTTTTTATCTCGTTCTCTTCGATCTTCGCTAAATATTTGACTACCTCTCCAACAGGGACTTTTCGGGTGTACAGAATCACGGGGTGATTGAGCTCCAACTCGAAATTAGCCGAATTGAAACACGCAAGGTTCTTATCTATTGCCACTAGGATATGAAACGGCAGAGCCCTGAGTTTCGACAATTTCCGCCTGATATAATCCTCGGTCCAGAACCCCATGATTTCGAAATATGTCTCTATATTTAGCGCTTTATGCTTGAACATGAAATCGGGTATAAATACTCCTTTACTCGTGAAAATTGCGTCCGGCTCTCTTATCACTTCCCAGCCCTTCGATGCCGGTGAGGCTAAGAACGCATTATAAAACCGTTCCTCAACACTGCTATCGAACGTAGTTTTTGCCTCGTTCTCTTTTGCCATTAACAAATTCTTACTCGCGCTATCCAGTATAAACCGATAAATCCGCGGTATGTCTCGTCTGATGACAATCTCGGCTTCTATCGCCCAATCATCGCTATTAACAATCTCAGGCAGCAATTTCGCCAGTGACGTACCATACCGCTCACTTAACTTCAGTAATGCCGACGCACCTTCTATCCTTATTCTATTCCCGTCTTCCTGGTTATACATCAAGCCGAGATACTTAATTCTACGGAAAATATCTTTATAATTGCCTCTAAATGCGATGGTCATACCTGTGGCTTTAAACAATAGCGTTTGTGCAAGAGAGAGGTTATAGAGCTTAAGCAGCTCTTCTGGTTTTAACGGCGAAAAGTCAGCCAATACTAGCTTGGATTCATGGTCCGCCCATAAAGATTGCTCTAAATCGGTAACCGAAATGTTCTGTTCCCGTGCTACAGCTTCGATCACCTCAGCCCGCTCTTTACTATTAGTTACTTTTCTGCTGCTTGCCGCTTCAAAGACCGCTTTACGTGCCAACACGGGTTCAATGATGAACTGCGACTTGAAGCTACATCGCCGTTCTAAGAGCGTTCTCAATCCCCTTATACGTTTGAAATTCAAGCCCTGTTCCAATTCCACCACTATATCGTCTATTTCGCTCTTCCTTTTACCGCTAAAATCATGATATACTTCTATAAGCCCCCTGGCTAATTCCAGATGCTCTGCATCTATCGGCACAAAATCAGGATATATCCTGTCCTTTTTTAGTCGCGTGCGGAGCAAATCTCCGGGTAACATTTTCTCTTAATCCTCCTAATAGCTCTTACAGGTATATGAAGTATAACTTCTACCCATAAATTTAATTTAGGACGCAGATTTACACTGATTTACGCAGAAAACTATTTCCTTAAATTATCAAATGCCTTACGTTTAACTTCCGGTTTAGTGCCAAAATTAACTAAAAGTCCAACTTCACTATCGGTTGCTTTTAGATAATTCAATAACTGTGCTTCATTTTCCTTTACCAAACTTCTTGCTGTGCTTTTATCTCCACGATTACCTTGTTTTCAACCAGTATATCAGCATAGTACTCACCTATAACTTCACCTTCATAAAGCACCCTTATTGCATATTGAGAAACCGCAGGAAAACCAGCCTTTTTAAGTTCTATCATCATTGCATTCTCATAAACCTTTTCCAGAAAGCCATAACCCAGTTTATTATAAACTCGATAGAAGATTCTAATAATCTCCTCCGTCAACTAAACCTTATATTTAAAATCCTGATTATCTGCGTTCATCTGCGTCCGATTATCAAAAATTATTCTTTCTTGTTATTTATCTTTCATATATTCCCGCAACAAGACCGTTGCATAGGCGCCTTTAGGCAGGAAGAAATTCAATTTCACTTTTAACTGTCCTGGATTGAGCTCATCGTCACTGATTTCTGCTTTTAACTCCGTCGGTAACAGCACTGGCCTACTTGTACCCTTAGAACTTAGTTCTGGCATCTTCTCGATACGAAAATTAGCAAGTTCTATCGCTTCCTCTTCCAGTACCTTTCGCTCTATCGCACCTACCACACCGTCTGCAAATTCAGTTTCATAGCCAAATATGGGGGCGGTGACAAAAGCCCGACCTCGCTTTAATAACCTGTTCATTCCCTCTATTTTATTCGCGGTGACTTTTTCCACCTTATCTGGGTCTGGAAATCCAAATTCATTGTGAAAGCATACCACATCGCCTGCTATCGCCACATAAAACGGTAAATTCTGCTTCATACGTTGACTCAAGATGAGGTTGAAGAGATACGACTGATAAGCATGGACAAACAGTCTTTGCAAGTTCTTTGGGAGACTATGAAAAGCAGAAAGGGAATCACCGTCGTTTTTTATCAGCGCATTCAACATCGCCCTCTCGTACCGCAAAGGCATTATTTTCAAGCTCTCTTTTAGTTTGCCGCTCTTACATAACATCCTTGCTTCTTTCGACGCTTCACTTTCGCCCGGGAAGATGTCGGAGATGTAAGACATCACTGCCCCATTTATATCACCATTTATCAGGTGTCTACCCACGACATGCGTTATCGGGCGGATGATGCCAAACCGCTGAACACCGAAGAAATTGAGTATTCCGCCATTAGTTTTTATTTCGTTTGTTATCGCATCAATTTTATCTTTTACCGCCTCGTATCTGCCTTCTACGCCACGAATAACAATTTCAAACTCGTTCCCATAGAGGTCGCCTAAGGAAACCGCCTTATTCGACCTACCTATTACATCTAACGATACATCGGCGATGTTTACTCGCGCCAGCTCGTTTTCTTCTGTGCTCCAGATGCTTATCTTCTGTTTCGTCACTGCGAATTTGTCTTTTGTACCTGCGAACCCAATTCGGTTCCTGCTAACTCGCAGCCGATGCGCGATCTCTCTTATCACGCCATGAGTGTCCCAGTTCTCCTTCGTCAATTCGGCAATCAGGTATTTCCCCTCTTCTCGCTCCGTCCTATTCGTGATTTCACGAACATTAAAGTCTGCCGGTATTGTTTTTATCGTTCCGCCTATTCCTTCCGAATTCGTACTGTAAAACCATATGCCTATTCGCTTTTCAAATTCAGGACTTGCTTTTAGTATCATGCATCAATTTCCTTCTTCACTTCCTCCTCCATGTTAAACCCGTCAAAGACCGAAAGCCGCTTCTGATACCACGAACAAGGTGCTTTCTTCTCTTCTAACCCTGATTCCACAAGGTTTAGTCTTATTAGCGTCAATGCCCCCACTCTATTTACCAGGATATTAAAACTTTCATACCGCTTAGAGGAGATGAAACGCAAGAAATAATACTTGTAGTTATGTAGTTCCCAAGCCCTGACTTCCATACCCAATTGAGCGAACTCCGCAGGATGCATCAAACGGAGTTCTTCGGGATATACTACGGGCTCATACTTTATCCCCGCCTTTGTAGAACCGCCAGTGTCTCTTGCCTCCACACTATATTCTTTTGTGATGCCTTCGTGCATGATGACCGCGGAATAAAAGGGCTTATCATCTGCCGACCCGCGGAAATCCGATACCACATCAAAAGGGATGGTTTCTCTTGATATGAGTCCCGACTGACTAAAAAGCTTATGAAGCGTATCTGGGCTTTCACTAACGTCTATATCTAGTTCCACATTTATCGTATATGCCGGATGATGAGAAGAGCCGTAGTTTTCCAGCTCTTTTATTCTTATCCCCTTTCGCTTTATCGCTACCATTTTACATCAAACCACACACATCATTCTCGTGCCGTATAGGTCCTACTAAATCGGAACGGCGAGAACTCTACCCCGCCACCATCATAGAACTTCGTGAACCACTCGTAGAAATGCAGCCTGATTGTATGGATGCCTGCCATTATCGCTTCAAGCACGATCACTACCGCATTCCCGGCAATGAATATAATAATACCTATCACCGGCCCGATTATTGCGATACTACCCCAACACATGAACGCCAAAAGAATGAACACTTCCATTAACGCCGCATGACATAATGCTAACGCGAGAATACGGCCGTAAGAGACGATATTCGCAAGAAATCTGAAGAGATTCTCCAGCACTGCATCTATTAATCCATCTATGAGAATGATGATATAGTCCATGCCTGACAGCTTCTCACCTTTTTCCGCTTTACCGTGCTTTTCATGCCGCAACTCGGAAAAAACCTTGAAAGCGAAGAGTATAAGTACCGGGAGTGCTACTAAAAAAATCAAACCTGCCATTGGCTCAATATGAGAAATAACATTAACGACGAAAACCGCAATACCTATGTCTACCCCTACAAGAGAAGAACTGAGTAACAAAAGTAAGAAATAAAGAGTCCCAAACAAGCACCAAATCTTTACTGCCTCCCATAAAACACCAAACATGTCTCTACTGGAGACTTTGTTTATCGCACTGAGCAGTAATCCAAGCCCCATGTGTAGCGTCCCTACTAGCATCGTTACGATGAACATAACTGTCACATTCGGGATCGGCTCGAACCACAAAGGCTCGAAGACGAATATCTCCGGAATGCTCATGCCCATAGAATCATGAACCAAATGGTGTGCATACTCACTTAAGCCGAAGAATTCACCGAACAAAAAGCCGATGATCAACGAACAAAAACCACATAACACTAATATTACGCCCACACCCTTAATCTCCTTTCCCAAGCCCTTAAAAGCAAACATCAATGCCAAACCAATCGCAAGCAAAAACATTCCATGTCCTATGTCCGGGAACATAAGACCAAAAAGGATAGGGAACATTATAGCGGTAATCAACGTTGGGTCTATGTCATTGTATAACGGATGACCATACATGTTCACTATCGATTCAAATGGCTTCACGATTTTCGGATTGTTCAGTAAAGACGGCACCCGCACGTCCTCTCTCTTCGGCTCCTTCACATCGATAACGCAAAATCCCGATGTCTCATCATTTATCCCGTCTATTACCCGGTCAACCTCTTCTTTCGGTGTCCATCCTTCTATAACACGCGTACGTGCACTTTTACCGAAAAGAACCTTTGCCTTCTCCCGGTTCTCCTCTATTTGCACGAGTTCATGCATCACAAGCAAATCATTAAACCTTTCATCTCTTATTACCGCTAATTCGCGCTCATTATCGTTTATACCACTCTCCAATTCTGCAACCTTTGCTTTTAATGCCGCTATTGCTTCTTTTGTTCTCTCAGGTATATCGTCCAGCGGAGGTCGTTGCCATATTTCAAAGTCCGCAGCCCTCAGCACTTTCGCTACTGCATCCTTATCACTTTTCAAGGTCACAATGATAGCAAAAGATACTTCATCGGTTATGGCCTTTGAAGCAATAAAGTTATTTTCACCGGTCTCAGCTTCGAGATTTGATCTCAACGCTTCCAAATTCACGCTCGATAAATTGCCCGCGTGCACAATAACAAATTCCTTTTCGCCTATGAAATCCAAATCAATCTCAAAATCGTCTAATAACGCTAATACACGTAATATATCCTTTGTATTTGATAATTCTTCTTTTGAACTTTCATTACCCGCTATTAACTTATTTACTGTCGCCTCTAAGCTATCTAACTCCCGCTCCATCTCAGCCAAATTTGGCTCCTCTACTTTTATCCGCTCTATCTGCTCTTCTTCCGGCGCTTTAAATAGCGTCTCCTTTAGGCTCTTCTTCTCTACTTCCGCAGGCTGTAAAATCGAGATTATGCTATCTAGCCTTGCCAATAGTTCAGAGCTTTTTATCAGCTTCGCATCTGCCTTTGAGGGTTCTATTAGCCCCTCCCATGCATCTAAGAACTCCTTTACATCTGTTAGATGCACATTACCCAGTACTTCAAGTCTCTTGATTACTCGATCTACATCTTCATCTAAGGTGACAATTCGCAGCTCCCGCATCTCCACTGGTCTAAGCATCGTAGTTCTATTATATATACTCCGTTAAAGTTTATAACATAACAATCCCCATTGTCTCTTCTGCCGATAGATCATTCTCTTTACATACAGAGATAGTACAAAGGTTTTTTATTTCTAGTTCCTTGAGGTAAAGGAAACCTATTATCGTACCTATATTGATAGGAGCGCCACGTAGTGTATTCTTTATAGTGTAGAAAAATAGATTTCTTAGTGCTCGTTCAAAAGGGATAAGTGATTTTTCTTCTTCATACTCGGGAATAGCACCCATTAACACTTCTTTATATGCAGAAGGAGGCAACAATTGGACAACTGTACTTGCATCTTCCGCGGACATCGAAGCCTTTACATTATCGGCATTGAAATCAAATGAATAGGTATATGTATATGGTAAGAAGTATTTCGTCATCTCCGCCTCCTTTATTCCCGCTGCCTTACACCTTAACAAAGTCGTGATGTTTATGATGTCAAACTCAGTGCCAATTATCTTTCTTACTATCGCCCTATCCTTGGCACCTAACCCGGTCATCCGCGCCCATATAGCACCACAGAGTTCCTGGTAAAGGGCACTTTCAAGAATTAATGCCTTTTTACTCGCTTCATATTCCGGAAGCACCGCCTCCAACACACGCTTGTACGGGTCTTCTAATCGCATTATCAGATTCTTCATCGAATCCGCATCCAACAATCCGCTCATCTTTCGTCCAAAGAAGTCTTCAACCGGGAAGAAGAGTGGCTTTTCGGTTAATATACCTGTAGCTTTCGCTATGATAACTGCTTTCAGATTGTTCACTTCAAATCTTCTGAATAGTTCTTCGAAGAAAGCGTTTACTTTGCCGCGTGTTGACCGCAGCACCATTAAATATTGGTCTATTAGCTCGTCTTTAAGCGCCAGCTCTGTATTTCGCAGGTCTGTCGAAGGCGCTTTTGTTAACTTCTCCTTATACGTGGTATCCATCAGCGAAGATATAAAATCGTCCTTAGTCCCCACAGCCATAAGGTCTTTTAATCGCCCCTCACTCAAAATATCGCTCATTCGCGACATTACCCGCGCATACGAATATGCATATCCTGATATGCTCATCCTCTCACTATCTATATTAGAATGTATAATAATAAAGCTATTTGTTTATCAGCACACCTAAAAAGAATGTAGGGCATGAGGTTGATCTGTCAAATAGTACAGAAACTACGTTAATATTATTCCTTTTCTCGTGGAAATCCGTGTAATCCGGTGGTTATAAAAAGTAGCTAAACAAATACCTGCTTTCTTCTGGTTAGTCCTGTTGATGCGTGCAGCATATTTTTGCAGCTTAGGGGCACTCCATCCATTCTTCTTCTTTCTCCTTCTGTGAGGTCACATTTTTGTTACGTATTTCTATGGCCTCTACAACATAGAACTCACCAATGTAATCCTCTGATATCTTCGTGTTATTTGTTCCTACACCTATATGCATAGAGCCATTGAATGACGATTCAAATCTCATCGTGGACTTAGTCGCATTTGTATCATCCACCATAGAGGAGGCATCGCTTATCTTCTTGTGTATCGCAGTGTCTGCCTTCTCGTTCTTGGCACATATGCCCTGTACCCACATAGAAGAGAAGTTAACACCAAAATCGCCAGAGAAGTTAAAGGTGGTGGGCAGGTATTCGGCTTCTGTGTCCTTGTCAAGCTGATGTGAGTCAAAAACCATGTCAGAAGAATAGTTTCCGCTTCCATGCTCTACGACCTGTATTTGACCCTTGGATAGCGCATTATCCACCATCACATATCCCACTCCTCTCACACTTTCTGACATCTCTTTCAGTCTGCGATCGTATACGTTTAGCGTGCCGTCCTCAGTTCTAACCTCTAAAACATATATTGTCTCAGCACCTACTTTCACCGTTGCTGTTTCATTATTTGCTCCCATTACTATCTCGGCAGAGCGCCCATCGGTAGAAATGTGGATGATCTTGTCGTCACTGGATTTGGTGATGGTTGCATTCACAGCCCATTTGATAGCCAGAACATCTACGAGGTACCGTATCAGTTTCTCGCTATCGTTTCCCGGAACCTGGCTCCAGTTGAATAGATACCTGCACTCTTCTCTTGTCGCCCAATAGAGCTCAAACTCGCCGATGTAATCTTCTGAAGTCGTTATGTCCTTTGATACAGCGCCTATGTGTGCCGCACCATAGAAAGAAGAGTCAAATTCCATTGATGTGCCATACGCACCCATTTCGGTTATCGTATCATCCTTAATGTAGGTGGCATCCTTTATCTTCTTGTGCATTGCATCTTTCAATACCAGGTTCTTGCTACAGATGTCCTGCTTCCATAGGGTAGTAAAGTTAACAGAGAAGCTGTCGGAGAAGTTAAAGGTAGTAGGTTGGTATTCTGCTTCTGTGCTCTTTTGAAGGCCGATACTTTTGTTCTTTGTCTCTAAGTTCAAGATCTCTTCGGACTTGTAGTTGCCACTGCCACTCTCGGTAATCTCTAAGCTCGTTCCAGGCATGCCACTCACAGTCGTAAAAGCAGAGGCAGTTACAGGGTCTGTCTCGGCACATTCGATTGTAACTACATTCTTGAGCGTATATGGCTCTTGCTTTGTGGATAGCTCTTTGCTAACCATTACAAAACCTTCGCCTGTTACGCTGCCAGTCTCTGTAAAGGCTATATCACGCGAATCCGGGACCTTTACCTTTATTGTTATCGTTCTGAACTCACCAACAGGGAGGATGCCTATTGTCCACATGTTGTTTGTACCGGGATCTGGAGCAGGATTGGCAGAGATGAACGTTATGCCTTCCGGATAGTCTTCTGTTATCGTGACATTCGTTAGATTCGCCACACCCGAATTGGAGCAACTTATCGTGTATGTCAGTATTCCACCAGGTGCTACGATAGTCGGTGAGCATGATTTATTTATTGATATTGATACGTTCATCACAGTAACCGTTGCGGTATCAGAATCGTGAACATCGGCACCATAGGGCGGAGTTCCTGTAGCTGTAACGTCATTTATCAATGTTCCAGAAGCCCCTTCGTCTATGTGGGCAATAAGAGAGATTATAGTTGAGTCACTAGGATCCAAAGAACTTACATTATTCCATGTTACTTCGTTTCCGACTACACTGCTTGGTGCTGGTGTAGTCCCTGTTGCTACATAGCTCATGCCTGCGGGCAACATGTCCACAACCCTCACCGGATTTAGGGTACAGTTACCAGTATTCGTAACGTTTATGCTGAATTTTACGTCTGTACCTACTGTACCCCCAGTAGGAAAAGCAGTCTTATAGACTTCCAAGTCTGGCTTCCCCCCTGTTCTGCATGTGAAAGTTACATAAGGCCAATTGTATTGTCCACTGCCATGAACTGGATCAACGGCATAGACAGCCCATTCGCCTGGATTAGACCATGAAAAGGTGCATGTACCATCCACACCTGTGGTTCCCACATGTGTTCCTGTTTCAGGTCCCCCGGAACCAATAGCACCAACATAAACACTTGCGCCGCTCAGGAGGTGCGTTCCTGTTATGTCCTTCCAGGAAACCGTTGCGGTTAGATTCTCACCAACCACTATTTCCGTTTTGTCAATCGCAGTGAGCACCTCATAGTAATGCAGATTGTAGTTATACCAGTGCACCCGGTCGCCATCAACAATTTCTTTCTGAGCTCCTCCTACTGGCGGTACCTCCTCGTTGACGGCATACATCCAATTATCATTGTCTATAGGGTCGTTGCCGATCTGAACCACGTATTCGCCCCAGGTACCTATTGCTATCTGAACGTTGAGAGCATTATTCTGACAATAGCTCACAAGAGCACCCATCGCAGTCTCGTTCTTTATGGTGACCCAGTCCACTGTTACTGTGCCCGGCCAAATCGAATATCCAGAGACATCAAAGATATTGTCTGCGATTCCATCTGCTCGTATGTCTACACTCGTAGTTGACGAGCAGGTTATGATGTTCACCTCGCAGTTGTTCGTCTCGTCACTTTCGTTAACCACGTTGTTGTTATCTGCACACGCCGTGACATTGAGGGTTGAACCACCTGGACACGGTTCAGGATCAAAGGTGCCTTTGTGACTCGCACCAGGGTCTAACGCAGGACAGCTCTGACTTTCCATAAGCACACCGTCAATATACTTGCAAGTTGTGCTTTCATTTGCTCTAACTATTCCGATATTCGTGACTGCATAGTCTACCGTGAAGGTGCTAGCACTAAAGGACACTGTCTTGCTGATCACTAAGTCCGGCTTTCCCCCTGTTTTGCATGTGAATGTCACATAAGGCATATTGTATTGACCACTGCCATGAACTGGATCAACGGCATAGACAGCCCATTCGCCTGGATTAGACCATGAAAGGCTGCATGTACCATCAGCACCTGTGATTCCCACATGTGTTCCTGGTTCAGGTCCCCACGGACCCATAGTACCAACATAAACACTTGCACCACTCAGGGGCTGTGTCCCGTCCATACCCTTCCAGGAAACCGTAGCGGTTATAGTCTCACCAACAAATATTTCCGTTTTGTCAAGTGTGGTGAGCACCGCGTAGTAATTCAACTTGTAGTTATACCAGTGCACCCGGTCGCCATCAACAATTGCTTTCTGAGCTCCACCTACTGGCGGTGCCTCCTCGTTGACTGCATACATCCAATTATTATTATCTGCCGGGTCATTGCCGATCTGGAGTAGATATTCGCCCAAGGCACCTATTGTTATCTGGACATTGATACCATTATTCTGACAATAGATCACAACAGCGCCCATTGCTGTCTCGTTCTTTATGGTGACCCCGTCCTCTGTTACTGTGCCCGGACAAATTGAGTATCCAGAGACATCAAAGATAGTGCCCGCAATACCATCCGCTTGGATGTCTACCCTCGTAGTTGACGGGCAGGTTATGATGTTCACCTCGCAGTTGTTCGTCTCGTCGCTTTCGTTAACTACGTTGTTGTTATCCGCACACGCCGTGACATTGAGGGTTGAACCACATGGGCACGGTTCAGGATCAAATGTGCCTTTGTGACTCGCACCTGGGTCTAACGCAGGACACGTCTGACTTTCCATAAGCACGCCGTCCACATACTTGCAAGTTGTGCTTTCATTTGCCCTAACTATTCCGATATTAGTGACGGTATAGTTTACCGTGACGGTGCTAGCACTAAAGGACACTGTCTTGCTGATCACTAAGTCCGGCTTTCCCCCTGTTCTGCATGTGAATGTCACATAAGGCATATTGTATTGACCACTGCCATGAACTGGATCAATGGCATAGACGCCCCACGTGCCTACCGTGGGCCATGAGAACGTGCACGTACCATCTGCACCATCTGCACCGGTGGTTCCCACAGGTGTTCCTGGTTCAGGTCCCCAGGGACTCATAGCACCAACATAAACGCTTGCACCACTCAGGGGGTGTGTTCCGCCCATAGCCTTCCAGGAAACCCTAGCGGTTAGATTCTCACCAACCACTATTTCCGTTTTGTCAAGCGCGGTGAGCACGGAATAGTAATGCAGATTGTAGTTATACCAGTGCACCCGGTCGCCATCAACAATTTCTTTCTGAGCTCCTCCTACTTGTGGTGCCTCCTCGTTGACTGCATACATCCAATTGTTAATATCCGCCTGGTCGTCGCCGATCTGGAGTAGATATTCGCCCCATGAACCCATTGTTATCTGGACGTTGATACCATTATTCTGACAATAGATCACAACAGCGCCCATTGCTGTCTCGTTGTTTATGGTGACCCCGTCCTCTGTTACTGTGCCCGGACAAATCGAGTATCCAGAGACACCAAAGATAGTGCCCGCAATACCCTCCGCTTGGATGTCCACCCTCGTAGTTGACGGGCAGGTTATGATGTTCCCCTCGCAGTTGTTCGTCTCGTCACTTTCGTTAACTACATTGTGGTTATCCGCACACGCCGTGACATTGAGGGTTGAACCACCTGGGCACGGTTCAGGATCAAAGGCGCCGTTGTAACTTTCACCAGGCTCTAACGCAGGACACCTCTGACTTTCCATAAGCACGCCGTCAAGATACTTGCAAGTTGTGCTTTCATTCGCCCTACCTATTCCTATATTAGTGACTGTATAATTTACCGTGAAGGTGCTATCACTAAAGGACACTGTCTTATTGATCACTAAGTCAGGCATCCCTTCTGTTCTGCATGTGAAGGTCACATAAGGCCAATTGTATTGCCCACTGCCATGAACTGGATCAACGGCATAGACACCCCATTCACCTGGATTAGACCATGAAAAGCTGCATGTACCATCAGCACCTGTGGTTCCCACATGTGTTCCTGTTTCAGGTCCCCAGGGATGCAAAGCGCCAACATAAACACTTGCACCACTCAGGAGGTGGGTTTCGGTCATGTTCTTCCAGGAAACCGTAGCTGTTAGGTTCCCACCAACTATTAGTTCCGTTTTGTCAAGCGCGGTGAGCACCTCATAGTAATGCAGATTGTAGTTGTACCAGTGCACCCGGTCACCATCAGCAATTGCCTTCTGAGCTCCACCTACTGGCGGGGCCTTCTCATTGACCGCGTACTTCCAATTATTATTATCCGCCGAGTCGTTGCCGATCTGAACCAAATATTCGCCCAAATCGGTCATGATTATATGGACGTTGATCCCGTCATTCTGGCAATAGATCACAAGAGCGCCCATCGCGGTCTCATTAGTTATGGTGTACCAGTCCTCTGTTACTGTACCCGGACAAATCGAGTATCTGGATACACCAAAGATAGTACCTGCGATTCCATCCGCTCGGATATCCACTTTGGTGGTGGGACATTCTATAATGTTCACCGCGCAGTTGTTCGTCTCGTCGCTTTCGTTGATTACATTGTCTCTATCTGCACACACTGTGACATTGTAGGTTGAACCACATGGGCATGATTCGGGATTAAATGTGCCTTTGTGGCTCTCTCCAGGGTTCAACGTGGGGCAGGTCTGGCTCTCTTTGAGTTCCCCGTCTACATACTTACAGGTCGTGCTCTCATTTGCCAGCCCTGTGCCAATATTGGTGACGGTGTAATTTATCGTGAAGTTGCTATTACTAAGGCTAACCGAGTTATTGATCACTAAGTCCGGCTTCTCTACCGTTCTGCAGGTATAGGTGCTGTTGATCCATTCCTGCGTTACTGGGTCTCCGTCTTCGTTATTAGCTTCGTGATTCTGGTGGGTCAGGTCACAGGAACATGGTGCGCTGCTGCCGTTGCATTCCAGAGTGAGCACAGCAATTGTATAGACTCCAGTTGGTACCTCGGTCAGACCGTTCATACTGGAAATCCGGACATAGTTGCCATAAAGATGCCAAGCATTCAACGTGAACGGACTCATGCTCTGATTCACATCTTTCACGTTGACACAATTCGGATCGTAATATATATCGTCCTGGTAACTGCACATACCTTCAGGATATGTACCACTGGTTATACCGATCTTTACAGAAACTTTTGTGAGAGCACCGCATTCACCTGTGCTGTCCTGCGGCTCGAGATAGCAGGTCCATACATCCGATGGACCGGCTATGACTGGCACAACGCTCAACAGCAGTAGGGTCAAAAGCGCTATTGCCAGCGGAAAATGCGAAGTTGTCACCCGTTTCCCTCTCATTTTTACCTCTTACAACCTTTTTTTTCGCTATTCACCCATCAGGGTCATCACAGCAGCAATTCAAGTCATAACTTGTATCTATCGCACGCATCCAGACCATTTCAGCATCGCTTGTACTTATTTCGCCGTTGCAATCGACATCAGCAGCCCAAGGGCTATCGAGAAAGGAATCAGGGTTTTCTGCTCGGTTCCATATCTTTTGTGCATCACTCGCTCTTATATCGCCATTTGCATCCACATCCCCGCACATGCCCTTATCGAGTGCATATAGAGTCCCGGCATCGTTTCCGAAGAAGACGCGCATGTCGCCCCCATTGCTGTAGACAGAAACACCCTGGAGGATGTATTCTCCACTCCCCGTCGATTCCATAGGTTCGTAATACCAGCACAGTTGGCCGGTTTTATTTATGCAATAGAGCCTGCCGTTCTCACAGTTTGTAGTAAAGTAAATGTAAAGCTCATTGCCAGCGACAGAAATCACTGGAGACGCCTTTATACCGGGCGAACCATTACCGTTATTGTCTGGGGTTTCGTAATACCATTCGATCGTGCCGTTTGACTCATAGATAGAATAGAGCCTGCCGTTGGCTTGGTAACTGCCATCCGCAACGTAGATGCGGCCATTATAAACTACCGGTGTGGACGTTGTGATCGTGTTAAGAGGACATCGCCATGCATAGGTGAGGTCTCCGGTCGTTCTGTTAACGTTGTACGCCCATAGACGTCCGCCTAGAGTGCTGCCATTGGTATATCCCTCAGAGAAGTAAATCCTGCTGCCGGCTGCATTGCAGGTAACTGATGCCTTGATCGCTCCTGTGATGGACTTAACCGCTGCAAGATTCTCTTCGTCCACTAAAGCGCCGGTATTCTTATTCAAGCATGTTATATTGCCAAGACAATCACCAAAGATGATGTAGTCGTCAATTATGCACGCGCCAGCCCAGTAGTAGCCGTTGTTTCCTGTGGCGGGATAATTCCAGAGTTCTGTGCCATCCGCAGCACTAAGACAGTAGTATGTGCCGGAATAGGTCATGCCTGCTGTTCCATTCCAGGTCCCAAAATAGATCTTGTTGTTATCATATGTTATCGGCGTATCTATCTGCTCGTTCTCAGTTATCGTCTTCTCCCAGACCTTAACAGTTACATCATTCGCGCTTACCGCAAAGACGTGCCCTTTCTTGGCGCCCGTGCTCATTCCAAAGAATATCTTGGCGTCACCATAAGCAGGCGTTGAGAGCTGGTAATACGGTGGGCTTGCAGGACCGTTGTAATATTTATTCCCATTCTCAGCACCCGTTTTTGCATTAAACGACCATACATCTGGGCGGCAACACTTTTTTTGTTATCTTCCTTCATGTCCCGCTACCATACCTACAAGAGAGAGCGGTATATAAATACCCCTAATTTTAGATAACAAGTGCAATCCAAATGGGTAATAAAGGGAAAGATTACATAATTATAAACTGCCACTGCAGCGGCACAAAGTGAGCAACAGGTGCAGAAGCCGTTGATTTACTCCTGTGTTACCTGGTCACTATCTTCGTTATTAGCTTCGTAATTATGCTCTGATCCACATTTGTTATATCCACACAGTTCCGATTGTAGTATATGTCGTCCCAATAGCTACACGCACCCGCAGGATATGTCCCACGGGTTATACTTACCTTTACCGCGACTTTTAGGGGTGTCCCACACGCCCCGGTGCAGTCCTGCTGTTCAAGCTAGCAAGTTTAGACTTCCGAAGCTCCTGATGTAACTGGTACAATATTAGACCTGTAAGTTCGACCTTTTTTCGTAATAGGTTCTTTAGATAGTTTATATTCTACTTTTTCCGGGAATCCTTTTGATTTTAGGGGTATATCCGCGAGTTGTGTTTTTTATTTCGATTTTTATTATCCCTGAATTTTAATTGCCTCTAATTCCACAGTATGCACTTTCTCATCCACCATTTCTTTTTCTGCAAGCCTTTCTGACATATACATTGCCGCTTCATGATCGAATTCAAGTAATTTTCTTACTATCGTATTTTCTTCATTCAAAGTATACCGTGTTTCATTTCCTATCTTTCTGCTCCCTTTCACCAATTCCCATTCCTCTAATAGAATCCAATGCCCGTTAAATGACGCCCATTCGATATCCGAGTTATCTGCAATTTCCATCTTAGAATACTCATAGCCTTTATGGTCTATCAAAAAATCCAGTATCTTTACTACCGGTGTTTCTCCAAATAGATGTTTTAACGCCGTTTTTATCACCCCATACATTTATTATGCCATTGATACATTTAAACTTATTGAATAAATATACCCTAACTGAGAATCACATATACCCCAAAAAATGACACAAAGAGAACTAACCCAATATCAGAAGAAAATTCTTCTGAAGCTCAGACGTAATTTTTACATTGGGCGCAGACATACTTCAGAAGATAATGTCATTAAAGGTTTTCCAAAAGGCATTAGGGGAGATATAAAGAAAGCTCTCAAAATGTTAATTAAAACTGGCTATTTGATCTCAAAACCCACTTCTTATGGACTGGAAGTATCAATAAATCCCAGGATGATGAAGGAAATCAACAATATATTGGAGGAAGACCGATAAAGTGCGGCGAAAAGGTAAACAACAAGGAAGCTTCGGAATTCATTCGGATGTGGCGAGGTTGGAACTGCTCTTGTACCCTGAGCCTACATTGACCCATATCCGCTTTTCCTTGTCCTAAGTAGATAAATGAAGAAGGGCGCACCAAAGAAAGCGGTGATTATACCCACTGGCATTTCGCCCAATAAACGTGCCAATGCGTCCGTCCACATCAGGAAAATCCCACCTACTAATGCAGAAGCCGGGAAAAGGATCCGATGGTCCGGCCCAACGAGTGATCTCGTAATATGCGGTATTATCAAGCCAACGAATCCGATAGTTCCTGCGAATGCAACTGCCGCTGCGGTAATACATGCAGAAAGCACCAACATAATTCTCTTCACGTTCTCTACATTTATACCCAGTGTCTGTGCGGTCTCTTCCCCTAAGAGCATTGCATTTAGATCCTTTGCGAATATATAAATCAAGAAGAAGCAAACTAAAACCGGTAAGACTATTATTTCCACCTGTGTCCAATTAGCGAGCCAGAATCCACCCATAGTCCAAAAAAAGATCCCCGCCAGGTCATGACTATGCCGAAACATCATATAAGATAATATAGCACCGAAGAATAACGAAACCGCTATTCCCGTGAGCAACAAAGTATCTACCTGTATTCTTCCTCTTACTTGCGCAATGGTATAGACCAAAAAAGTAGCGAACATGGCACCGACAACGGCCATTATCGGTATAGTGTAAATCGAGAAGAAAGAGGGTATGAATGTTATCGCGAGAACCGCACCAACCGCGGCTCCAGACGCTATCCCTATTATGTATGGGTCCGCCATAGGATTCTTAAATAGTCCTTGCAGCGTTGTCCCGGCAGTTGCCAGCGAGAGCCCAACTAATAAACCCAAAAGTATCCGCGGTAGTCTTACCCGGAAGATTATTGTTTCGTGCGATATAGAAGAGATCTCGCAGAGATGTAATTTACTCCCCACCAAAGCGATAATTTCCAGTGGCGGCACATATACTGGTCCGATCGCCGTTGTCAGCACGATACTCAAGCCTAAAAGTACAACTAAGTAAATCATAACCATCTTCCAGTGGACAAATTTACTCAACTGCGTTGCGGTTGCTTTTTTCATTGTATATAAAATATACTTTCTATCAATTTAATTTAGGACGCAGATTTACACAGATTTACACGGATTTAATTTCTTCTGTGTTAATCTGCGTTAATCTGTGTCAATAATTGATTTTCTTCCATGAGGTATAATTTCGATAAATTCTGCCTTCCTTGGCGTTTCTCTGATTTCTTTTATTAAGTCGGGATCGTGTGTAGGCTCGTATCCACCGAGATAGATCCTATGAGGATTCAACTCTTCCAATTCCTTTAATATATTCTCGAGACTCCAATCAATATATCTCTTTTCTTCCGCATAGAGGTCGTATTCATTTCTTTTCCTGATACAGCCCGTACAATCGAAGTTACAGCCCTTAAAAGATAGCATTGCCATCCGTTCACCCACGAATTTTTGCGTATAGCTTATGTGGTAAATATTCATTGTTACTGCCTCTTGTCCTGTCTGGATTTTAAAATAGTTTATGACTTTTTAAACAAACCTGTTTCTTTTTAAATGATACATTACCGCAAGCAATCCAACAACTGCTAATACCGCCTCAAATCCGGGTGACTCAGGTGTTTGAGATGGCTTTTGAGTAGGTGTGGCGGCAGGGGAGGAAGTAGGTGCTGAGATGGGTATAGGCGTTGCTGAAGGCGTTAATGTAACTGTAGGAGTAGGCATTTGTAACTCGTCACTTTCTAATTTCGATTTAGACTTTGATATGGTGCAAATAGCAAATGTCCCCACGGAAGGACATGTCGCTGTGTAATAGACCTTGTCTTTGCCACCCCCTAAAACTATTTCACTTGCATTCTGTTCGACCCATGAATCATTGTGGTAATCATAGCAGAAGAGGGAAATTGCAGTGGTGTTATTATTGGCATTAGCAGCCACCCATGATTTATTCACGCTGAAGTTCAACTTGAACCATTCGATACTTCCTGTTTGATTGACCATGCTGAGATTGAAACAGGTGTAAACTATTGCAGGTGGCTGAACGATATTCAAATCATTTAATACTGTTACAGAGATATTCATGAATTCTACCTCTTCTTCTGCTTTTATTGTGATGTTTCTTAAGCCTACAGCGTCTATTATCATTGTCTTCTCTTCTCCTGCTTTTATTACTCGTTTTTTCGGCTCATGTGATGGGCTATCCCCGCCACTACCGTAGTCATCTTCTTCACTCTCCTCATCGTCATCATCTGAAACAGTAAAAAGATCATATAGAAGTCCATAAACAGTTTTCGTCACATTTACCAGCCTTGGACCGGGTCTTGATATTTCACCTTCGTTAATTTGGTATACTCGGTCGTTTTTTACCGCGTCTATCGTACTCAGTCTTTCGTCATTCTTTATTTGATCGGGTACAATGGACTCGCTACCATGACCGCTATAAAGGATAACCTGCGGGTCTTCTTCTATGAGATCCTCGATACTAAACACGCCCCAGGAAGCGAGATAATTAGCGGCTATATTCTCTCCTCCCGCCATCTCGATAACCTCGTGCTGAAATGTACCTTCACCAGGGGTATAGAGAATAGAACCCATAGCATAATATACTCGTGGTCTTTGCCCCTCATCTAAGGATTCCGTTTTCTCTTCTATTTCTTGCAGGTCATCTTTCAGCTCAGCCACGACTGAAGATGCTGTTTCATCACATTTCGTTAGCTCACCAATGATTTCCATATGCGCGAATATATCTTCGATATTACCCGGATGCTGTGCATAAACCGGATATTCAATGCCCGGGTGCACATTAGAGTCCACCAACCAATATAAAAGCTCAGATGGGTTACCATGAGCTGCGACTATTAGGTCAGGCTCTAAATCCACTATTTTCTCTAGGCTTGGCGTTGAATAGCCGCCTATCGATTTTATTTCCCCGTTATCCTTCTTTTCCTTTATTGCTTCTAGCGGATAATCGCAATAATCTGTAACAGCTATGACGCTATCGCCAGCACCAACGGCGAATAGAATCTCAGTTGCACTCGGCGCCATAGATACAATTCGCTCTGGTCGTTTTGATATTTTGAACGTATAATCTTCAAGTCCCTCTAACTTGCGGATGTCGTTTTCTTCGTCTATTACAAGCGAAACTGTAACGTCCCAGGTGGCTTCCTCTGTTCCATTTTCTCCTAGCCCCCCGACACGGACGTCATAAATGCCATATTCTGCAAAGGTATAAGATAAATCTGCGCTTTCTCCTTCTGATTCTTTTACTTCTTCGCCATTAACAGACCACGACCAGTTATAAGACAAATCAGAAGATTTAACGCTGAATTCCACATCCTTGCTCTCGCCCATATGAATATCCACCGGAATATCAGGTTCATCTTCTGTCACACTGTTCCATTGAGTAAGGTTGCTACCCGCACAGGAGGTACAAATGGTGATTGACACCAGTAATACCGAAGCTGCAACGAGAAAACCTGTTTTTGCGCTCATTCCAGCTCTCCTGCTTTTATGTCCAAAAACCATGTCCCGTTCACATACACCTGCTCAAAATCACTCACTTTTATCCGCCTCTTGAAAATAGGCCCGTCAATTACAAAAGTATGATACTCGCCGGATTCACCGGACAAATGGAACTCGAATTTCTTTAACTCTGCTATAAAAGCTCTATCAAATTTTCTACCGAGCCATTCCTGCTTTATCCTCGTTGCCACTACAATTGCTTCGAATCCGGCATCTATGAACTCGAGCAATATATCCTCGGGTGCAAGACCCCAAAGAGGAAGGATAGGCTCGATTTCGAGATCAGTACACACTCGCTCCACCCATTCTCTATGCTCTATCAGATCAATATCGCCGAAAATGCCGCCCATTACGCCCTCACGCTTCAATTCGCCTACCTTATGCTTGAATTTGCTTTCATATTCGCCCCATGAAGCGTTTACATGAACTATTGGTATCTCCATAGCTTCTGATTGCAATCGCAATAAAAAAGGGCGAGTACCATGAGCTCTTTCCCTTTTACCATCTTCTGATAGCAAATTCAAGAGATGCCGTACCTCAAACCCGTCCCCCAGTGCTTTATAACATGCTAAACTGCTATCCTTTCCGCCGCTCCAAGAGGAGAAAACCTTCTTCTTTTCTTTCATTTATTTAATTATTTATTCATTTATTTATCTATTCATTCATTCTTAGTAAATGTCAATCCATAAATACCCTCGTTTAGACAAGAAAATCCCGCTGATGCTATGTTATCTTCAGTAAAGACGTCTGTTTTTACCGGTTTCCACTCTTCTTCACTTGCATCATAATAACAAATCATTATGCGGGTTTCTTCCAGGCCCGCTTCTTCTAACTCGACCTCATCGTAGCCTATGCTTATTACAACTGTGTCTATTGTTTCTAAATGCCCGCTTTCGCTTTCGTTAACTTCTATACGTACAAAGTTCCCAATTACCATTTCAGGAACAATCGCCATTTCAGACCCGTTACCTGCTGAGATATTGAGCCGTAGAGCGATGTTCTCTTTCGCAGAGAGTTCGAGAGTGAAATTAGGAACACCGAAATATGCACCGTTTATTTCTGTACTGCACTCTTCAGGGATATTAAAAAGCCCATATAGGTATTCCAGTACTTTTTCTGTTGCTTTTGCTACTCGTGGACCAGGTCTACTGATTAAACCGTCTATGATCAAGTAAATCCTGTTATTTCTTACTGCATCCACCTCTTTCAGTCTCTCTTCACCAATTATTTGCACATATGCAAGACTTTCTCCCTCTTCTGTAGCCGGACACAGGATCACTTGTGGATTCTCGTGTATTATGTCTTCTATCTTTAACGCACCCCACCCTGCGAAGTATTTAGCCGCAATGTTCTCACCTCCTGCAGTCCATATAACATCGTTCAGGAAGGTATTGTTACCACAAGTCACAAATCCGGGACAAGGTCGGAAAACCCGTGGTCGCTGTTCGGGTTTTAATAATTCCGTTCTTTCTTCTATATCGGCTATCTTGTATTTTGAATCATCAAGTAGCGAAGATGCAGTTTCATTGCTTTTCGTTATCGTGCCCAGGACGTCCATATGAGCTAATATC
Organism: Candidatus Methanophagales archaeon; assembly: GCA_030612835.1. GTDB lineage: Archaea > Halobacteriota > Syntropharchaeia > Alkanophagales > Methanospirareceae > Methanophaga. The sequence continues at coordinate 6,049 of JAUWND010000006.1, read as the reverse complement.
GTGTCGATTTCTTTCGGATTTTGCGCGTAAACTGGGCATTCAATGTCCGGGTGCGTCTTATCGTCGATTAACCAATACAGGATATCCGATGGATTACCATATGCGGCAACTATCAAATCAGGCTCCAACTCCATTATTCTTTCTAAACTGGGTGTTGAATAGCCACCTATAACGACAATCTCGCCTTTTTCCTTCTTATCCTCTATTTCGGACGGATAATCGCAGTATTCCGTAACGCCAACAACGCTATCGCCTGCACCGACTGCGAATAACATCTCTGTGCAGCTTGGAGCCAGGGATACAATCCGCGCTGGTCGCTTTGTAATTTTGAACGTATAATCCTCAAGTCCCTCCAACTCGCGGAGATCGTTCTCTTCTCCTATTACGAGCGAAACCGTAACGTTCCAGCATGCACGTTCTGTTGTTGCCCCTACTTCTACGCCTACTCCTACTCCTACAACACAGACGTTGTAAATGCCGTATTCTTCAAAGGTATAAGATAAATTTGAGCTTACACCTTTTGATTCTTCTATTTCCTCGCCATTAACAGACCACGACCAGTTATGAGACAAATCAGAAGAGTTAACGCAGAATTCTACCTCTTTGCTCTCGTCTATATGAACATCAACGTAAAAATTCTTGGATACATCCCCGGTCTCACTGTTCCATTGAGCGCAACTTGCACTGGTGATCAAGACAAAGATAAAAAAGAAGAGAAAAAGAGAAAGAGTAAGTCTACTCTGACCCAATTGCGAGTGTTTACCCATCATACTTTTTCCCTTTTGCATCTGTGATTTTTTGCGGTCGTCACGGCAGGTGGACCTGAATTCGTACCACCATCGATGAGTTATCGGGTGTTGTGCTCATTCCACCATAATAATAGGTTATGGCATCGCCATCTTCTACTTCATACAGGTTCGCACCAACCGCAGGCATCGGGTCATCGAGATAGTTCACCCAGTAGAGCCAACCGTCCCATGTGACAGGGTCACTTGCCTTCCCTGCAATAGAATCAACCATGAAAGAACCATAACTCGTATACCACTCATCGCTTATAGAGTACTTGAACCCGCCTGCTTCTGCTGCGGCATCAAGCGCCCCTAACGCGGTTGTTTGATTTATCTCGTAGCTTTCTCCGCTGTTGTGTGCGGTCACGTTAACGGTGGTGTTTTCCGTTAATGTTACTTCACCGTCCCAGAAGGTAGCATCTCTAAACGCAAGAACACCCACATTGTCCACTCCTATAAACAAGGTGGAGTTGGAAATAGCAGGAGGTGACGCTATATTAAATCCGCCGCCGAATCCTTCGGGTATGTAAAGTGTATAGTTCCATAGTTTTGATCCATTCTCGGCATCCAATGCATATACCGTACCATCCACCTCGTTTGTTCCAAAGTACACTTTACCATCGGCAACAACAGGAGATGAACTTATTGATCCTCCCATCTCCTCGTTCTTCCATAATAACGTGCCATTTAGCGCATCGTAACAATAGAAGGTGGTGTCAACAGTAGAGCCGCCAATATATAGCTTACCATTGCTCAATGCAGGAGAAGCCCAAGTTGAATAATGGGTTACATTCCAGATCTCTTCGCCTGTTATCATATTGACAGCGTAAATCCCGTATTCTTTCATTGGGATGTATTCAGTAGTAAAGAAAACCATTTCCTCTTCGCCCCAAATAGTGGGTGAGCCTCGTATCTCCGTTTCTGTCGTGAAATTCCAAACCTCCTCGCTCATGTTCAAGTCGAGGCAGTATAAAGCACGCTGTCCCTCGTTATTCCCAGCGAAGTATATTTTATCTCCATACGCGGAAGGCGATGCATAACAGAATATCTCACCGCCCGTGGAGAAGTTTCCATGTTCTGCACCATCGAAAGAGAAAGCATGGAGCGTCCCATCTGAATAACTTAACACATACACCTTGTCTTCAACCACAAGCGGAGAAGACGCAACACCCTTCCACGACGGGTTCTCTTCTATCTTCTTACTCCATTCTATATCTCCACCCGTCGCGTTGACACATGTTATGTTCCCTATATGCGTTCCCACAAACAACTTCCCATTTGCTATCGCCGCCGTGGATGCGCCATAAACATCAGTGTTATTCCAGATCTCTTCGCCTGTGCTCTCATTAATGCAATAGAGTGCATCAGTACCATTTCCTTTAATGTTCATGCCCGAAGACCACCAAGTAGAGATGTAAACCCTGCCATCGGAAACAATCGGTCCTGCCTGTATGCAACCCGAAGTTTTTTCGCCCGACTGCCACAATATTGTTGCCGTTTCTGGCGCTATACCGCTTACATTTCCGGTCCTTTGTGCATCATATTGAAACATAGGGTACCCTTCTTCTTCCGCCATTGCCGATGCAGGCACAGCAAATAGCAAAAAACAACTTGCAAATAGCAATGCGTAAAAGCACATACTTCTGTTTCTCATCATCTTTTTATTGTTTATCCCTTCTTGGGGTAGTTAGAATAAACAGGCATATAAAGCTTTCTGTTTTGGTAATAGTTATAACCCAAATGGTAACGACTTTGGCGTTAAATGCTCAATATCTTGTGGGTGGGAATTACCCTTTGTGATTTTCCACATTGTCTGTTACCTTCACCCTTTTCTCGAGTACTGGTACTAACCGCTTTAATATCGATACGTGATACTCACCCATCATCAAAAGCTTTAGCATATCTATTCTTGTTTTACAGCTCAATGCTTTAAATACCATCATCAAGCACATAATGGAAGCACCTGCTTAAATAGGCTTTCATTTGGGTAGTGTGTATAACCCAAAAGGGTAAGGATTTCTGTATGCGCCAAGCCATACACGTAAAAAAACGTGATACACGATCTGAGATTTATATTGAGTACAAATATTTACACATATAGCATACACAATGTTTCTTTAGTAGTGAGGCGGGTAAATGAGTAATTTTCAAGAAAAGATTAGTTTTATCTGGGACCTGGCAGATTTGCTGAGAGACGTATATAAAAGAAACGAATATCAAAAAGTAATCCTCCCTTTTACCGTTCTTAAACGATTTGACTGTGCTTTAAGTGATTCCAAAAAAGCAGTTCTTGAAACTTATAATAGGTACAAAGGTCAGTTTGAAAATCTGGAACCTGTTCTTCTAAGTGTTGCAAAGGATAAAACGGGGAATCCATTAGGGTTTTATAATTATTCAAAATACGATTTTAAAGCGTTGCTTGAAGACCCGGAACATATTGAACAGAACTTAATGCATTATCTTGACTGTTTTAGCGGCAATGTTCATGATATTTTTGAGAATTTTAAAATTAAAGAGCGTATCAGAGAATTGGCTAAAGCAGATCTCTTATTTCGGCTAGTTAAAAAATTCTCAGAATCAAAAGTTGACCTCCATCCGGATATTGTTTCTAATCATGAAATGGGAACTATTTTTGAAGAGTTAATAAGAAAGTTTGCAGAGCAGTCAAATGAGGAAGCAGGAGAGCACTTTACACCCAGAGATGTTGTTAATGTAATGACCAGGTTAATTTTTGTTGAGAATGGCGAGAATCTGGAACAGAGGAATATTATCAAAACCGTGTATGACCCTGCCTGTGGTACAGGGGGCATGCTCACAAGTTGTGAAGATTTTATCACGAGTATAAATAAGGAAGTTGATGTTGTTTTATTTGGACAAGAGGTTAATCCGGAGATTTATGCCATTTGTAAGGCAGATATGCTAATGAAAGGAGAGAACGATAAGAATATCAGGGGTCCTTTCAGCACGCTTTCAAAAGACCAATTCCATGATGATAAATTCGATTTTATCATTTCTAATCCTCCTTACGGTAGAAAATGGGAGCAGGATGCAGATGCAGTAAAAAACGAAGCCGAAAAGGGGTTTGGAGGAAGGTTTGGTGCGGGACTACCGCGGATAAATGACGGGCAGTTGTTATTCTTGCAGCACATGATTTCTAAGATGAAATTAAAGGAGAAATCACGAGTTGCTGTGATTACAAACGGCTCACCATTGTTTACGGGGGATGCAGGGCAGGGAGAAAGCGATATAAGAAAATGGATGATTGAATCGGACTGTGTTGAAGCTATAATTGCCTTGCCTGATCAATTGTTTTTCAATACAGGCATCCATACCTATATTTGGGTATTAACCAATGAGAAACCTTCAGAAAGAGTCGGAAAGATACAGTTGATTGATGCCACCACTTTCTTTTTGAAAATGCGGAAAAGTCTGGGGAATAAAAGGAATTATCTCTCTGCTGACGATATTAAGGAGATTGTTGGGTTGTATGATGATTTTGAAGAAAACAAATATTGTAAAATCTTCGATAATGAAGTGTTTGGCTATACTAAAGTTATTGTTGAAAGACCTTTGCAGTTGAATTATCAAGTCACCGAAGAAAGACTTGAGAACCTTTATTCTGTTAAAGCATTTGCGAAATTAGCAGAAAGTAAGAAAAAGAATCCCGAATTAAAACTGAAAGAAGAAGAGGAAGGCAGGAAGAAGCAGGAAGAGATTATTAATGCCTTAAAAGCGATTGAAAATAATTTATATAAGAACTGGGATGAATTTGAAGCCAGAGTTAAAGAAGCGTTGAAAGGATTTGATTTATCACCAAATTTTATAAAAAATATTATTCTTGCTTTATCCGAGCATGACGATTCTGCTGATTATGTTCCGGATAAAAAAGGCAATAAGTTGCCAGACTCAAATTTAAGAGATTCTGAGAAGATTCCATTGAAGCAGGATATTGAAAAGTATTTTGAAAAAGAGGTTAAGCCTTATTATCCGGATGCCTGGATGGACAGGAAAAATGACAAGATTGGCTATGAGATCAACTTCACAAAATATTTCTATAAATATAAACCGCCAAGACCTTTGGAAAAGATTGAAAAGGATATTAAAGAGGTTACAGGTGAGATTCAAGAATTATTTGGAGAGGGGTAGTAGAATGGATGATAAAGATTTTGAACTTATCCTGAAAACGGGCGAAAGTTTCTTTGTGGAATTTAAAGAGGACGTTGATAAAAACCTTGCAAAAGAGATGGTTGCCTTTTCCAATTCCCAAGGCGGTAGAATTTTTATTGGAGTAACAGACAGCGGCGAAATAAAAGGAATAAAAGTCACAAATAAAATAGTTGTTTTTAATCCCGGCGGACTTGTTAAATGGTTAAAACCCGAAGAGTTTGGCACAATAAGTAAAACAAGAAAGGGATTATTAACTCTGTTGGAAAATAAGGTTGGTAGTAAGTTGGTAGAAAAGGTTGGTAGTAAGTTGGTAGAAAATCAGTTAAAAATTGCCCTTTTAATTTTAGAAGATGAAAAAATTACTAAAAATAGAATGTCTGAAATATTAAATATTAGTAATACCGCTGTTGATAAAAATATTTTGAAATTAAAAAATTTAGGCATTATTAAAAGAGTAGGTCCTGCTAAGGGCGGACATTGGGAAGTGATAAGATGAAACTCAAGCCATATCCAGAATACAAAGATTACGGAATTCAATGGATTGGGGAGATTCCGGAGGGGTGGGGAATTCATAGGTTAAAAAGATTTTCCAGAATAGAAACAGGAAATACCCCCTCAAAAGAAGATGAGAGGTATTATGAAAATGGGGATTTCCCGTGGATCAGACCTGACGAACTAAAAGGATTTCGACCAATTTTTGATTCTAATATAAAATTAAATAAAAATGGAAAGCGGATCGCTCGGAAGGTTCCAAAAAATTCTATATTAGTTTGTTGTATTGGCAGTTTAGGGAAGATAGGGATAGCCGGAGAAGAACTTGCTACAAATCAACAAATAAATTCGGTTATATTAGATGATAAGAAATGTAAATTTCAATACGCAAAGTATATTATTTTTGACTCTAAAATTGAATTGGAAAGAATTGGAAATGCAAATGTAGTTTCAATAGTAACCTTAACTTCGACCAAATATGGGGAACATATAATACCATAACTACATTATCAGCCAGATTTTAGCATTTAATAAATTGTAAAAGCAAAAGGGTTTTTATTAGCCGTGTTCCCTATTACTAAATATGGGGAACACAGAAGAGT